>JAGYOK010000046.1 GCA_018399685.1 Alphaproteobacteria bacterium | reverse complement strand
CCGCCCGGCATTTTCCGGGTGGCCTGCGCCAGTATCGTGATCCAAACAATCACTATGAGTATAAAGTGCAATAGTCATTTATTCTAATTATATACCAAACGGATAAGTTTCTAGTTCCTCTTGTTCTACACTCTGGGGCAAAGGCGTTAAAGCTGCGGTTTTGTGCATCCATACATAATGGTCAAACTGCTTGGCCGGACGCGCATTGTAATAATGGCTCATCATTTCCGATTCCGGTTTATAAATAACGCCAATCGCGCGCTGCATGAAGTTTTCTGCCAGCTTCTCCCGCAACTTATCATCAATATCCTTCATACTCAGCTTTGCATAGTCAAAAGAAGTTTCCGACCATAAATCCTCATAACTACCCGGCATTGGTGTATTGATATTTTTAATCTCCACAGACCCACCCCAATAATCAGCGGCGGCCACGGTGCCGCTTGCCGTTCCGAAACCTACAAGTTGTACTTTGTCCCCAAAATTCTCACGGCATAGCTGACCAAGATTTATTTCATCACGATTTACACCCATGTCACTTGCACGAGCATCTCCAATATGGGAATTATGCGCCCAGACCACAGTTTTGGCTGGAGCCCCGGAAGAGTTAAAACGAGAGTTACGAATTGCACACAAAGTATTGAACATATGTTCATCGCGTAAATTCCATGATGCCGCAGAGCTCATAAATATTGTGCGGTAATATTTTTCTGCATTGGCAATCAGCGTTGCATTACGTGTGATATCGAGATAGTTGTCAGCATAGCCGTTCGTATAGGTTTGGCGTTCAAGTAAAACATCCTTCAACATTTTTACAACGTCTTCCTCGCAAGACTTGTAATCTTCTGTGAGCATTGTGCTGCCATAATTGACCAGATCATCCCACCATGGTTCAAAACAGCTGTAGCGCATGCGTGCAAGTTCAGCCAGTTGCGGATCTTTATCCTTGAGAAAGTCAATCACAGCGTTAATGGAAGATTGCAGGCCATAGATATCAATCCCGTAAATTCCTGTCATATTTTCCGGATCCGCCTGACTTTCATTATAAGCTTTTATCCAGCTTACGAATTGTAAGAATTCATCATTTCGCCACATCCATTCTGGAAAGCGTGCAAAGACAGGCTTACCGATATCAGGTACATCTCTATTACGCACAAAGCCGTCCAACACACTCACATCAGGATAATCGGCCTCAAGCGCTAAAATTTTGAATCCGTGTTTGAGAATTAGACGCTGGGTAATTGCAGCACGGGCACGATAAAATTCTGCCGTACCATGAGTAGATTCACCAAGAAGCACAATATCAGCTTCACCCAGATGATCAAAAAATTGACCAAAATGCGGGCTGTCTGGTGCTGGTAATGCCTGTGCATCATGCTCAAGCAATTTTACTATAGGAGATTTATTTTCCGGTTCCTTCCGGGTTATCGAGTTGTTTTTGAACCAACCTTGCCGGCCAATCAGAGGAACAAAAGCAACAGGGCCGTGATTTTCGATTTTAAAATCACCGTCAGGCAGTTTAATCAGACGCATCATGTTTTGCTGACGCTCATGACCCCCCACAGGAATAATCAGACGCCCACCAATAGAAAGCTGTGCTTTTAAAGATTCCGGCACTTCCGGTGCGCCGGCAGTGACCATTATCACGTCAAAAGGAGCTTCTACCGGTAAACCTAAAGAACCGTCCCCGTGAATTACACTAACATTATCGTAACCCAGATCAGACAAAATATTCTCTGCACGCATCGCCAGACTCTCGTGACGCTCTATTGTATAAACATGCTCGGCAATCAAACTGATAACAGCAGCAGCATATCCCGACCCGGCGCCAATTTCCAAAACTCTGTCGTCGGGATGGATCTGTGCCAATTCCGCCATCAAAGCTACAATATAAGGCTGGGAAATTGTCTGATCTTCCTCTATCGGCAACGGCATATCTTCGTAGGCAAGTTCATCAACTCCTACAGGCATAAACATTTCGCGCGGCACAGCCCGCATAGCTTCAAGCACATACGTATCCTTAATACCGCGCCCGGCTATCTGCGTCTCAACCATTAAATGACGCTCGGGTTCCTTTTCTTGTATAGCATTATCTATCATCACAGCTTGCCAATGTCTGAACCCTCATAAAAGTTCTAATAAAAAATTCATGCGGAACTTTTAGGTAAAGACATTGTTGGTCTAGTCGAATGAAAAAGGAGCTTTTTATCTCTGACAAAAGAGGGAAAAACACCACAAAACTTTTCAGCAAATGATAGGACCTCATAAATAAGATGTTTTCAGAATATTTACCTCAAGCCTTTTCTTTAACCGATCTCGCCATACGTATCGGGGCGGCTGCGTTAGCTGGCCTTATATTGGGTCTGGATCGCGACATCAAAGGCAAGCCGGTTGATTTTCGCGCCTATATGATTATTTGCATAGCCAGCGCCATGATGGCGATGATTACTCAGGAATTACTAATGCATCTACCGGAGAATAATGAAAATCTTACACTTGATCCTTACAGGATAATTGAAGGTGTTTTGGTTGGCATCGGCTTTTTAGGGGCTGGCGCAATCATCAAGCGCAACGAGGGACAAAAGGGAAATGAGGAAGTTATTGGTACAGCTACAGGAGCCAGCATATGGGCTACTGGAGGTCTCGGTCTCGCCATTGGCTTTGGCATGTATGTGCTGGCGGGTATCGCTTTTCTCGGCATTTTTCTGACATTGCGCCTTTTCAGCCATCTGATGGAAAAAATATTCGGCAACGATTTTCACGATTGATTGTTAAACGCGAAGATTAATTAAAACGCAGGTTATTTTGGAACCTTCCTATAATACAAAACGTTAGCGATATAAATTTAAGAAAGGATAATTGTGATGTTACATGAAAATACATTCCGCGATCAGAGCAGCCAAGACCGAGTTTTGACACAGCAAGAACACACCACAAGATATCCGTTATCGTGGAATTTACCTGCTATTATTCTTCGGCTTTTTATCCGGGAGATTAATCTGATTTTGACATGCGATGGTCTTCCTCCTCTTCGATTAGGTGACGATAAAGGTTCGGCTTATGTGATGGCTGTGAAATCTCCTAAAGTTCTGGAACATATTATCAAAGACCCGGATCTTTATATGGGGGAAAGTTATATGGAAGGACAGTGGGATCTTAATCAAGGAGATCTGGGGAAATTTTTGACAGCTTTGTTGCGCAACGAACAACTGGAAAAAAAATTGCTATGTTTCAGCCTTATGCGTAAAAAACTAAAACACAACAATAATAACATCCGTCAAAGTCGTAAAAATACCCAACATCACTATGATCTCGGCAATGATTTATATGCGTCATTTTTAGATAAGAATATGAATTATTCCTGCGCCTTTTTTGATTCTCCAGACATGGATTTGAAAGAAGCACAATCCAATAAAATCAACAAGGCCATAAGGCGCCTTGATATCATGCCCGGCATGAATGTTCTTGATATTGGCAGCGGCTGGGGAAACACATGCAGAGAAATAGAACACCAGACTAAAGCAAGCGTCATAAATGGCATTACGCTGTCCAAAGAACAACTCTGCTACGCCATTAAAAACACATCCGAAGACCAAAAAAAGCACATAAATTTCTATCTGGAAGATTATCGGGAACATGCGATGGCCCATCCGCAGCATTATGACCGGATTATAAGCATTGGCATGTTCGAGCACGTAGGAGCCAAGAACCATGAGATATTTTTCGAAAATGTCAGAACAATGTTAAAACCTGGTGGTAAAGCCCTCATCCATACCATATTGAGCCCCAAACCAGTTTATGAGCCAACCACAATGTGGCTTGATAAGTATATTTTCCCGGGCGGCTGCATCCCCTACCTGCCTGCTATGCTGGAAAAAGCGGAACACGCCGGATTAAAGCTGGTCATAGATCCTTATATCCACAGTTCTTACCATTACGCCGAAACCTTGCGCCGCTGGCGTAAAAACTTCCTCCGAAATGCTAACAAACTTGACCGTGAAAAATATAACCAGCGCTTTCGCCGAATGTGGAATTATTACTTATCTTCATGCGAAGCAGGGTTCGACGGAAGCGGTTTGTATGTCGGACAAGTTGTTCTAGAAAGACCCTCCTGTTAAAAAATTCCCTAAAATAAGTAAAATAAAAACGGAACTTTTTGGTACGACCTTTCGTTGTTAAGATATGAGTATCTTTGAATATCTTAATATCGAAATTTACGGCAATACACTCTGGCAATGGGGTGTAGCACTTATTATAGCCATCGCTGTTTATGCAGCTTTTCGTCTGGTTCAAAAAAGAGGGCTGCATCATATTAAAAAGCTGACACGCCGTGATTATAGCGGCTGGAGCACATCCTTCCTAGAAGCTCTGGAGGGGACAAAGGGTCTAATTCTTTTAATTCTTGCTCTTTATGCGGGTGCAAGCTGGCTTGATTTCCCGGATGATTTGGAAACTAATTTCCGTATTACAGCCTACGCAGCCTTTTTTATACAGCTTGGTTTATGGGTAAACAGCCTACTCAATAGCTGGATTCAGCGCTATCGCAACAGACATCTATTAACAAATCCTTCCGCTGTCACGACCGTCAGTGCCATGCGCATGGTGCTAAAAGGTCTGCTCTGGCTAGCAGTACTGATCCTTATTTTAGACAATATCGGTTTTGATATTACAACACTGGTCGCAGGTCTGGGTATTGGTGGTATAGCCGTGGCGCTTGCCTTGCAAAATATATTGGGCGATTTGTTTTCGTCCCTGTCCATTGTGCTCGACAAAACCTTCGCCGTCGGTGATTTCCTTATTATTGGCGAGCATATATGGGAACAGTTGAAAATATCGGGCTAAAAACCACACGTGTGCGAAGCCTGTCAGGAGAACAAATCATTTTTTCTAATTCCGATCTTCTACAAGGAAGAATTCGCAATTATGGACGCATGTATGAAAGGCGCGTGGCAATAAAAATTGGCGTCATTTACCAAACGCCACGTGAAAAACTTAGAAAGATACCTGAAATAATAAGAGAGGCAATACAAGCACAAGAGCAAACGCGTTTCGACCGCTCCCATTTCCAAAGCTATGGTGATTTCTCTTTGAACTTCGAATACGTCTATTACATTCTTTCCCCTGACTACAATATTTATATGGATATTAATCAGGAGATTAACTTCACTATTCACGAAGAATTTGAAAAGGAAGGCATTGAATTTGCCTATCCAACGCGAACAGTTTTTATACAAAACCCAGAAGAGTCAAATAAAATCGCGGAGAACGACACAAATTAACCTAAGTCACTAACTTCCACTAACACTGGCAAATGGTCGGACAGGTAACATGTATCAGGGTCTTTTAGAACACGCGCTGAGGCCTTAATGCCTGGGCCATCACACCAAACTCTGTCCAGACGGAAAAGCGGAAAAAACGATGGAAATGTTTTACCACAAGGCACGGGAGTCATAATATTATCCAGATGTTTTAATAACTTCCAAGGCCAACGCCATTCGTTAATATCACCCATAAAAAAAACCGGAGGTTTTTCTGTTTCATAGTTTTTGACGTCGGCTTTGTCAGCCAGTGCCATAAGATTATTAATCTCCCCCCAACGCACAACCGAGGACAACGACAAATGTGTACCAATAACACGGATAGTTCTGTACGGAGTTTCAATCAAGACATCAAGCGCATTGCGAGGCTCCATCACAGGCTTGTTTTCAAGATCATGTACCCTTGCCCTGATAATCGGATAGCGGCTCACAAGCAAATTGCCATACCAGCCCAAACCCTCTTTCAATGTTGGCCCGGGCAAATGATAGCAACGATTATTACCTGCAAGCAGATCAATATCTTCGGACGTTCCCCCACGACTTGGCCTTGTCTCCATTTCCTGAAACACGCCGATATCAATATTGTGTTTGTCCATAAGACTGTGCACACGCTTTAAATCGCGCCTTCCGTACCTATCGTATCCGCCGTGAATATTAAAACAAAGAAAGCGTAGCAAACTCATAATCCCATCTTTTTCTTATAGTGTATAAACAATCGATGTGTAGCCCAAAGGATAACAAACCAAAGCACAATAATCAAAAGTGTGTATACAATTATCCTTGGCTCGGGGTTCTGCCAGAGCTGTCGTAAAGCTCCACCAAATGCTGACTTGGCAAAGATGCCCGGCAGCATGCCGAATAAGGTTGCCAACATATAGCTCGAAAAGGATACCCCCGTCATACCAAAGGCAAGGTTCACCAGCGTATAAGGTGCAACAGGAACAAACCTGATTAATGTCATACCCAGTACTCCTCCTCGCCTGACATATTGTCTGATCTTCTCAAATGTCCCGCGAAACATGAAAAGAGCTTTTTCGCCTATCAACTGCCCTACAGCAAAAGCAAAAGCAGCGCTTACAAGAGAGCCAAACAAAGCCAGAAAAAAACCATAGACCGGACCGAAAACAACCGCAGTAGTTAAATTTAAAACTGTGATCGGAAAAAAGAATGCTCCCGCCACAAGATAGATACCGCCAATCCACAGAATACTAAAATTTGAATCCCGAACAGAATTGATAGAATTTAGTACAGACTCACGTGAAAAAGTGCCCGAAATATCAGGTTGCCACCATGAAAAAAGGGCAAGAGCCAGAATAGCAAATACCAGAAAACTTCCCAAAAGCTTCTTTACACGCAGATTAACAAGAATATGTGCTTCCACCGGATCGCCGATCTTTCTGGCCAACCAAGCCAAACGTTCATCTTTATAAGAGCTGTCATCAATTTTAAGCAAATGCTGGCGGCTGTGCTTTTGGTATTCAAGCAAAGTTCCAAGGGGCGCCCCGCCATTTATCATATCTTTGATATTCTTCTCTTCCCGCCCTGTATGCTCGCGGATCAGGTTATTGCGAATGGAAGCGATTTTTGAACGCATTTTTTCATCCCTCCCTTCAATAACAAGATCACACTCTGTATCAAAGCCCATCGAACGGTTGTTCAAATTGGAGGAGCCTATATGCAAGAATCGGTCGTCGACAATCATGAGTTTGGAATGAATGTTAATTGTTTCCTGCCTGCCCTTCTCCTGACTCACAGGATACACCACACAAAACCGCTCATCCGAAATGTCTTTACTGGCAATAGCAAAAAACAAAACACGACCCGTCCACATGACTTTATGTTCCATGATCCCGCCCGGCTTGTTTGAACTGATGGCCAATACTCGTAAATCCGGTTTTTCTTTCAACCTTTTATTAAGTGCCCGAGCAATTTTTTGGCAGGTTAAATATTGGTTCTCTATATAGATGAATTTTTCAGCGCATGCGATTTCATCAAGATACATCGTCTCGATTTCACGAACGCTTTGGGAAGTTTTTGTCTTCGGTAAAGTCCGCGCGATAGCAACATCCACATTTATGAAATGCGGCGAGACATCTCCCGGCCATAACCTACTTTCCTTTGTTGTCATTTTCCGCAATGGAACAGGCTCGAAGTCTGCGCACTTTCCCCAGCGTTCCCGCACAAGCTCCGCTAAAGAGCTAACTACCAAACCTGTAACCATCATTTGAATATCATGATATGGCCCGTAGCGGTTGTTCCCCAGCGGTTTAAAAAAGCCGCCAGGATCTTTGCGCTGCGGCACTGCAACATGATGTTTTCTGTGATCCCAGCGTCCCAGCGCAATGTCCATCCCGCCGCAAAAAGCAATTTCATCATCAACTACAATGACTTTCTGGTGATGGCTGGCGCCAAGTGGAGTTTTATAATCGGTACAAAAATATACATTTTTGGGGGTACGGAAATTCCATTTTGCTTCACAAAACGGCTCCCGTTCTTTGGCAAAGAAAAGCGAATAGTCCCATTTATTAAGATAAATTTTCAGATCCGGGTTTTCCGAAGCTTTTTGATAAATCACATCAAATAAAGTCACGCGACCGCCAGCATTCTTTGCTTCCTCTCCGCGCAGCAGTTCAATCCTGCTATCAATATCCCATCCTAAAATAAAAATAGAATACTTCGCCCTGGAGAATGCATAATGTAAAGCGCGGTAATAATTAGCACAATCAATTAAAAGCGCTGCTTTATCCGCACGTTCCTTCCGCCAGCAATTATGCCCCGGCTCAAATATGCCTGCCAGTGGTTCTATCCCGCTTTGGTCATTGGAATCTGACATGAGTTCAGACAAAAAAACGCTCCTCATTCGTTTGAGTACAAAAGTTTGCAAAAGGCCTCTATTGTAAAACCATCTAGCAAGCTCCATTTTAGGGAAGCTTGCTAAACAGCAATATAATTTAAGCAGCACCTCTAATTTCTTCTGCTGCCTCTACTGCCACGTCCTTGTCTGCACAAGATGCGGCGAGTTTTCCGAAAGTAACAATACCGACCAGTTTTTTGTCTGAATCCACCACCGGCATGCGTCCTACTTTGTTTTTAGCCATATTCTTTAGAATCTCTTCTGGCTCGTTATTGTCATAGCAATACAATACGCCCGGTGTCATACATTGCTCGGCTGTCATGCTCGCTGGATCCTGAGAATCCGCGACACAGCGTAAAGTAATATCACGATCGGTAATCATGCCGGTAAGCTTGTCATTTTCTCCGACAAGAATAGAACCGCATTCATTATCCTTCATCAGCTTGGCAACTTCTGCAACAGTCGCAGTTGGGGGCACATATACAACATCTCTTGTACAACAATCTTTAGCTTTCATAACTAAATCTCCTTTTCGTTTTTCTCTTCAGGTTTCCTTCGGAGGAGCCAACGATCAGCAAAAGATTTTGTTCCTGAATTATTTTATGCTCTCCCTGCCTCTACATAGCCCTCATTAACATTTGCAAGAGAGTTCTGCAGGTGGCCGCGAGCCCTGTAAAGTCGTGAACGCACTGTCCCTATCGGAACACCCATCTCTTTAGCCACATGTTTATATTTCATTCCGTTAACGCAAATGGCGTTTAGAACCTGACGGTGTTCTTTGCTCATTTTCTGCATGGCTTCATCCACCTCCAGACAACGCATACGCTCGTATTGATTGGCAGGCGTCCTCTGTAATTGAATAATAGGTTCCGGATCGTACTGGCTTTCGAATTTCACACGTCTCCGATATCCAGATACAAAAAGATTGAACATTATCTTTGAGCACCACTTGAAAAGGTCTGTACCGTCTCTGAACTGGTGTTTCTTCTCCAAAGCTCGCAATGCTGTCGACTGCACCAAATCCTCAGCATCCGCGACATTCCCTGTCAGGCGTAATGCAAATCTGTGCAATCTTGTAATCTCCGGTACAAGTTCTTGAGGCTGAAACATGGTTTCTCTCCTTCCCTGTTTTCTTGGATAAAAAATATGTAATGAGGACGACAATAGTCTTTTTTTGTTAAAGACATTTTTCAGTTGTGTTAGTGTAGTGAAATTCTTGTGTTACAATTCTGTAACTACTGTGGTAAAATTCGATTTTAATTCCTTAAAATAAACTGGATTTAGCCATGAAGCGCAGTGCTACAATTCTAGCTGTGGACGACGACGAAAGCACTCAAACAGTGCTAAAAGAATACTTGGAGCGTGAAGGCTACAGCGTTATTTGTGAGCGGAATGGAAAAGGCTTTGTCGATATTTTTAACCGTGTTCAACCTGATCTCATTTTACTCGATGTTATTTTACCCGATGAGGACGGCATATCCCTCATCAATCAAATCCGCTCGTACACAGCCTCCCCCATAATTGTTATCAGCAAAAAGCAAAATACAACGGATAAGATCGTCGGGCTTGAAATGGGCGCCAATGATTATATTGGGAAACCCTATAAAATAGAAGAGCTTGCCGCTAGGATTAAAGCTCATTTAAGATCCGTCAAAAATATTGAGGAAGAAATCATCACGATGATGAAAAACCACGAGGGAAAAATTATTCGTTTTGGACATTGGTACCTCGATCTAAACCGTTATGAACTACTGGACAAGAATAGAAAACCGCTGGATATGACCGCTGGTGAAATAGAAATGCTCAAAGCTTTTACAGCGGCTCCACATAAAGTATTAACGCGCGATTATCTCTTTGATCATACCAGAGGACGTGATTATGAAGGCTATGACCGGGCTGTAGATGTCCAAATCTCTCGCCTTCGTCAAAAGCTCGGGGATGATAAACGCGAAAAGCCTTTCATCAAGACTATTCGCGGCGTTGGTTACATGCTTGATGCTAACACAAGCATTATAGAATAAGAGCTGCAAAAACCCTCAAAATAAACAGAACCGCCGATTCTATATTTCCTTACAGTTTTTTTTAAGGAACTTTTGTGCGTTCTCATCCATTGGCGAAACAAAGACAGGAAAGGAGGTTCCTTAATGTTTTTATCTTGTCCGCCGAACAAAGAAATGCTCGAACGAGCCACCGGGAAAATCTGCAAACACCGTGGATGGTATATTTTTGAAGCCTTGTTGTTTGTTACTATAGGTATTATGGCGTTTGCCATGCCCGGCATTACCGCTATTGCTGTAGAATTTCTGCTGGCAGCTATATTAATTATAGGTGGAACGACCCGTTTCCTAAACGGTATAACGATGTCTTATCACCGCTGGTGGCGGATTGTTTCCGGCGCTTTATACGCAATTACCGGCGTTATGATTATTGCATGGCCTGTTACCGGCCTTACGGCATTGCTCATTGCCGTAGGAGCACTGCTTTTCGCAGAGGGGATATTTGAAATAGGCATAGCTTTAACTCTCCGCCCTGCGAAAAGCTGGGGATGGTTGCTACTGGCCGGAGCAACCAGCATTGTGCTCTCCCTACTTATAATCATCGGGTTTCCCTATGCGGGCATCCTATATATATCTATTGCCTTAGGACTTAGCTTTATGCTTTACGGCATATCTATCCTGGCTTTAGTCCTTAGGTGCAGTAAAAAAACCACAAACAATAAGGAGGATAATCATGAAAACGTCAGATCTTAAGCCATGGAATTGGTTCAAAGACGAGAACAACGACAAAAACCGTCATTTTTCTTTACCTACACGTCAGGATACACGAGATGTATGGCGCAGTATGCAGGAACAGATGGACGATATATTTGAAGTTGTACAAAGAAATATGCCTAATTGGTCAAAAAACTTTATGAAACCGGATATTGATATCCGGGAAACAGATGATCATTACGAAATTACAGCCGAAATTCCCGGCGTAGACGAAGACAAGGTAACACTTGAAATGAGCGATAATCTTCTTATCCTCAAAGGCGAAAAAAAAGCAGAGCACGAAGAAGGTGAAAAGAACGGTGAGTTTCACCGCGTAGAGCGCTCCTACGGCTCATTCAAGCGCATATTAAATCTTCCTGAAGATGTGCAACCTGATAGTGCCGAAGCTTCTTTTGATAAAGGTGTGCTGACCGTCACAATCAAACGTACTCCTCTTGCGAAAAATCGTCATAAAATAAAAATAAAAGAAAAGAAGAAAACAGCATAATTTTTTAGATTTGCCTTTTCATCCCCTACCCCCGCACCTTTTTACGGGGGTTTTTCCTATATTTTTTTTATTTTTGGAACTATTACTGCCACCAAACGTTCGTCTGTCTAAGAGTAGATATAAAAGGAAAAACTTATTAGCCAGATTCAGAAAAATTACAGGGTTGCCCGTGTTGAAGCGGAAAAACAGGTAAAAGAGTGGGAAGATAAAATGGCAACCTAGCCTGATCTCTTTTCCCTCTTTAAAAATAAGGCGTTGCGTTGTAAAACAAGGATGACAACGCAACGTCTTTTTTTCTGTTTCAACTTCCTATGCAGCCTGACGGGCAATGTCCGCCAAAGCTCCACGCAAACCTTCCTCTAAAGTGGGATGATAAAACGGTGTATCCAATAAATCCGACACTTTCATCTTCTGCTGAATAGCTATAAGCAGGAAATGCGCTAGATGATCCGCCGCAGGCGTTATAAGTTCGGCTCCTTTTAATGTCCCATCCCTGGACGCATAGAGTTTTGCAGCTCCTTGCGCCTCACCCATCATAACAGCGCGATTCTGAGCAATATAGGATACAAGTGCTTCTCTTTCACTTTCCTCTCCAACGAATGCAATAGGAGGATCAGTAAAAGTAATAACCAGCGGAACATTACGTTCAGGCTTTTTTTTAAACAACCCTAATGCATGAAGAGCGGCAGTTTTACCCTCATACCCAGCTTCATGTTGCAAAGAACGCATACCATTAGCATCTCCCGCAATGTAAATTGGGGCTCCTTTAATTTGCAGCGTTTGCAGATCAACTTCCGGCAATCCCTTTT
>JAGYOK010000045.1 GCA_018399685.1 Alphaproteobacteria bacterium | reverse complement strand
AAGGTAAAACATCAGGCTCTGGTCAAAAAGGTCAAAAAGCACGCTCCGGCGTAGCTATTAAAGGCTTCGAAGGCGGTCAAATGCCTTTGTACCAACGCTTGCCAAAATTTGGTTTCAGCAATGTAAAATTTGCTACAAAATATACAGAGCTTACACTTGCAAACCTCCAACAGGCTATTGATACGAAAAAGATTGATGCAAAAAAGCAAATTGATGAGGATGCTTTGGTGGCTGCTAAAGTTGTTCGTCGTAAGCTGGATGGTATCAAGATCCTTGGCACAGGCGAGCTAAAAGCAAAAGTAGATCTTAAAGTCTCTAAAGTTACAAAAGGCGCGTTAGAGGCAATCGAAAAAGCTGGCGGTAAAGTCGAGCTGATCGAAAAAGTAGTTGCTCCGGTTAAAAAACGCGGCGAAAAGAAAGCCGAGAAAAAAGCCGAAAAGAAATAGCCTAATCTCGCTATAATCAAAAATTTAAAAAAGCTCCCGCTTACAGGGGGCTTTTCTTTTTTGACTAAAGGGAAATGGCTAGGTAGACTACCATCAAATTTTTATACGTTATGGCACAAACAGGATTTATTAATGCGTATAGCCAGTATTCTTTTTACGGCCTTGTTCTTTATTTTCATATCCAACCCTCTTCACGCTGCCCTCGATCGCTGCCCCCGTCATCAAGTGCAAACAAGCCTGAAAAGCAAGCTTGCCGGGACAAAGATTTACAAAGGAGCCAGCGAAGATTTCTCGGATTATGTGCTGGGGCACCATCGCGGAGAAAGCAAGGTTCTGGGGTTTATCAATCAAGCCGAGATATACACCAAACTGAAATACGAGTTTGATATTAAGGAGGTAGGTAAAAACCGCTATTGCGTTAATCTAAAGGAGGTTAGCGGATATTTCTATGCTGCGCCAAAGCTTTACCTTCCTACAGATTATAAAAAAAGCAGCTGTGAATATCAGGAAATCAGAAAGCACGAAAATAAACATTTGCAGGTTGTTTATGACTTCCACAAAAGAAACACCGGTAAATATTCTTCACATTTAGGACGCGTCGCGCGCGCTGTGCCGATTTTTCCACCGGTTACAACTCAAAAAGAAGCAGATGAAATAAAGCAGCACATAATAAATTATTTTGAAAGCGAGTTCAGGGCTTTTGAAGAAAAGGAGCTTGCCCGGCTCTATGCCATGCAGGCAAAAATTGACAACCAGCAAGAATATATAGGTGTTCGTAAACGCTGTAATAACTGGTAAAACAACGCCTGTGACTTATAGATACTAATCCCGATATTTAGTGTATAAACAAAAACTATGTGTGAGCCTGCTTTTTTGGTGTCTTTGGGCTTGTGTATGTAACGGGTTTTCTTTAAAAATAACCGATCTGCAAAATAATAATTAGAGTAATTAATTAACTAGTAAGGAATTAATGTCATGGCATCTGCCGTAGAACAGCTCGCAAAGAACGCAAATTGGGGCGCTTTAGCCAAAGCGACCGAGCTAAAACAAAGGTTATTATTTGTTCTTGGCGCACTGCTTGTTTATCGCCTTGGAACATATATCCCCGTTCCGGGGATTGATCCCGTTGTGTGGAAAGAGATTTTCGAATCAAAAGGCGGCGGCATTTTAGACATGTTCAATATGTTCTCTGGTGGTGCTTTATCGCGTATGACCATCTTTGCACTTAACATTATGCCTTATATTTCGGCCTCTATTATTATGCAGCTTGCCACATCCATGTCCAAAAATCTTGAGGAACTCAAGAAAGAGGGCGAAGTCGGCAGGATGAAAATCAACCAATACACGCGGTATCTAACTGTTTTGCTGGCGACTGTTCAGGCCTATGGTTTGGCCGTGGGACTTGAATCCATGCAAGGAAGCGGGGGGTCTGCGGTTATTGATCCCGGCCTGTTCTTCCGTGTTTCAACCGTTATTACGATTGTTGGCGGAACCATATTCCTGATGTGGCTTGGAGAGCAAATTACCAGCCGCGGCGTGGGTAATGGTATTTCCCTGATTATCTTTGCCGGTATCGTTGCAGGCCTGCCAAGAGCGGTTGCTTCGATGCTTGAGCTGACACGTACCGGAACATTTAGCGTAGCCACTTTGTTTATGCTAATAGCAATGGTCGTCGCGGTGATTGCTCTTATCGTTTTTGTGGAAAGAGCCTATCGCAAGGTTATTGTGCAGTATCCAAAGCGTATGGTTGGCAATCAAATGGCGCAGGGGCAGACAAACCACATGCCGCTTAAACTCAACACTGCCGGAGTTATTCCACCAATCTTTGCCTCTTCATTGCTCTTCATGCCAATTACAATAGTTAATTTCGCCGATCTGAGCGGAAGTGATTTCTGGGCTGCGGTAACCCGCCATCTTCAACATGGCGAGCCGGTATTCATGCTGGTATATGGTGCTCTTATCGCTTTCTTTTGCTTCTTTTATACTGCGATAGTATTTAATCCAGAGGAAAATGCAGAGACACTCCGCAAGTATGGCGGGTTTGTTCCGGGCATAAGACCGGGTAAAAACACCGCAGATCATCTTGATTACATACTTACGCGTATTAGTACTATTGGCGCTATTTATCTGGTGTTTATTTGTTTGCTACCGGAATTTCTTATTTCAGAATATTCGATGCCGTTTTATTTTGGTGGTACAAGCCTGCTTATTGTTGTTAGTGTAACAATGGATACTGTGGCACAAATTCACTCGCATTTGATTGCTCACCAGTATGAAGGACTTGTAAAAAAATCAAAATTACGAGGCCGCAGCCGAAGAAGATAGATAGCTTAAAGTAAATATATTATTGCTTAATTCTAGGGAGAATACTTATGAACATAATTATGTTTGGACCACCGGGCGCAGGAAAAGGCACTCAGGCAAAGATTATTCAGGGAAAGTATAAAATAAAACATCTTTCCACTGGAGATATGTTACGAGCCGAAGTTGCCAGTGAAAGCACGCTTGGAAAAACGCTTAAAGCTATTATAGATTCAGGCGAACTTGTTTCGGATCAGATCATTATTGAACTGATTGGAAACTGCATAAGTGAGCCGGAATGTCAGCGTGGCTTCATTCTCGATGGGTTCCCAAGAACGGTTCCTCAGGCCGGAGCTTTAGACGACATGCTTGGGCATATGTCCCGCTCGATTAAGCATGTAATCGTACTGGAAGTTGACAACGATATTTTGATCGACCGTATAAAAAAGAGAACAGAAGAGTCCGGTGTGGCTCGCGGCGACGACACGGCAGAGATTCTCAAGAACCGTCTGGAAGTATACGAAAACCAGACAGCCCCCTTGCTACCATACTATGAAGGTAAAGGCCTGTTACGCAGGGTTGATGGTATGCAACCTATCGAAGGGGTCACAGCTCAAATAGAAGAAATTCTTGGCAGCCCATAGTATTTTTTGCTTTGTAATTATAAAAAATCCCGATCTTTTCATAATTTTATTGACGTGCGCGCGATTGTACTTATAATGCGCGCATTCCCGATAGTGGGTTGTAACGTTTACAAACCGGCGCAGCGAAAGTGTAACGAACGGAGCTGACAACGGTTTGGTCGAAGGCAATGAATAAAATAGCTGGTATTCCAGATATTTAAACAGGCCTTCTGAAAATACAGAAAGGAAATATCAATGGCACGTATCGCCGGGGTTAACGTACCCGACAATAAGCGCATTCCAATATCCCTGACTTATGTTCACGGAATTGGGCGCACTACAGCATTTAAAATCTGTGAAAAGCTTGGAATCGATGTGCAAATGCGCATGGGGCAGGCCGATGACGACACATTAAATGCTATCCGCACAGAAATCGATCAGGGTGCTTACAAAATCGAAGGAGATCTCCGTCGTGAAATCTCTATGAACATCAAGCGTTTGATGGACATGAAATGCTACCGTGGTCTTCGTCATAGAAATGGTCTTCCTGTACGTGGGCAAAGAACAAACGTCAATGCCCGTACACGCAAGGGTCCGGCTAAACCAATAGCTGGCAAGAAGAAATAGGGAGGATTTTTAGATATGGCTAAACCAAAGACAAAAAGAAAAGTTAAAAAGAATATCGTTTCCGGTATTGCGCATGTGAATGCCACTTTTAACAACACACTTGTGACTATCTCTGATGAGCAGGGCAATGTTGTTTCATGGTCTTCATCTGGCACAATGGGCTTTAAGGGCTCACGTAAATCTACACCATATGCTTCGCAGATGGCAGCAGAGGACGCAGGCCGCAAGGCACAGGAACATGGTATGAAGGAACTTGACGTACTCATTAAAGGCCCTGGTTCAGGGCGTGAATCTGCGATGCGTGCGCTTCAGGCGATTGGCTTTACGATTAAATCAATCAAAGACATTACACCTGTTCCTCACAACGGATGCCGACCTCCCAAGCGCCGCCGCGTATAGGGATTAAGTTGCCGCTCGGTATCCTGCAATGGTGCAGGGTGCTTGGCACAATATTAAAAAAGTAACAAGAGGCCGGTTAAGAGCCGGATGAAGTGAAAAGGAAATATTTATGATACAGAAAAACTGGCAAGAGTTGATTAAACCTCAAAAACTGGATGTAGTAGACACAGGGCGCCAAAATTTTGGCCAGGTTGTAGCAGAGCCGCTGGAACGTGGTTTTGGTCTGACTTTGGGTAACGCACTTCGCCGCATCCTTCTTTCATCACTGCAAGGTGCTGCTGTTACAGCGGTGCAGATTGATGGCGTGCTCCACGAATTCTCTTCCATCGAAGGTGTCCGCGAAGACGTAACGGATATTATCCTGAACATCAAAGCTTTGGCTGTGCGCATGCACGCAGAAGGCCCCAAGAAAATGCGCTTGAGCGCAGAAGGCCCATGCGAAGTAACAGCGGCTCAGATCGAAGCGGGTGCGGATATTGAAATTATGAACCCTGATCTGATTATTTGCACCTTGGATAAAGGCGCCAAATTAGCGATGGAAATGACAGTGGATCTTGGTAAAGGCTATCGTCCGGCTGCCCAGAACCGCCCTGAAGAATGTCCTGTAGGCATGATTCCTATCGATTCTGTGTTCTCACCGGTTAGCAAAGTTACATACGAAGTGACCGACACACGTGTTGGCCAGATCACTGACTATGACAAGCTCACTCTATCAGTTGAGACTAACGGCGTTATGACACCTGAAGATGCTGTGGCATTTGCTGCACGTATTATGCAAGATCAGTTGCAGGTGTTTGTTAACTTTGACGATCCTGAAGATGCGAAAGAAAAAGAAGAAGAGCAAGAGCTGCCATTCAACAAAAATCTGCTTAGAAAAGTTGAAGAGCTTGAGCTGTCTGTTCGTAGCGCGAATTGCCTGAAAAACGATAATATCGTTTACATTGGCGATCTTGTGCAAAAGAGCGAGAGCGACATGCTTCGTACGCCTAACTTTGGCCGTAAGTCTTTGAATGAAATCAAGGAAGTATTGCAATCAATGGGCTTATATCTCGGTATGCAGGTTGAAGGCTGGCCGCCTGAAAACATTGAAGATCTTGCCAAGAAACTGGACGATCAACAATATTAGCAATAAACGCCATCCCCCGAGCTTGTAACAGATATAATATTTGTGCTGGCTCGGTTTTATCCATGGCTCTCATACGTGAGGCCGCAACGCCCGATAGTGGCAAAGAAAGGTAAATACGATGAAACACCGTATTAAACAACGCAAATTAAACCGCACCACCAGCCACCGCAAGGCTATGCTGGCTAATATGGCAACGGCTCTTATCAAGCATGAGCAGATCAAAACGACTTTGCCCAAAGCAAAAGAGCTTCGCCCCTATGTTGAAAAACTCATCACTATGGGCAAGCATGCCGCTGCAAATCCAGAAAAAGCAGTAGCAAAGCGCCGTCAGGTTGTTTCTAAAATGCGCGATCAAGAGCAATCAAGGAAGATATTTGATGTACTTGCCGAGCGCTATGCAGACCGCCCCGGTGGTTATGTCCGCGTGCTAAAGGCTGGTTTCCGTTATGGAGACGCCGCTCCTATGGCAATCGTCGAGCTTGTTGATCGTGATGTTGATGCTAAAGGGCAGGATTCCGGCCCGGTTCCAACATTTGACGAATATGATGAGCCCGTGTCTGAGCAAGTTGCTGCTGGTTAAATCAGAAACATTATATAAAAAAATCAAAAAGCCCTTCTTATTTTTAAGAGGGGCTTTGTTTTGTTTGAATACTAATTTGGAATGTTTAAGCCGCCGTAGCCAAGGCTTTCATTCACTGGCAACATTATCAATCAGCCGCGTTTTCCCAAGCCAAGCAGCCCCCAAAATCCGGTTCCAGCGTGAGGCCACGTAATCGACTTTATCAAATCCGATACCCAGTAATTTTTGCTCGGCCTCTTCCAGATTACCGGTTTTTGCCGCTTCCCTTAATATGACATTAAGCTGGCGGGCAATCGGTAGCTCCTCGGCGCTCAAATATAAATTACGGGAGGAAAGGGCAAGGCCGCTCTCATCACGGGCAATCGGGGCGCCGATAATCTCTATTCCCATATTTTGATCTTCAACCATTTGGATAATGACCTGTAATTGTTGGAAATCTTTTTGACCAAAGATAGCAACATCAGGCTTAACAGCCCAAAACAGGCGGCTGACGATATTTACAACACCATCAAAAAAGTGGGGGCGGAACGTTGTTTCCAGCCCTTCCGCAGCGTCACCGGCCTTGATAGTAGAGTTTTTTCCATCTGGATACATAACGGATTCATTAGGCACAAAGAGGATGTCTACCTCTTCCTCTTCAAGCATTCTGGCGTCTTTTTCCTCCATCCGGGGATAAGAGTCAAAATCTTCATGTGGAGCGAACTGGGTAGGATTAACAAAAATACTTACGATAACGTGATCGGCTTTTTCTTTTGCGAGCTGCACAAGGGACAAATGCCCTTCATGCAGAGCGCCCATAGTCGGGACATAGGCAAACTTACCCTCTCCAAGCTCTTTTTTGTATGTGCTCAGATCTTCGATTGTTCTGGCAATTTTCATGATTGTTTCCTTATTGCTATAGACCTTGACCCTAATACACGTATTTATCGTCGGGGAATTTACGCGCCCGCACATCTTTGGCATAGCTGGCGACAGCCTCTCCGATAATCTCTGCCAAAGTTGAATATTTTTTTACAAATTTGGGCGTGTGGTCAGTAATCATCCCAAGCATATCCTGTGTAACCAGAATTTGCCCATCACAAGCAGGGGAGGCGCCAATGCCTACGGTTGGCACTTTAACAGCGGAAGAGATCTCACGTGATGCAGCTTCCTTGGTTCCTTCGATCAAAATGCTGAATGCTCCGGCTTTTTCACAGGCCCGCGCGTCATCTATCAAATCAGATATTTCCTGATTGGTTTTACCTTTGATCTTATACCCGCCTTCTTTTATGACACTTTGCGGGCAAAGGCCAATATGAGCCTGCACAGGAATATCATTTTTGACGAGTAGCTCAATCGTAGGGGCGAGGGCTTTGTTGACCTCAAGCTTGAGAGCCTCGCATCCCGTCTCTCCCATCAGGCGTTTAGCCGATTCCAAAGCAATGGCCGGATCATCTTCATATGTGCCATATGGCATATCAACCATGACCAGAGCATGCCGCGCCGAATTAACCACGGCTTTTCCGTGATTTATCATCATATCCATAGTCACGCCGACCGTATTTTCCATGCCGTAAACGACCATGCCAAGCGAATCACCAACCAGCAATATGTCACAATGAGGATCCAGTATTTTGGTCATGGGAGCCGTATAACTGGTCAGGCAAACCAAGGGAGCATCTGTCTTCCTGTGGTTTTTAATGTCTGCCAAAGTAATCTTGTTTTGAATATTTTCTCTGGTCATTTTTTCTTTGCCAACGCTTGAATTTTTTAAAAAGTTGATTACAATTTTTCTCATGCTTAACAGAATTTTTATGACCTTTCTAGTGCTGCTTTTTGTATTTACTGTGCCGTTGAGTACTTCGGCGCAAGAGCAGGAACGTATGGTACCGCAGGAAAATATGCAGGTACAGCTTTCTTATGCGCCGTTGGTCAAGCGCGTGGCTCCGGCTGTAGTTAATATTTATACGAAACGCGCTATCAGGGCATCTTTCCGCAGCCCCTTTATGGACGACCCGTTCTTTGGCCTGTTCTTCGATCAGAATTTGTTCGGCGGGCGTATGCGCCAGTATCTCGAAAGCTCTTTAGGCTCCGGCGTTATTGTCAGTGAAGGCGGGCTTGTTGTCACAAATGCCCATGTTATCAGGGGTGCGGATGAAATCTCTGTCGGCCTTAAAGACGGTAATGAATATACCGCAAATGTAATGCTTCAGGACGAAGCCTCTGATCTGGCCTTGCTTCGTATTAAACCCGATGAAGAAGGGCAAAGCTTCCCATATGTTACACTGCGTCCTAGCGAGACGCTGGAGGTAGGGGATCTGGTTCTGGCCATTGGAAACCCCTTTGGCGTAGGGCAGACCGTGACCAGTGGCATTATTTCGGCAAAAGGCCGCTCATCGCTTGATATTAATGATTACAACTTTTTCATACAAACAGATGCCGCGATTAATCCGGGGAATTCAGGCGGGCCGCTTGTTGCTATGGATGGGCGCGTAGTAGGCATTAATACGGCAATTTTCTCACGCTCTGGCGGGTCTATGGGGTTAGGGTTTGCCATCCCCTCGGAGATGGTCGCCAGCGTCATAGCAGCGGAAATGCATGGACAGGTAAGTGACAGGGGTATTATTCGCCCATGGCTTGGAGTGCAGGCGCAGGATATCACATCGGACATTGCCGATAATCTGGGGGTAAAGGCATATGGGGGAGCGCTTGTCTCTGATTTGCATACTGCCAGCCCGTTCGGCGCAGCGGGGCTTAAAGTCGGTGATGTTATTCTATCGGTTAATGACCGCCCGATACGTAACGCAGCCGAGCTGAAGTTTCTTATGGCGACTGTTCCCCTTGGGAAAGAGGCAAGCGTTGATATATGGCGCAAAGGCAAAAAGAATAAGCTGAGCGTCAAAGCCATGGCGCCGCCGGATATTCCTGCGCGCGAGGAAGCCGAACTAACCGGTAACCACATTTTAAGAGGGGCGGTTATAGCCAACCTTAATCCGGCTGTATCAGTAGAGCTTGGTATGCCGGTTGATGAAGATAGCGGGGTTGTGGTCGTCAAAGCTCCCAAAGGGTTTTTCTCCCGCACCCTTGCTCCCGGCGATATTCTGGTTTCTGTTAACGGTCAGGAAATAACCAATCCACGAGAAGTCGATAAGGCATTAACCCAGCCCACACAGCGCGGTATCGAATTGGTAGTCAAACGCAAAGGCTCATTAATGCGCCTGTATTTGCGTTAAGATTCCAGACGTAAAAAAGGCGCCTTAAACCTAATGCTCAAGTCGCCTTTTTTAAACTAACCCCAATCTCAAAGGCTCCCAATTAAAGAGCTTATCGATTGTTTTTATTATTGGAGCCTTATGGCTCTTCGTTTTTTTATATTTGCGCCCGTTTCTTATTTTTTTAAGCGCTTTTTTATCAACCCGGCTTTTTGCGGTATGTAGAGGATTTTTCCTCTTTTTTATTTTCCCAAACTTCAAAGGCTCTGTTTTTTGGCCTCTTCTTTTAATTTTGGCTTTTCGCCTTAAACTTTAATAGTCAAGATCCATTTCAGTAGCGCCACTGTTCAATCTTTTGAAAAAGTTTCCAGTAGTCCAATATGATGATCCACTAACTTTTCTTACACCACCGCCCCCTGACATATATGGATCAGAAAGCTTCTTTGCAGAAGGCATCCAGGAATCAAGAGCGCTATCGCCAAGATCTCTTCCGCCTCGAACTTGAGCTTTATCTTGCACTCGCTGAGCCATCTGGCGTTTGATATTTGGATCATTGCCAGAATAACCGCTTCCTACACTTGTACCGTGACTAAATGCCATTGTCTGCTACCTTTCCTATACGTCTAATTTATCGCAGACGAACTTTAAAAGTCAAGAAAATTCAAAACAAAAGATAGTAGATCAATAGCAAACAATACTTTAAATTATTAAATAAAATCAAACGATCCTTACCGAGTATTTGTAAAACAATAAAGAAAAAGGAAGAATAATACTATGTAGTACCGCTATCGGTTATTATAGTTCCTGTTTTGATTACTTTAAGAAAATATCACAGTTTTCATGGTTTTTTTATCAGAAAAACGTGATAGCTAAAAATAGAGCGCTCCCCCAGTTTTTGCTTGTTTTTGGCGTGAATAAAGTCTTAAAGTGTTATCTGTGCTCTATTACTTCAATAAGGATAGAGCTTTTTTATTACAAATTATTAACTTCAAAACATGGAAGCCTGACCGATGAAAGATATTGTATCCCTATGTAAAAGACGTGGTTTTATTTTTGCTGCCTCTGATATATACGGGGGACTGAACGGATTTTGGGATTACGGCCCGCTTGGGGTGGAGTTAAAAAACAATCTTAGAGACCGTTGGTGGAAGGACATGGTTATAACTCCGCCAATCGGCCCGGATGGCAGCCCGATAGAGATTTTAGGCGTAGACTCCGCGATTATCCAGAACCCCCGTTGCTGGGAGGCTTCCGGCCACGTAGGGGGCTTTTGCGACCCTATGGTGGATTGCCGCGAGTCCAAAAAGAGATACCGCGCGGATCACGTATTTGTGCTTGTGCCTAAAGATGGTGAAGGTTTCAGCTTTGCATTTGATAAAGATGACGAAGACGATGTGATTGAAAAACGCCTTCAAAAGCTGGCCAAGGGCAAAAAAGTTGAGGATTTCGAAAGAACAATGCTCGATCAGATTGATCCTGCTGAATTTGGTGAAATCATCGGCCCCGATGTTAAAAATCCGGGCACGCTCACCGAGCCGCGCCAGTTCAATATGATGTTCCACACATTCGTTGGCGCTACGGCAGGGGACGAAAACAAGGCTTACTTACGCCCCGAAACATGTGCAGGTATATTCTTGAACTACAAGAACGTGCTTGATTCAAACCGCGCCAAGGTGCCTTTTGGTATTGCGCAGGTCGGTAAGGCCTTCCGTAACGAGGTCACGCCGCGCAACTTTGTCTTCCGCAGCCGCGAGTTTGAGCAAATGGAGCTTGAGTGGTTCTGCGAAGAAGATGAAGTGCCGATGTGGTTTGATTTCTGGCTCGAAGAGCGCACCAGATTCTGGGAATCAGTCGGTATCCCGAAATCAGAGCTGCACTTTCTTAATGTGCCTAAAGAAGATCTGGCACATTATTCAAGCCGCACAATCGATGTGGAATACCGCTTCCCGTTCTCTGCCCCCGATTTTGACGAGCTAGAGGGGATCGCCCACCGTGGGTGCTTTGATCTGACGCAGCATCAGGAATTTTCCGGCACGAAGCTGGAATATTTCGATCAAGCCAATAACAGGCGCTTCTTGCCGCACGTTATCGAGCCTTCTACAGGCCTGACGCGTGGTGTGTTGGCTCTTATTTGTCAGGCTTATACGGTCGATGAAAGCCGCCCATCCGGCGTTTATCTGGATTTCAAGCCATCCATGGCACCGAAGAAAGCGGCCATTTTGCCTCTAACAGCCAAAGAAGACCATGTCCCAACAGCGCAAAAGCTTTATATGGATCTTCGTGAAGACTATAACGTTGACCTCGATATCAAGCAAAATATCGGCAAGCGCTACGCCCGTCAGGATGAGATCGGAACGCCGTTCTGTTTCACGATTGATAATGAAACCTCCAAGGATCAAAGCGTCACCGTTCGTCACCGCAATACTATGGAGCAAGAACGCGTGTCTTTGGACAATGTAAAAGCCTTTATGAAAGAGCACATAAGCAAGGCGTAGGGCTATTTTACCCCTTAAAGGGCAAACAAAGCCTGTCCGCCGCGCAAGATATTGTCGGCTTCAGGCGTATACGAACCGTCTGCGTTATGCAGTGTAATGCCGGGGAGGAGGCGGCTTCCTCCCTTTTTGTGCTTC
Source organism: Alphaproteobacteria bacterium (assembly GCA_018399685.1). Lineage (GTDB taxonomy): Bacteria > Pseudomonadota > Alphaproteobacteria > Micavibrionales > Micavibrionaceae > UBA1672. The sequence goes on along the minus strand of JAGYOK010000045.1, from coordinate 767 downwards.
CACGCCCGTATAATGACGCGTTTGGCATTTACCCCGACTTTCGGAAACAGCGGGATAATCTCGATATTGCCAAATCTCCGTCCGCCGCGGGTACTGTATAATCCTTGAATTATAGAATCACACTGGCTGGCTTCATGAATAATGGTGATAGAGCCTTGCCCTTTTATATTGTGCCACGCGCTGTCTATCCAGCTTCTAAGCGAGACATCATCATCTATATATCCCATAGCGCGCGCCCTTGCCATAGAAGGGGAACGTCTGTGCGCTCCGGCCTCTTTGTAAGGAGGGTTGCAAATAACATGGTCAAATGTGTCTATATTGGCTTTGGAAATATCACGGACATCAGCGCAGACAAAAACAGCACGATCTTTCATATTGTTCAGATCAGCGTTCTTTTCCGCCAGCTCTATATGATCGGCCTGAAAATCTATACCAAGCAGTTTTGTATCTTTTACGCGATGAAGAACGCAAATTCCCGCGCTCCCCACGCCACAACCCAAATCCAGCACTTTATGATTTTTCTTAGCCGGGCAAGCCGCTGCCAGCATGACGCTATCCATTGAGGTGCGAAAACCCTCAGGAGCCTGACAGAGCCGCACCTGCTTGTTTAACACATAAATGAGGTCTTTGTTTTCATCATCCATATACTATGTTTATTATCCTAAAGCCTAGGGTCAGGACCTATTAATTATATCCATTCTGTGCGCCTGTCAAATTTTCAGTAAATGGAAGCCAAAATCGCGCAGGGCATAGCCGTAGCTACGTTC
>JAGYOK010000044.1 GCA_018399685.1 Alphaproteobacteria bacterium | reverse complement strand
TTCTTTTTATGGGTGGGTATATAGGATCGGTATATATTTTCTTGGGAAATTTTGCCTAATATAAGGTATTAAAATACATCACCAATAGCTTTTCGAGGCAAAAGCGTGGGTATATCGATATAGCATATATATATCTACTTGCTATATCCCCTTGATATATACGATTAAAGCAGGCGCAATTATCCCGCTCTTGAGAATGATATTAACATAAAAATTGGGAAAAGGGAAGAAATTCCTATAATTATTTTTTTAGGGATTATTTGAAGTATTTTGCGGCGTTGCGGAATACGGCCATGCCGTCGGCTTCTTCGGGGAGGGTTTTTCCGTTTCGTTGCGCCGTGTCTTTAAGCTCGTGATAATCATCGCGCTGGGAGGTGAACATACCACGCTCCGGGTGGGGCATAGTAGCTAGAACACGGCCTGTCGGATCGGTCATAGCGGCGATATCAAATACGGAGCCATTGGGGTTATAGGGGAACTCCTCTTGGGCAAAATTGCCATCCGGCGTTATGTAGCGCGCGGCGATTTGCTCATTGGCCTTCAGGGTTTCAAGTGTTTGATCTTCCATCATAAAACGGCCTTCACCATGGGCAACGGGAATGTGAAGTTTCTCGATATCTGCGAGCCATGGAGACTTGCTTTGAACCTTGATATCAATCCAGCGGCACTGGTATCTTGCGGTCGAATTATATGTAACCGCTACGTCTCGTTTTCCATATTCAGTGAGCGCAGGGACAAGGCCTAGATTAATCATTATCTGGCAGCCGTTACATATTCCGATACTGAGTGTATCGCGCTCAACGAAGCTTTTAAGCTCATCAAAAATCGCCAGTTTCATTTTTTGTGCAAAGGCATTGCCGGAGCCGGTATCATCGCCATAGGAGAAGCCGCCGGGCAGTGCAAGTATTTGATATTCCTTGAGATTATCAGGATTTTCGATCAGGTCGTTAACGTGCACGATCTTGCCTTCAACTCCGCAATGGTTAAAGGCGAAGAGGGTTTCTTCCTCACAATTCAGGCCATAACCCGCTAATACTATAACTTTTGCACTCATGGTTCTAATAATCCCTCATCGGCGCCTTATACGCTTCATCTAATGCTTTAATATCGAGCTTTAACACATTGCGAATAAACAGATTTTCGCTGTTGGAGACGGAGCCGATATAGTGGCATTGCTCAAATCCCTTGAAGTTCTTCTCAAAGGCTTTCTTGTTTTTCGGAGCGACCGTAACCACTATCCGCCCTGTGCTTTCAGAGAAGAGCGCTTTATCGGCGCGAAGCCCTAACTTACTGATATCTATATCTAAACCAAGCTGTCCGGCGATGGCTTTTTTCGCCAATGCTACGCCCAAACCACCGTAACCCACAGCCAAAGCCGAGGAAATCAGCTTATCGCGGCTTGCACGGGCATAGAGTCGATACAGGCGCAAGTTCTGATGTGCGTCGGTTTGCGGCACGTTATTGCCCAGAAACCCAAGCTGATCGTAATATTCGGAAGCGCCCAGCTCGTCTTTGGTCTGCCCAAGCAGATAGACGCAATCGCCCGCAGCTTTTGGAGCTAGAGAGATAGAATTCTCAACATTCGGGATAACGCCGATACTGGAAACCAGCAAGGTCGGCGGGACGGAAACCTTGATTGGCTGGCCTTCCGCGGTATAGCCCTTAAAGTCGTTGAACATACTGTCTTTGCCGGAAATAAACGGTGTTCCGTACTTTACGGCCATCTCGTAAATGGTTTCCACTGCGCGTTTAAGCTGCCCCAAACGCTCCGGCTCATCCGATGAGCACCAGCAGAAATTATCCAGCAGCGCAAGGTGATTAAAGTCCACACCGGCGGCTACAGCGTTCCTGACAGCCATATCCAGACCAGCCGCGGCCATCGCTCCTGTATCAATATCGCTATAACGCGGGAACAGCCCTTGTGAAAGGACAACCCCCTTAGGCGAGCTTAGGACGGGGCGGGTAACGCTGGCTTCCCCATAGACGCGGCCTTTGCCTTGCAGCGGCCCTAAAACGGCAGAACCCTGCACGTTATGGTCATACTGGGTGGCTATAAATTCTTTAGAGCAGATGTTGAGGCGCCCCATCATATCCGTTAGAGCCTGTTCATAACTTTCAGGCTCGGCTAACTCAGGCTCGGCTTCACCGCCACGGGTAAAGGTTGTAGTCAGCGGCGTTTCAGGATTACCATCGTGCAGAAACTTCATGTCTAGATGCATAATCACTTCGTTGTGCCATGTGATCTCAGCATGGCCTGTATCGGTGAAGGTGCCTATGTTAGTGGCTTCTACGCCGCGTTTCGCCAAAAAGGAGATGAGCTTATCGACATTCTCCGGCGGCACAGCCATGGTCATGCGCTCCTGACTTTCGGAAATCCAGATTTCCCAAGGGGCAAGGCCGGGGTATTTGAGAGGAACCTTGTCCAGCTCTACATGAAACCCGCCAGAGCCTTCGGCCATTTCCCCAACTGAGGAAGACAGGCCGCCAGCGCCATTATCGGTAATCGCGCTATACCAGCCAAGGTCACGGATTTCCTTGATGAGAGCATCGGACATTTTCTTTTGAGTGATCGGATCGCCAATTTGCACGGCAGTGGCCGGAGAGCCTTCATCCAGCGCTTCTGATGAGAAGGTTGCGCCATGTATACCATCTGCGCCAACGCGGCCACCAGCTACTATAATCTTGTCGCCAGACTCAGCTTTTTTGACATGGCCGGGGCGTCCATTGATCTCGCGCGGGATCAGGCCTACTGTGCCAACAAAGACCAGCGGCTTTCCTGCATAGCGATCATCGAAGAACAAAAAGCCGGAAGGCGTTGGAATACCTGAGCAATTTCCGCCAGCTTCCACGCCCGCGACTACACCATTTATGATATTAGCGGGCGGGAGCAGGGCATCTGTGCAGCCTTTATCACGGAAGTATTTTGGCTTCAGCTTAGGGTCTGCAAGACAAAAACCATAGCGGTTAATGATCGGCTTTGCGCCCTGACCAAAGCCCATGCAATCGCGGTTAACCCCAACAATTCCGGTAATTGCGCCGCCAAACGGGTCTAGCGCAGAAGGGGAGTTATGGGTCTCCACTTTATCGGTAATCATATACTCATCATCAAAAACTATCCCGCCGGAATTATCTGAGAAGACCGAGATACAAAAATCGTCATCCCCGCGCGCTTCACGGATTTCCTTGGTCGCACGCTTGATATAGTGCTTATACAAACCGTCGGTTATCTCATCCATAGATGAAGCAAAAATCGTGTGTTTACAATGCTCTGACCATGTTTGCGCCAGCGTTTCGATTTCGATATCCGTAGGATTAAGCCCCAGTTTTTTGAAATAATCTTTAATGGCTTTCATATAGAGCAGGGAAAGCCCAAGCGGGCCACGGCGGGAGCCGTCTTTATTGGCGATTCCTGATTTGCCGATAACTTCCAGTTCCTCATCAGAGATATTCAGATTAACGCTATCGGCAACGGCGCCTTTATTATCCAGATTAACTTTTGGAATAACGGTATCCATTCCGCCATCTACATCATATTCTTCCTTGCTTTTGATCGAGATACGCTGGATCAGCTTGTTGGAAAGAGAGGCTGCAAGCTCTTCAACTTGCCCGCGCGCCAGTTCCCCTTTGATGAGGTAAAGCCTTGAAGAATAACAGGTATGATCCGTATCATTGTTTGCAGGAGCGACCAGCTCTAATATCTCGGATGTTGTGCTTCCGATATTATCCGTTACACCAGGGAGATAGCCGATCTCCAGCGCCCAGTCAAAATCCTGCGGAGTTTGATTGACTTTTTGCGTGACCGGATTAGCCAGAGCACCCGCAAATTCAGGGGTCTTTGCATCGGGGCTTTCAGACGTATAAACATCGAGCGCCCGCACTTTGGAGTTAACCCCCATCGCGCCAAGCAACTTTTCGATTTTACGAGCGCGCCCATCATCTTTATGGGCTAGAATTTCTATTCGAGTATGCATATAATCTTTGTTAACTTTACCATTGATCTTTATTGTACGCGCCGATTAAATAGAAAAACTGCGTATATTTCAATACTCTTTAGGGTTTACCCTAAATAAATCTGCGAAAAAGATAACCATTACAGCAAGTATTATATTCGTATGCCCGAAATTACTATTAAACTCACTATTGATGACATGGAAATTGAGGTTGATCCGGGCACCAGTGTTTTGCAAGCTGCCGAGCAAATGGGCATAGAGATTCCGCGCTTTTGCTATCATGATAAACTCTCCGTTTCCGGGAATTGCCGGATGTGTCTGGTCGAGCTTGAAGGACACCCCGCCGAACCTGTTGCCTCGTGCTGTCTGGCTTGCGAGGAGGGTATGGTTGTCAAGACCAATACCGAGATGGTTAATAAAGAACGCCGCGGCGTAATGGAGCTTATGCTCGCCAATCACCCTTTGGATTGTCCTATATGCGATCAGGCAGGTGAGTGCGACTTACAGGATCAGGCTTTTGCATATGGGAGCGACCGCACGCGTTTCCATGAAAATAAACTCGCTGTGCCAGAGAAAAATTTCGGGCCTTTAATTGGAACCGCAATGACCCGCTGTATTAACTGCACTCGCTGCATCCGTTTTTTGGGTGAGATTGCAGGAGCACCGGCTCTAGGCCAGATTAACCGTGGCGAAGATACAGAAATCGGAACGTATGTTTACCAAAACATAAAATCAGAGCTTTCGGGCAATCTGATTGATATCTGTCCGGTTGGCGCCCTAACCTCCAAGCCTTACAAATTCCGCGCCCGCAAGTGGGAGTTTAAAAGAACCGAAAGCATTGATATTCATGATGCTTTAGGGTGCAACATCCGTATAGACTCGCGCGGGCGAGAGGTTATGCGCATATTGCCCCGCCTCAATGAGGATATCAACGAATCATGGATTGATGACAGGGTGCGCTTTTCATGTGATGGCTTGAAATACCTGCGTTTGGATCGTCCATATATTCGCAATGAATCTTCTGGCAAACTAAAAGAAGCAAGCTGGGAAGAGGCTTTTAATGTCATAACTGCCAAGCTCAAAGACGTAAAAGCCAGCGAGATCGCGGCTTTGGCCGGAAATATGGTAGATATCGAGGCTATGAGCGCCATGAAAGATTTAATGCTGGCTTTGGGCTGCCCCAACATAGATTGCCGCACTGACGGATCACAGATGAATACGGCTGACCGTGCATCCTATCTTTTTAACTCTACGATTGCCGGAATTGATAAGACCGATGCGATTGTCCTGATTGGCACAAATCCTCGCCGTGACGCAACTATGCTTAATGCCCGTATCTTTAGAAACTGGCGGGAAAGAGGCGTTCCCGTTTACCTGATTGGTCAGCCAGCTAACCTTACATATCCGTATGAGCATATCGGCACATCTCCAAAAGATATTGAAGATTTTGCAAAGAAAAAACTAAAGGCCAAAAAGCCGATGATGATTATCGGCGCGGATATTTTTTTGCGAGAAGACGCGCTGGCTATTCATGCTTTATTGCATAGAACCGCAGAAAAACTAGGCGTAGTAAAAGATGACTGGAACGGCTTTAATATATTACACAAGGCCGCTTCACGCGTTGGAGGTCTGGATATTGGTTTTCTGCCACAAAAAGACGGGAAAAGCTTTAACGAGATTATTGCCGGAACAAAAGACGGGGGGATAAAAGCTCTCTTCCTTTTGGGCGCGGATGAGTTCAATGCGCGCGTTAACATAGGCTGGCAGACTTTTGTTATTTATCAGGGGCACCATGGTGATTATGGTGCTAAACGCGCGGATGTTGTTTTACCTTCTGCTGCCTATACAGAGAAAAATGGCTGGTACGTTAATACCGAGGGGCGGCCTCAAATTGCGCGGAAGGCTGTTTCTCCTCCGGGGCAGGCGCGTGAGGACTGGGCAATAATCAGGGCATTATCGGAATATTTGCTTTCTGCGCCGTTGCCTTACAACACACTAGGAGAGCTTAGATCACGCATAAAAAAGGAATGGCCAATATTCAAAAATATGTTTTTGATTACGCCTGCAAAGTGGTCATTATACAAAAACAAAGGGAAAATTCTTGAAGATGATTTTGTGTTGCCAAGCCATAACTATTACTTAAATGATGCAATATGCCGCGCATCTCCGACTATGGGAGAATGTGCAAAATCTTTTGGTGATGCTGGTATTGAACAAAAAGAAAAGGATGCGGCATAGATGGCTCCGGTAAGCACAATTATTGATGGTTCTGCGGAAAGCTGGCTTGTTCAGGCAGCGATATGGCTGGCGTGGACAACCGGATTTTCCTTGCTTGTTATAATCGGGATTTTATTGTGCGTTGCCTATATGACATATGCAGAGCGCAAGGTTCTTGCTGGCATGCAGCGCCGTCAAGGGCCTATGACAGTCGGCCCTTTTGGCTTGTTACAGCCCTTTGCCGATGGCCTGAAAATGCTGTCGAAGGAGACTATTATTCCTTCGCAAGCGCACCGCATTATTTTTCTTTTAGCGCCTATCATGCTTTTTTCTTTATCTTTGATTGCGTGGGTAGTTATTCCATTTGATAAAGGCTGGGTTCTGGCCAATATCAATGTCGGCGTGTTGTTCCTGCTGGCCATTTCATCTATGGGAGTTTACGGAGTTATTATGGCTGGATGGGCGTCTAACTCGCGCTATGCCTTTTTGGGAGGGCTGCGCGCAGCCTCTCAAATGATCTCTTATAAAGCCTCTATGGGGCTTATCATTGTTTGCATTTTGCTGGTGACAGGATCGTTGAACTTGCAGGAAATTGTGCTAGCGCCTCGTCCTATATGGGTGCAAATTTTGCTCTTACCTATGCTGGGAGTTTTTCTTGTTTGTATATTGGCGGAATGTAACCGCGCGCCATTTGACCTGCCAGAAGGAGAGTCCGAGCTTGCTGGCGGGTTTATGGTTGAGTATTCCTCTATGTCTTATGCGCTGTTCTTTCTGGGAGAATACGCCAATATGCTCTTGATGAGCGCTATAACCACCATACTCTTTTTAGGCGGTTGGCTCCCCCCATTCGGGATCAGCTTCCTTGGCTTTGTTCCGGGCATTATCTGGTTTGTGCTGAAAATTATGGCTATTATGTTCTTCTTTTTCTGGACGAGGGCTACGCTGCCCCGTTTTCGCTATGACCAGCTTATGCGGCTAGGCTGGAAAGTTTTCTTGCCGTTTACTATGGGCTGGGTTGTTCTAACTGCGGGATTGCTTATGAGCTTTAATGCGCTGCCTGGGCAAATTGTGGGAGGGGGTTTATAATGGATAAGATTGTCCGCATATTTTTCCCGACCGAGCTCCTCAAGGGCTTTTCTCTTACGCTTAAATATTTTCTGTTTAAACCGCGGGTGACTATTAACTATCCATATGAAAAAGGCCCTGTATCTCATCGTTTTCGGGGGGAGCATGCACTGCGGCGATATCCTAATGGGGAAGAGCGCTGCATTGCCTGCAAACTTTGTGAGGCGATATGCCCCGCGCAAGCCATTACTATTGAAGCTGAACCTGATAAAGTTGGGGCGCGCAGAACAACGCGCTATGACATTGACATGACCAAGTGTATTTTTTGCGGGCTGTGTCAGGAGGCCTGCCCGGTCGATGCGATTGTTGAGGGGGCTAATTTCGAATTTGCGAAAGAAACACGTGAAGAGCTTTTTTATAACAAACAAAAACTTTTGGAAAATGGTGACAAGTGGGAAGCCCAGCTTGCCGCCAATATGGAACAAGGATGAATAAAATATGATAGTTCAGGCTTTTGCCTTTTACCTTTTTGCAGGAATATTGATACTCAGCGCTTTGATGGTTGTTTCGGCGCGCAATCCTGTGCATTCCGTTTTGTTCCTGATCCTCGCCTTTTTCAATGCATCCGGCTTGTTTGTTATGCTTGGAGCAGAGTTTCTGGCCATGATACTTATTATCGTCTATGTCGGGGCGGTGGCTGTTTTATTCCTGTTTGTCGTGATGATGCTCGATGTTGATTTTGCCTCCTTGCGCAAAGGGTGTATGCGCTATGTGCCTCTTGGGATTATTCTGGGCGGAGTGCTGTTGTTTGAGCTTGTAACACTTTACACATATTGGCGCACAGCTCCGGGCGTAAAGTTCGCCACACCTACTGCGGTGAATGATCTTACAAATACCGAAGCGCTTGGAATGATCTTATACACCGATTATGTTTTTGCTTTCCAGATGGCTGGACTTATTTTGCTTGTGGCGATGATAGGAGCTATTGTTCTTACGCTGCGCTCACGGCCAAATGTGCGTAAACAAAACATGCTCGATCAACATAAACGCCAAGCCAGCGATGTGCTGGAGATCAAACGCGTTACGCCAAGAACAGGGGTGTGATATGGATGGCTTAATAGGTATGGAACATTTTTTAATACTCGCAGCTATCCTTTTCACAATAGGGGTGTTCGGGATATTCCTGAACCGAAAGAATGTTATTGTTTTATTAATGTCTATAGAGCTGATGCTGCTGGCGGTGAATATTAATTTTGTTACATTCTCGAGTTATTTAAATGATTTAGCCGGGCAGGTTTTTGCTATGTTCATTTTAACTGTAGCCGCAGCAGAAGCGGCGATAGGGCTGGCTATTTTAGTGGCCTTTTTCCGTAACAAAGGCTCGATAGATATTGAAGATATTTCGGATTTAAAAGGATGAGAACAAGACAATGGAAATGATTGCAGTCTTCGCGCCTTTAGCCGCGTTTATTGTTGCCGGATTGTTCGGCAAGCCTTTGGGCGATAAGGGCGTACAGTTCATTACCTGCGCGAGCGTTATACTTGCGGCCTTTGCTTCTATTTCCTTATTCTTCCAGATCAACATCAATGAAAACATGGTTGATAAATCCTATACCAGCGTTCTTGGGCAATGGATATCATCCGGAGACTTATCTGTTCAATGGGCTTTGCGCATTGATTCTTTAAGTGTTGTCATGATGTGCGTAGTCAATATTATCTCATCATGCGTTCATGTTTATTCCATCGGCTATATGAAAGATGATCCTGCCAAGGGGCGGTTTATGGCTTATCTAAGCCTGTTTACTTTTACAATGCTTATGCTGGTCACAGCCGATAATGCCTTGCAAATGTTCTTTGGGTGGGAAGGTGTAGGACTATCATCATATCTGCTTATCGGCTTTTGGAACCATAAACACTCCGCCAATACAGCCGCGTTTAAAGCTTTTATTATGAACAGGATTGGAGATTTTGGGCTTATCCTTGGCATCATAGCTTTGTTTGTAACCTTCGGGACACTGGATTTTACGCAGATATTTGAAAGTGCTGGAAAGCATGCGCAAGATACATATGTCTTCATGGGGATGGAAGTTCACACACTCACGCTGATTTGTCTTTTGCTGTTTATGGGCGCAGTTGGGAAATCAGCACAACTTGGCCTGCATACATGGCTGCCCGATGCAATGGAAGGGCCTACACCTGTTTCCGCGCTTATCCATGCCGCAACGATGGTAACTGCCGGAGTTTTCCTAATTGCGCGGTTTTCTCCGGTCTTTGAATATGCCCCGTTTGCGCTAATGATTATTACGGTTTTTGGAGCAACAACGGCATTTATAGCCGCAAGCATTGCTATGGTACAATTTGATATCAAGCGCGTGATTGCCTATTCAACGATGAGCCAGCTCGGCTATATGTTCTTTGCCCTTGGTGTATCGGCTTATGGTGCGGCCATGTTCCATCTTATGACCCACGCATTCTTCAATACTTTACTATTTTTAGGAGCAGGAAGCGTTATTCACGCCCTTTCGGGTGAACAGGATATGCGCAATATGGGCGGCCTTCACGAAAAATTGCCCCTCACTTATGCCTTTATGTTTGTTGGCTGTCTGGCACTGACAGGTATTTGGCCATTTTCCGGTTTTTATTCCAAAGACATTATCCTTGGGTCTGTCTGGTCAGACCATAGTTGGTTTGGTAATTATGCTTATTGGCTAGGTGTGGTTACGGCGCTTATGACAGCATTTTACAGTTGGCGATTATTGTTTATGACTTTTTATGGTTCATCGCGCACGCGCTCCGAGGTTATGGAGCTAGTACATGACGCGCCTTCCACAATGAAAATTCCACTACTGGTTCTTTCAACAGGCGCTATTTTAGCTGGAGGAATTTTCTACGGTGCTTTTGTTGGCTCTCATGAGGTTAGTCCGGCCAAGATCGAGGTTGCTATTGAACAACAACATGTTGAAGATCTGAACAAAGAAGATATCCAAAAAGCACTTATCAAAGCTGTAGAGCAGGCTCATGAGACAAGGGATGAAAATCAATACATAAATATGTGGTCGCGCCCATATTTTTGGCATGATGCTATCTATGTTAGCCCTGAAAACGATACTGTTGAAGCTGCCCACCATGCGCCGTTCTGGGTTAAACAAATGCCTTTGTTGATGGGAATTATCGGGATTATGCTCGCCTATTTCCTTTATATTGTCCGCGATGATGTTCCTTTGATATTGGTGAGTAAAACAAAACCTATTTACACGCTTTTAAAAAATAATTGGTTCTTTGATAATGTTTATAACAGTGTTTTTGTGCGAAGTACTCTAAGCCTTGGCTGGTTCTTCAACAGGGCTGATAAAGGCACTATTGATGCCGCTGGCCCTGATGGATGTGCTGGCTTTACCTGTCGATTTGCAAATAATATCTCAAATTTCCAAAATGGGTTTGTTTGTCGTTATGCGTTGGTAATGATTGTTTTCCTGATTTGCCTTATTTCGTGGTTTGTTTACAAGGCAGATCCGTCCTTTTATAAGCCAAAAGTAATGAGCGAGCCATTTACAACACAGGAGACTGTCCAGTGAATTTACCTCCGGTCTTGTCAATTATGATCTTTATGCCGCTGATCTGCGCCTTAATGGTAGGGATGGTGAACGGCGAGAAGGGCGATGAGCTTGTAGTTGAAAAAAACATCAAGCACCTGTCTTTCTTCAGCTCTTTATTCGTTTTGGCTTTTGCTATTTTCATGTATTACCACTTTGATCCGGCGGATGCGTCCTTTCAATTTGTCGAAAAGCATAGCTGGTTTGGAGATGTGGGGATTAGCTATCATTTGGGTGTTGATGGGATATCTATTTATTTCATTTTGCTCTCGGCGTTTTTGACGCCCGTCTGCGTGCTGGCAAGCTGGAACAGTATAAAAACTTGCATCAAGGAATATATGATTGCTTTTCTGGTGTTGGAAAGTTTTATGATTGGTGCGTTTTCGGCTCTGGATAGCATTTTGTTCTATGTGTTTTTCGAAGGGGTTTTGTTGCCAATGTTCCTGATAATTGGAATATGGGGAGGGGGGCGCCGGATTTACGCTTCCTATAAATTCTTCCTTTATACGCTGCTTGGCTCGGTTTTGATGTTGCTGGCGTTGCTGACACTTTATATCCAAAGCGGCACGACGGACATTACGGTGCTGATGGCTCAGCCAGTTGTTCCGTCCTTGCAAAAATGGTTGTGGCTGGCGTTTTTTGCGAGTTTTGCGGTTAAGCTGCCTATGTGGCCGGTGCATACATGGCTACCTGATGCGCATGTCGAAGCGCCTACGGCTGGCTCGGTTATTCTGGCTGGGGTGCTTTTGAAAATGGGGGGCTATGGCTTCCTGCGCTTTTCATTGCCGATGCTGCCTGATGCCTCTTTGTATTTTGCTCCGTTTATCATGACGCTGAGCGTTATGGCGATTATCTATGCTTCACTGGTGGCGCTGGTGCAAGAAGATATGAAAAGGCTGGTGGCTTATTCCTCTGTTGCCCATATGGGGTTTGTGACGTTGGGGCTGTTCTCGTTTACCACGCAAGGTATTGAGGGCGCGGTGTTCCAGATGCTTTCTCATGGTCTTATTTCTGCGGCACTTTTCCTTTGTGTTGGAGTTTTGTATGACCGCCTGCACACGCGCGAGATAGGCCGCTTTGGCGGGCTTGTTAAGAATATGCCAAACTTTGCTGTTGTATTTATGGTATTTACTTTAGGTGCAGTTGGTCTGCCGGGAACAAGCGGCTTTATCGGAGAGTTTTTAACCTTGCTAGGGGCATACAGCACCAACACTTATGCTGCGGTTTTTGCTGCGAGCGGTTTAGTATTGGGCGCGGCATACATGCTTCTTTTTTATCGCCGCATTGTCTTTGGCCCGCAAGACAATCAGGATGTGGCAAATATGGAAGACATAAACATATATGAAAAGATAATCTTTGTTCCTCTGATTATTATGGTTTTGTATCTAGGTTTATTCCCGAATGTTGTTCTTGATAGAGTTTCTCCGGCGGCTGCAAATATTGTTGAGGTTTATAATAGCCCTGCAACAGGAGAGGAGAGCAAAGAACAATGATTTTGAACAACCTCCTTCTTATTGCGCCGGAAATATTCCTTATCATTACCGCGATAGGGTTTTTGCTAGTCGGCGCTTTTCAGGGAAACAAGGCAACCCACGTTCAGTGCTGGTCTGCGATAATGAGTTTTGCAATCGCCGCTATATTGCTGCTCTTCACCAGTTGGGATAACAGTTTTGTGCTGGGTGGCATGCTTGTTAACAATGAGTTTATATGTGTTATCAAGCTTCTTATCCTTTTAGGGCTTGCCGTTTCTACAGCACTTTCCAGACAATATTTATACGAGGAACGTATTGCGCGGCATGAATATCCTGTTCTTCTAATATTATCCGGTGTTGGAATGATGTTCATGATCTCTGCCAATAATTTCCTTACCTTATACATGGGGCTAGAGCTTCAATCTCTAAGCTTGTATGTCTTAACAGCATTCCACCGCAGCTCGGTGCGTTCGGGGGAGGCCGCAACAAAATACTTTATTTTAGGGGCGCTATCCTCAGGGGTGTTACTTTTTGGTATATCACTAATTTACGGTTTCTCAGGCTCTCTGGATTTTATGACCATTACACAAGGCTTGGAGGGGCTTGATGCAATTCCTCCCGGATTTACAGTTGGAATGGTCTTTATCCTTGCTGCTATTGCTTTTAAAATTTCTGCAGCGCCCTTTCATATGTGGACACCTGATGTGTATCAAGGCGCTCCAACCAGCGTCACAGCGTTCTTTGCGCTTGTCCCAAAAGTGGCCGCGCTGGCTTTATTAATCCGACTTTTATCAGGACCATTTGCCAATGCGTATGGACAATGGGAGCAGGTCTTATATCTTCTGGCCATTTTATCTTTGCTATTCGGCGCATTTGGAGGAATAGCGCAAAATAATATAAAGCGCTTGATGGCTTACAGCTCGATTAATCATATGGGGTACATGCTTATCGGCCTTGTCATAGGCAGTGAAATGGGCGTCGAGGCCGTTATCTTGTATTTGCTTATCTATTTTGCGGCAACAGCGGGAGTTTTCGTAATTATCCTTTGCAGGCGTCAAGAAGGAATTGCTGTTAATGATATTAGTGCTCTTTCGGGGCTTGCAGGGACACACCCGATTTTAGCCCATGCGATGGCTGTTTTGTTATTTTCCATTAGCGGCCTGCCACCTTTGGCGGGGTTCTTTGGAAAACTCTTTATCTTTAACGCGGCTATTGCTCAGGGCTATTACACGCTTGCTGTAATTGGCGTTCTGGCCAGTATCGTTGCCGCCTTTTATTATTTGCGCATTATCAAAGTCATGTATTTTGATAAAAATGTTGATGTGCTCGATTGCGATATGGGCATAGAAAGGCGGCTTATATTAATTGGATCTGTTGTCTTTATAAT
>JAGYOK010000043.1 GCA_018399685.1 Alphaproteobacteria bacterium | reverse complement strand
CTCTTTTCCTTGTTTTTTCCTTGTTTTCCTTCATTTTTTCTTTTCTTCTTTTCTTCTTTGTTAAAAAAATGGGCGCCCATAGTTTGTTTACGTACTTTTTTATAAGCTTTCATCACAGGATTTTTTTTAAAAATCCTTAAAAAAAGGTATGAGTACAGCAAGACATATAAGGCCGAAAGCTTATAAAAGGCCTTTTGTCACGCGGTCAATTAACTCACTCATACCAACCGGTCAAGAACATATATAGGATACTATTCCCATAATGTCAAGAAATATTTTTAAGCGTGCAATGACGAAGATGGGATGAATGGCGGGCAGGTGCGCGGGCTGTGGTAACGGGAAGAAAGGCGCAAGGGGCAGGGTAATAGATTTTCTATCCATGCAAGCCTCTTGATATCTGTATGCTTTTTGGTGTTAATATCGGTCATGATAAATAATCATGTATCACAAAACGAGCTTTACAAAACCCCGCGTTTATATGTCGATGCGGATTTTGCTTTGGGCGGGGCTGTTCGGCTGGAAGCGGGGCAAAATCACTATCTTCGCAATGTTCTGCGCAAGCGGGAAGGCGATGCTTTGCGGGTGTTTAATGGGCGCGACGGCGAGTGGCTGGCGCGCGTTTTGACGCTGGGGAAAAAGGCGGGCGAGCTGGAGCTTGAGGGCTGTTTGCGCAGTCAGCCCGATCCGGCGGCGGCGCCAAAGGTGCATCTTTATTTCTCCCCCATCAAAAAGCAGCGCATGGATGTGATGATCGAAAAAGCGGTGGAGCTTGGCGTGAGCGATTTGCGTCCGGTCATCATGCACAGGTCGGTTATGCGCAATATCAATGAAGAGCGCATGCGGGCGCAGATTATTGAAGCGGCGGAGCAATGCGAGCGCATGGATATTCCGGCGCTTGAACCAGCGCGGCAAATGGATGAGGTTATAGCGGGGCTGTCTCAGCCGTTATTTGCGTGCATTGAAAGGGATGGCGCTGCGTTGCCTTTGGCTGAGTGCGAATTTGGCGACAATGTAGCTTTTCTTGTGGGGCCGGAAGGAGGGTTTGAGGAACGCGAAATCGCGCAGTTGCAAGCTTGTGGTAATGTTATTCCGGTTTCTTTGGGAGGGAATATTTTACGCGCGGAAACGGCGGCAATCGCGTGTCTGGTGGCGTTCGCTAATCTGAAATCTGTAGTGGTTTGAGGTTCTGATATTAGCTGTTTAGGATATATTGGGACGGCTTTTTAACGTAGAAGGGAAGCATGAAAAAGCGATTCTATAGACCCGGACGGTTATATTTTTTCCCGGCGTTATTGCCGTTTGTAGAAATTGTTCCCTGGTTGATAACGCTCATCAGTACTGTGGTAGCTGCGGCGAGTTTTTCGCTCCCTATATTTTTGAAAAAGCGTAAGAAAGTTTTGATAGCTCTGGGTATGGCTTGTTGCCTGATAGGGGGGTATGCCTATACCAGAACCAGGCCAACGCAAATCAATGTTGATATGACTCAGTTGCAAGCAGGAAGCGTTGTTAATACAGCGTATGATAAATGGACACGCCTTGTTGAGCCTGAGGATTTTCCGGTTGTGAAAATCCATAATCTACAAGAATCATCACATCAAGTATTAAATAATTCCAAAATGCCGTCTTTTCAGAAGAAATGGCATCATGAAACGGATTATCGCATTTTATCGCGTTTGCTGGTGCATGATAAGGCAGTAATTTATGGCTCTTATTGGGGGTCGATTGAGGCTGTTTCTGCCTTTAACGGGAGTAAGCTTTGGTCGCTTCCTTTGAACACATATACGATGGCTCTTACACAAGATGAGGAAGGGAATGTTTATGCCGGAGAAGGGCTGCATGAAACGAGCAAGACATGGCTTACGTCGTTCAATGTGATTGATAAGACGGTGAATTGGCAGCGCGAGTTTGCAGGGCATATAGAAGGCCTCCCAGTTGTTGATAAGGCGCGCAGCAAGCTTTGGGTGCCGTCAGGTCAGGGTGGATTATGGGCATTGAACAAAGAGGATGGAGCGGTTATTTTGCACCTTCTTTTAGGGCATATTGACAATGCGCCTCTTGTTTACAAGGATCGCGTTTATGCTCAGGCGCAAAAAGACGAGAAAGTGCCGGAGACTATGCTTTATGCACTAAGTGAAAGCGATGGTAGCACTTTTTGGGAGATCTCTTTACCGGGGAAGCCATGGGGCACTCCGCAGATGGATAAAAACGAAAAGGTCATCTACACAACAACAGCGCAAGGACAGCTTGGTGTCGAGCGCTTGTCTGATAAGGGGTGGGCTTATGCTGTTTTGGTTGAAGGAAAGATTTTGTGGCAGAAAGATTTGCCTGATATGGCTATTCAGCCAACCATATATTTACCTGTAGAAGGAGTAATCATTTACACTATCAAGACGGGGGAGATTGTTGCGCTTGATACAAAAAGTGGGGATGAGGTGTGGCAGGCGAAAGCAGGGAAGGGATTTATGTCGCCCGTGTATCTTATCTCTGGTTTTGGTGCAGCGAAAGTTGCCGGGGTAACCAAGGATGGCCAGTTTTTTGTCCGTGATGCAAAGACAGGTAAGGAAATTCTTGGCAAGAAAGTAGAAGATGGTTTTTCGGCATCTCCCGTTGTTGATGACGATACAATCTATGTTCCGGGTTCTTATGAAATTACTGCGTTTGGCGGTCTCCGCGCTCTGTGGGGGCAATGAAATGGCAGCGCTTTGGATGAAATTTCCCGATGAGGTTCTGCTAAGTCATGAATTTACCGCGAAGACGCGGGAGGCGCTGGAAGAGGTGTTTTCTAATTCTTCACCCGATTCAGCGTGGCGACAGGCTCTAACGCTTCTTGGGATGCAAGCGCCGCAAGGCGAAAAGCCAATGATCGCCTGGCATAAGAACAAGCCTTATTTTAACTGGTCTTCCTATACCAGCATTATTAGCGAGGGCAGCATTACTCTTGGAAAGAGCGAAGGAGGCACTTATACGCAGGCATTTCGATACAGGTTTAAGTGCATTTTTGGTTTGCTCAAGATACAGTGGAAAGTTGCGCGTTTCATGGCGCATCCACCGAAGGAGATTGACAGGCTGGTGGAGAGCATAGCGCTTGGGCTTGCGTTGCAGGTGATGATTATCAGGCTTGGCTCTGATCAACATAAAATGGCGGATTGGCTGGCTTCTTCTGATAAGGCGCCAGAAAAATATCATGGGATAATAAAGCAGATACAAGCTATTCAGGTTCGTCGTACGGAAATCTCGGATGTGTGGTATGAGCGCTTCGCGCTTTCGGGTGTTTTAGAAGAGAATATCGAAGCTCTGCCAGAATATTTCTGGGATGATGAGAAGCCTCAATCTGCTTTAGAACCGGAGGTGTTCGATCAAAATGCAGGCAAGTGGAAAGGGAAATCTGTTTGCGCCGGTTTTATAACGGGGGTAGCCATTGTCGCGGATAAGGGCTTTGACCTAAAGCAAATTAAAGCGATCAAAGAAGAGAAGAATGCTCCGCTTGTTTTGGTTTTTCGCAGCGCTCGCCCTGAAACTACTGAATTATTTGAGTATGCCAGTGCTGTATTATTTAGTAATGGCGGCATTTTGTCTCATGCCTGTACAGTGGCCAGAGAAATGGGTATCCCGTGTGTAACGGCTCTGGGGGCCGGTTTTTTTAAGGTTGTTAAAGAGGTTGTTGAAAAAGAGCAAGGATATTGCTGGTTGCAGGTTGATGCAGGTGAGGCAACGGTAGAGCGGTTTTAGTTATGATCAGATACAAAAATTGATTCTTTGCTCCGTATAGTAACCACTGGATGGGATCAAATACCTAGATACTGCCCACCCACACAGCAGTAAAAGACCCTCTTTGCCACCCACACGGCGAAGGGGGTTATTTTTTTTAATCTTCTTTCGATCTATTTTGACCGAATTCTCCGATAGAACGTTTTGATTAAATTAAAAATATGGTGTATTGTAGCGGTGTTGTTGGATCTAACTGGAGTTTTTCAATGAAAACCCTTACTCGCGTTGCGTTTACCGCACTGGCTTTTGGCCTTATTCCTTATACCTATTCATATGCACAAGAGCCTGTAGACCTTGCTCCTGATACGAGCTATGAGGAGGAGGCTGAACTAGAACAGTATTTGGATGAAGAAATTCTTTTAGAAGAAGAAAGTTTTTCTGAAGGGGAAGACGTTTTAGCGGATATGAATTCGGATGAAGACAGGGTGCCTACTTTGGAAGATGCTAAAAAAGCGCTTGAAGCAATGTCCGGGGCAAAAGATGCCGTAAAAGGGAAGGTTCCTACAGAGGTAGATCAGGATGTTTATGATATTTATGGCCGCCAGTTATCTTATAGAGAAGGGGCTAATGAATACCGCGAATCTCTGGATAAGCGCCGTGAGAATTTCGCAAAGCCGCGCACAAAAATGATAGAGGAATATCATAAAACACGTGATGTTACCTATGCGGCGGAAACTGCCGATTATCAGAAAAAGCTTAACGAACAGAAGGAAGAAGAACTTGCCGGAGACGGGATGCAAAAATTACCAACCGGTGAGGGCGTTGAAGCAGCTTTGGAAGGTGAGGTTGTTGAGGAAATAGGTATTAAGGAACAAAGAATTCCGGGCGATATGTCTGTTCGCAAAAAAGTTGTGACCGCTGATAATGCTCCGGAGTTTGATCCGGCAAACCTGAACAGGAAGCCTGTTCAGGTTAAAAATGCCGAGCCTCCTCCAATGCCTGAGGTTGCCGAAAAGAAGGTTGAGCCTGTGGTTGAAGTGCCAGCGCCCGCGCCGGAGTCGAAGGCTCTTGATGTTGAGGCGCCTGCTGTTGAGGAAAAGGTCGAGCAAGAGGCTGCTCCGGTGGTTGAGGTTCCTGCGGTTGAGACCGAGGCTGAGCCTATGGCAGAGGAGACCGTAGATGAGGCTGCTCTTGCTCTTGAGCCTGTGGCGGAAACTGAAGCTGAAGAAGCTGTTGATGAAATCTCTGACGAGGCCGTTGATGAAGAGGCGGATGCCCTTATGGGCGAAGAGCAAATGGACAACCCGTTCGAAGATCAGGATGTAAAAAGCCCGTTTGACGATCGAGAAGAGCAAATATTTAACGATTAGGCTCTCTGACATAATTATTAAAATTTTGATTGACCCGCTTTTATAAATATATATAAGCGGGTTTATTCATGCTGATGGATTTTTTTAGACTTTGTGGATGAATTGGAAGTAAACCAATTTTAGGTTTTGAAGTGCTTTGGCCTTTGTTTAAACTCATTGACGGAGTGCGGTAAATCAATTCTTCTTAAATGAGAATTAAACAAAAACAGTTTGGAATAATGACGATGGCTAGAAAAAATTACATATACATGCTTGTTTTTTGCGCGACACTAGGGCTTTGGGCTATGCCGGGGCAAGCGGCGGAACCAAGGCAGGTGGGCAAATTCGGCGATTGGACATCCTATGTGTTGGTGGAGAATGGCAATAAAGTCTGCTATATGGTGAGCAAGCCGGTTAAGGCTGAGGGCAAATATACAAATCGTGGAGAAATCTTTGCGCTTATAACACATCGCCCGTCTGAAAACACCAAGGACGTGTTTAGCTATATAACCGGTTATACATACAAGCAGGGCACTGAAGCGACGGTTACTATCGACGGAACGCGCTATATGCTCTTTACGCAGGATGATACAGCATGGGGGCCGGATGCCGAAACCGATGCGCGGCTGGCAGCTGCTATTCAAAAAGGTTCGAAAATGGTTGTGCGCGGGACTTCTCGTTATGGCACGCTGACCACAGATACATACAGCCTTAAAGGCTCCGGAAATGCTTATAAAGCAATCTCTAATGAATGTAATGTCCGATAGGCTGGCTTGATAGGATATTTTACATAATGTGAACCCTGGGTGGGGGTGTTGCATAGAAAACAGGGCGTTGTTGATATAGCTTGTAAAATATTCGGAAAGGTAGATTGTTTAGGCTCTTAGGGAGCGTTGGTTGTTTTATTTGCGTAAGCGATTAATGTGTGTGTGGAGAACAAGAGGTGTTTTTTAATATGGAAAAACGTGATATAATGTAAGGGATATGAGCGAAACAAGAGGTTTTTTTGCTCTGGTCTTTGTTATTCTCTTAATTTTGACGTTGTTCTGACGCGCTGCTAATCTATTAATATGTTAATTTTTTTAAAATGTTTATTTGAGGTTCCTGTTCGAAGCCCTTGGAAAAAGCATTTAACTGTGATAACAAAGGCGGAATTTCCCGATGCCAAGGGATTTGTTTATATTGGCGGCGGCTTAAAGGGGTTGTAATTTCAAAGGCTGAAATATGGATTTGAAAAAAATTAAAAATATGTTGGGAAGACTTGAGTTGCACCGCTATGTACGATTTCGCCAGAGATATTTTCTGACACGTTCAAATCGCTTGCGCATGCGCTATATTATTGTTGGTTTTACTTTCGCATTATTTTTGATGGTGCAGTTTTTCGGCTCGGTCGGGTCTTTTGCCCTGCCTTTTTCTGATTACTCTGCCTCACGCTTTACCCAGATTGTTGAAGGTGAGCGCTCTGAAAAAGTCATGGTTATGGCTTCTTTGAACGGGGTTGATGTTCGAGAAGAAAGCGGCGAAAACGAAGAAATTGACGAAGCACTTGCTCCGTTGATGCAAGGCGGTAATGAAGACGGTATATATGTCGAAGGTCTGAAAGAGCTTGGCGTTCAGGAAAAGATTTTGAAAATAGGTGCAGGTGGAACTATATCCGGTGCATTGCAGGAAGCCGGGGTCAGCGCCGCCGAGGCATACCGCGCGGTTAAAGCTATGAATAAGTTTTATGACCCGCGTATGGTTAAGCCGGGGCAGGCTATCGCTATTAAAATGGAAGCTTGTGATGACGGTTATACTCTTACTCATCTTGATATGAAGATTAGCCCCACTAAAGCTTTGAAAGTTGAAAAGGGCGAGCATGAGCGCTTTAAAGGCGAGATGATTGAAAAAGAGGTTTTGAAAAAGTATAAGGCCGCTAAAAGCACGATTGACAGCTCGCTTTACGCTTCTGCGGCACGCGCGGGGATTCCTGCCTCGCTTATTGCAGAGATGATCCACCTTTATTCTTATGAAGTTGATTTCCAGCGCGATATTCGTAAAGGCGACAAGGTTGAGGTTCTTTACGAAACCTATGAAACAGAAGATGGTGAGTTTTCTCACTATGGCAATCTGTTGTATGCAAGTTTGAATGTTAATAAAACAGATATCCCGATTTACCGCTATGAGCGTGAGGGGAGAGATCCTGATTATTTCCACGAAGATGGGTCAAGCCTGAAACAGCTTTTGATGAAGACACCGATTGACGGGGCGCGGATATCTTCGGGTTATGGTATGCGCAAGCACCCGATACTAGGGTACAGCAAGATGCATAAGGGTATGGACTTTGCCGCGCCGAGCGGAACGCCGATTTATGCAGCCGGTGACGGGGTTGTCGAAAAAGCCAGCCGTTATGGGAGCTATGGCAATTACATTCGTCTTCGTCACAACGGTACATATAAAACCGCCTATGCCCATATGAGAGGTTTTGCCAGAGGAATTAAGGGAGGCCAGCGTGTCAAGCAAGGACAGGTTATCGGTTATGTGGGGACTACGGGGCGCTCGACGGGGCCTCACCTTCATTACGAAATCCACCGTGATGGTCAAACTATTAATCCAAACAGCATAAAAGCTGCAAACAGTGAAACATTGTCAGGCAGTACATTACAGGCATTTAAGTCACAGATATCTGTCGTGAAGCAGCAATATTCCTCGATTGCTCAGGACTTTGAATTCGCCGGGAATTAGTTTTTATTATAATATAGAATGTTGTATTTATTCGGGGTCAAAACCTATAAGGTAGATTCAAACACTAACAAGGCAAGGATTGCCAGGCTTCATGCAACTTGAAATCATTTCTAAAAAACCAAAATCAGTTTTAAAAACCGGTAAAACCAAACCAAAGCTTGTATTCGTACACGGTATTTGCGTGGGGGCTTATATATGGGAAGAATACTATCTTCCCTATTTCGCGGGGCATGGCTATGAAGTATATGCCCCAAGCCTGCGCGGGCACGGGAAAAGCGGCGGAAAAGGGGGGCTTTATACATGGAGTCTGGAGGATTATGCGCGTGATCTGGAGCAGGTCATAGCGTCTTTGGACGGGCCGGTTGTGGTGGTCGGGCACTCGATGGGTGGAGCGGTTGTGCAAGAATGGCTCAGATCAGGCGAGTCGCGTAATCGCGCAGCGGGGGCGGCTTTGCTGGCTTCTATACCGCCATGGGGGCTGTCATATTCTGCGCTACGTATGGCGATGCTCTATCCGCAGCTTTATACGGAAATATCACGTATGCTGGTGATGGGAAGCGGTAATATAGATAAAGACATTATGTATGAGGCTTTGTTTACGGAAGGAACCGATAAAGAGATCTTTCATACTTTTTTGAAGCATATGGGCGATGAGTCGCTGGTTGCCAGTGCGCAAGTGCAGGGGCTTTACCAGTTCGCGCCAATGCCGTGGGAAAAAGTTCCGCCTGTTTTTGTCGGCGGGGCAAGGGACGATCGCTTTATTCCTGATTTCGAGGTGCGCCGTACGGCGTCTTATTATGGTGTTCAGGCAGTTATTGCCGAAGATCTCGCGCATTCTGTAATGCTTGATGCCAACTGGGAATCGTTGGCTGGCAAGCTGCTTTCATGGGTGAAAGCGCTGTAAAATATTATAATATTTATATCTTATTTATTTTGTTTCTTTTTATATTGAGCATTTTTACCCGAAGGTGTAAGGTGTCTCGTAGATTTATATGCGTACGGCTTTGCGTTTATCGAAAAGTTCAAAAGTTCCGCCGAGCTGTAAGCATGAAATTATCATATGAACAATAAAAGCGTATGCATTGCGCTTGTTTGTACGTGTCTGTTTATAAAACAGAACACGCGCTGGCTGCAACGCTAATGCGCTCGATGGAGAAAATAATATAATGACTAAAAGAATGCTAATCGATGCATCCCATAAAGAAGAAACACGGGTTGCTATCACTGACGGAAACAGGCTCGCAGAATATGACTATGAAAACCATAGTCGCAAACCCCTGAAAGGCAGTATTTTTCTGGCAAAAGTAACAAGAGTAGAACCCTCTTTGCAGGCGGCTTTTGTTAATTTTGGCGGTAATCGCCATGGGTTTTTGCCTTTTTCTGAAATTCATCCCGACTATTTCAGGATACCTATATCTGATCGTGAGGCTCTTATGGCCGAGCAAGAAGCTTTAATTAAAGAGCACGATGAGGAAGAGGAACGCGAAGATCTGGATCTGGACGATCATAGTGACGGCGACGATCATGATGAAGAAGCCGATTCCGAGGAAGCCGAGGAAGATTTCGAGGCTGCTGTTGATGGTGATGCGAACGGGAACGAAGAAGCAGCGGAGCTGGAATCCGGTTCTGAGGAAGATGATGCAGATAACATCGGAAATAAAGCCGTCGATAATGATGCATCCGAAGATGATAAAAACGCAAAAAATAAAGATTCCCAACGCCGTAACTATCGCGGTCGTGGTCGTGGCCGCCGCCCTTCGCGTCGCTCATCATATCGCAATCGTAATGTTGAAGTTGTTGGTGGCGATGATGTTGAACAAGAACAGCGTTTTCGATTTAACTTGCGCCGCAAGTACAAAATTCAGGAAGTAATCAAGCGTGGCCAGATTATGCTGGTGCAGGCTAATAAAGAAGAGCGCGGTAATAAAGGCGCGGCAGTCGGTACGTATCTTTCGTTGCCGGGTCGCTATTGTGTGCTTATGCCTAATTCTCCGCGTGGTGGCGGGGTGAGCCGCAAGATCGCCAATCAAAAAGATCGCTCGCATATGCGTGATATTGTTAAAAGTCTGGATGTGCCAAAAGGCATGTCCGTGATTATACGTACAGCCGGTGTGTCGCGTACAAAGACCGAGATAAAACGTGATCTGGATTATCTTATGCGCTTGTGGGACAGTATCCGCGCGCTTACTCTTGAATCAACCGCTCCGTCTTTGGTCTATGAAGAAGCAGACCTTATTAAAAGAGCTGTACGTGACCTTTATACGCGCGATGTGGAAGAGGTTCTGGTCTTTGGTGAAGAAGGCTTTAAAACCGCGAAAAGCTTTATGAAGCTGATGATTCCTTCGCACGTGAAAAAGGTTAATGAGTATAAAGACACGCAGTTGCCGTTATTTAACCGCTATCAAATCGAAAGCCAGATTAGCGAGATCGGCCAGCCGGAAGTACGCCTTAAAGCAGGGGGCTATCTGGTTATTAATCCAACCGAAGCGCTGATATCTATTGATGTGAACTCCGGTAAGGCGACTAAAGGGCGCCATATTGAGGAAACAGCTCTCAAGACTAACCTTGAAGCCGCCGATGAGGTTGCCCGTCAGTTGAGATTGCGCGACCTTGGCGGTTTGGTTGTTATTGACTTTATTGATATGGAAGATCGCCGCAATAATGCGAAAGTCGAACGCCGTATGAAAGAGGCTCTCTCAAGTGATCGCGCACGCGTACAGGTGGGGCGTATATCCTCCTTTGGTTTGATGGAGCTTTCGCGCCAGCGGCTAAGCCCAAGTTTGACCGAGGCACAATATGAGAAATGCCCAAAATGTAGCGGCGTCGGAATTATTCCAAGCGCGGATGCTATGTCTATTACGGTTTTGCGCTCGATCGAGGAAGAAGGTATTCGCTCGAGAGCATCGCAGGTTATTGTATGCGTTAATAACGATGTAGCACTTTATATCCTTAATCATAAGCGTCAGAAGCTGATTGATATCGAGAAGCGTTATAGCTTTGAAGTTTTGCTTCGTGTAGACGATAAAATACCAGCCTGTGAGCACCGTATTGAAGTTTCAAAGCCCCTAGAAAAGGGTGAGATGGAAGATGGCAGCGTTTCCGAGAATGAGGAAAAAGACGTACAAGAGCAGCCTCAGGCACAAGTACATGAAGACGATCAAGGCTCTAAAAACGGCTCTCGCCGTCGCCGTGGCCGCCGTACGCGTAGGAAAGATCCAAATGACGAAAGCGCAGCAAAAGACGTACAGGAAGATTCTGGAGGAGCTTCTCAAGGAGCTTTAGCGGACAAGGCCGAAGAAAAAGAAAAAAGGCCTCGCCGCGCCCGTAAACCTCGTAGAAAACCCAGAGAAGACGTTAAAGAAGATGTTGCCGAGAAGGTGGCTACTGAAGCGGATGGCGAAAAGCAAAAGAAGGCGCCACAAAGAAGAAGAACCCGTACACCTGCTAAAGATGTAAATAAAAAAGCCGGTGCGGAAAAGACGGAAGAACCCTCATCAGAAAAGGTGGGTGCTGTAGATGTCGCTGCGGATAAAAACGCGGCAAAGCCAAGCGCTCCAAACGCTACAAACAAGGAAGCGGAGGAAGTTTCTTCCGTTGTAAAGAAAGCTCCTTCAAAGAAGAAAAAAGTAAAAGAACCTGCTCAGGAAAAGAAGGATTACGAAGTCGTAAACCAACCTCCATCAGAGAAGAAAAAAGGCTGGTGGAATAGACTGGTTGATTAGGTGTTTGATCCCTATATGTGAGGAGTTTTTCACGTGGATAAAATTGAGGAAATAAACAAGCGTAATGCCAGAGTTGAAGCGGATAAAGCCTGGGAAACTTCCTGTACGCGACGCGCTTTTATTGCTGTTGTAACCTATCTTGTCGTTGGATTTTATCTAAGCTCGCTTAACATAGAAAACCCGTGGCTTAATGCTTTTGTTCCTCCGGTTGCGTATGTCCTTTCGACTTTGTCTTTGGGCTTTGCCAAGAAAGTCTGGATGGAAAAGATTTATAAACGCTAAGCCAAAATAAAAGGCTTTGTTTATGGGGATTTTTTATCGGGAGAGCAGGAGTTGGTAGAAATAATATTTGCCGGAAGATTCTATACAAGCGGCATTTCTCCCTTGTACCTCTGTGGCTTTGGTTGAAGAATTATCGCCGCCCAGAGTGTAGCTGTTTATTGCGCTTGTGTACGTGCCGTTATATTTCTCATTTATCAGAAAACTGCCCATTTGCGGAGGGGCGCCGTTCGGGTTTGTTATGCCCTGCATGGCGTTGATTTGCAAACAAAGGGTTTGCGGCACGTCCGGCGCAATCAGTAATAATTCTGTGCAGCCATTATGTGCGTCATCACATCCCGCCAGATAAACGCGGTTTTGCGCAGAAACGACCCAGTCTTGTTCGGTATTTTCGCTTATGACAGAAGGAAGGCTGCGGTAAGGAATTCCGCCGCCCCGAGTTTTAAAAACCTTGCAGTGGTCATCGGTGCAATTTGCGTTTTCATAGTCGCTGTCAATGGCGCTGAAATCCAGATCGCTTTCGCTTAATCCTTCCATCATCATGCGCTGGATAGCGGTTTCAATGGAGGTGGTATAGCGCAAAATAGAAGAGGCCACAACGCGGCTTTGTTCAATATTTCCAGCCTGATTAACTGTACCTGTGTTGCGGCTGAGAGCAGCGGTAAGAGCGCCAAAAAGCGCAACAACGATCAGGATAAACCACAGGGCGTTACCTTCTTGCGATGACTTTGTTTTAATCATTTTATTGTCCGGCTTGTTTGAGGCGTGCGTACGCATATCTCCTACAATCGCCAATTTTTAAGTCTTTCGCAAGCCTCAATAATGTTTTGCGTGCTATCGGCGTAGCAAATGCGTATGCCTTGATGGCCACGGGTAAGGTCGAAATCTACGCCTGGCGTAGTGGAAACGCGGGCTTCGGATAACATGCGGGCGCAAAAATCTACGCTGTTATCGCTTTTGTTGCTGATATCCGCGTACACATAAAATGCGCCGTCTGCGCTGGTGAAATCGGGCAGGCCTGCTTCGGGCAAGGCGTTGCATAAAATCTCGCGGTTTTTCTTGTATAAAGCAACGTAGCTGTCCAGTACGTCGATGTGATCGAACACTTTGTAAGCAACATGCTGGGACAAGGTGGGCGCGGATACAAAGAAGTTTTCAGAGAGCTTTTTGCCGCGGACAGCCAGATTTTCGGGCATCGCAACCCACCCCAAACGCCAGCCGGTCATGGCGAAATATTTGGAAAAGGTGTTTAGTAAGATAGCATTTTTTGAGTATTTCAGCGCTGTAGCTGCTTTTTTGCCGTACGTAATGCCGTGATAAGCCTCATCGGAAATAAGACGTACACCTTTTTTGTCACACCACTTGCAAATCTTTTCCAGCTCATCTTCGTCAATCATGGTTCCTGATGGATTGGACGGTGAGTTGATAATTAAGCCATCAAACTTCTCCCCACACTCTTCGAGCAATTTTGCAGTGGGCTGGTAGCCGTCTTCGCGGCTGCCTTCGATTTCGATGATTTCGACGTTGAGGGCTTTGAGAAAGTTGCGATAGGCGGGGTAAGTGGGAGTAATCACTGCTACGCGATCTCCTGCATCGAAAGCTGCGATAAACGCAATAATGAATCCGCAGGATGAGCCCGCCGTAACCACGATCTGGTTGGCAGGCAGGGAGGCGCCGTAATATTTTGTATAGTAACGGGAGATGCGTTCGCGCAGTTTCGGTGTGCCGATGGCTTCCGTATAACCTTGACGCGGGTCATCGCGCAAGACTTGCATGGCGTGATCCAAAGCTTGCTGTGGTGCGCCAAAGCAAGGCTGTCCGGCGCCAAGGCGGCGTATGTCTGCTCCGGCGGCATCCATTTCGTTAACTTTGCTCAAGATATCAAGCGCCCTGAACATTGGAATGTCTGAACGGCTGGAAGGGGGAAGTAATGCTGTCATTTTTTATTACTGTACTTTTTATTACTGGTTTTGGTTTTTTAATAGATACTGACCTTAAGGTCAAATTAAAGCAATATATTAGAGG
>JAGYOK010000042.1 GCA_018399685.1 Alphaproteobacteria bacterium | reverse complement strand
CGCATACAGCGCAAAGCGATATTTTTGGCTGTAATCCCCCAAAAAATAGGGGAGTTTTGAAGTAGAATTTTCTATCATTGAAACTGAAGGAGATTTTACGAGAATGAAACAGAAACGATTTAGCGAAGCTGAGATTTTCAGGATATTGAAACAGGCGGAGAACGGCATTCCTGTCACAGAGTTATGCCGTGAGCACGGAATGAGCAACGCGAGTTTTTACAAGTGGCGCAGTAAGTATGGCGGGATGGATAGCTCCAAAATTTCGGAATTTTTAGACGACTTATAACATTCTCATTCTTAGATGTAGTGCTTGCCTAACCAGCCTTTTAATGATGGTAATAAGCGTACGGCCTTTGAGGTTTTTTATTGATTTATTGCTCACCTGCGATAGCGTATCGGAGGCTTTCTTTAAAACAAAACTCCGACAGAAAGGAGCAGGCTGAAATCTGCTCTTCTGAATGGACAGGAGGAAAATAGAATGACTAATTGCCATCGGCACAGCATGAAGCTTGATTTTAATCCGGAGTTTGAACAGGCAATTCGCCTGATGGAAGAGACCAACCAAAGCCTTTTTATTACGGGTAAAGCGGGTACAGGTAAATCAACTCTGCTTGATTATTTTTGCAATAACACTAAGAAAAAGCCTGTGGTGCTTGCTACAACGGGCGTGGCCGCACTCAACGTAAAAGGTCAGATAATACATCGGTTTTTCAATTTCTACATCGATGTCACACCTGAGAAAGTTCGTAGCAAAGATACAAAACCCCGTGACCCTAAACTGTATAAGAAACTAAAAACCATCATCATTGATGAAGTATCGATGTTGCGAGCTGATTTACTGGATTGCATTGATGTATTTTTACGGATGTACGGCCCCGACGCCACGCAAGCGTTTGGTGGCGTGCAGATGGTTTTTGTTGGTGACTTGTATCAATTGCCTCCCGTTGTTGGCAAAGAAGAGCGTGATATCTTCCGCACCCATTACGCCACGCCCTATTTTTTCAGCGCGAAGGCACTGGAATCTGAATCGCTGGAAATCGTTGAGCTGGAAAAAGTCTATCGACAAAAAGAGGAACAGTTCGTCAGCCTGCTGAATAAAATTCGTAATAACTCGGTTGAACCGGAAGATATCGAAGAACTCAATCAACGCTATCTGCCAGATACGGATACCGCTCAAAATGAAGCATTCACTATCAATCTGACGACAACAAACGCCAAAGCCGATGAAATCAATGAAACGCACCTGAATGCGCTTGATGGGAAGCTTTACAGCCACAAAGCCATTATCAAGGGTGATTTTGGAAAGGAATATTACCCAACAGCCAACAAGTTGCAGTTTAAAGTAGGATCACAGATCATGCTGCTGAATAATGACCAGAAGAAACGCTGGGTCAATGGCAGTATTGGTATTATTGAAGCGGTGAAGCGTGATGAAGATGGTGAAGAGTATCTCAGTGTTCGCCTGCATGATAACGATAAGCTGGTATCTGTCTCGCCCTTTATGTGGGAGGTCTATAAATTCTCAGTAGAGGGCGGTATGATTGTGTCTGAGCCAGCGGGCAGCTTCACTCAATATCCATTTCGTCTTGCTTGGGCCGTTACCATCCATAAAAGCCAAGGAAAAACCTTCGATAGAGTAGTAATTGATATTGGTCGCGGAACTTTTGCCAGCGGCCAGACCTATGTGGGTTTGAGCCGCTGCACATCTTTTGAAGGGATTTCCCTGAAAGTGCCAATTAAGAAACAGCATATCCGTACCGATCCCCGCATTTACAAATTTTTGACCAGCCATGCTTACAAAAAAGCCTCAGAAACGCTCTCATTTGAAGATAAACTGGCCATGATTGATCAGGCTGTGAAAGCAAAACAAAAGCTTGAAATGACCTATCTGAAGGCCAACGATACGAAATCAACACGGGTTGTCTTGCCTTTAACAGTGGGCGAAGAAGATTATCAGGGCAAGAAGTTTCCGGGTATGCTGGCCTATTGCACCAAACGAAAAGAGGAACGCATGTTCAATGTTGCCCGTATTCTCGATTTAAAAGAGATATAGACTGTTGCATATATCTAAGAAAAAACTTTCAAGAATTTGTAAGTTCTTCCATCGCTGATAGCGACAGCAGGAGTCTATTTTTCGTTTCAGTAAGGCGCTTAAAGCCAAACCCCTCATAGTAAGAGGCAGCGTTTTCATCCTTTGCATCGACAATCATATAAGCGGCCCCATAAAACTGGACAGGTAGTTAAGGTGGATTCTAACCTATAAGATAGAAAGGAATTTACGGAAAGTCGCATAAAAAACTGTCCGTTAAACTGTTGCCAGAGCAACGAGGCTACATTTAAGTTTTGCTGGAAAAACGCCAGATGAGATTTATTATGAACGAAATTTTGTGTCTCCAGCCTCGGGCCTCGCCCTTCGCCCGCAGACACAAAATATGAGACAGGCGGCATGATTTTTAACCAAAAAATCCACCTTAGCTCCACCGCAAACCTGTCTAACTAAGTAGGACCACCTCTAAACCCAGCCATAGCCATCAATCATGACTTTGGTCATGATTGATGGCTAGGTAGTGCAACTTTAAGATCATTAGTTTGTGAATTAGCGCGTAATATTCAACAGGGTAGAGGCTTCCTTCTAAGGCAGGGAGCCATAATAATTATGAAAAAATTAACACTTTTTTATTATTATTTTACTTAACTTGTGGAATTACTATGGAATTAATGGGGTATCGAGATGGGAATGGTAGAAGATATTAAACACGCCGCAGGAGAGCTTGCCAAAATACCTGCCGAGTTATTAGGCCGTTACGATTTAATCCTAAATACTTTAGATCCAGATGGAAACCCTTCGGACACCTCCGGAAAATTTGAAAGAGGCTTGAATAGTGTTAGTAAAACCGTGGATTCTCTTACTAGTGGTATTGGGGATGGCTATGATGCATTAATGGAGCGGGTTGAAGACGTAATTACCAAAGTCTTTAATAAAAATGACCTAGAAACTACGACCGATAAGATAGAGAACACTTCGGTTATCCTGAAAAATGATGTTGGTGCAGAGGGTATTAACGTTAGCGGCAATATTTCGACAGAAACAGGCGAGTTGCTTCAAAAATCTCTTGTTAAATTGGGTCATTTAGAAAAAACAATAGATGGGAAAGATACTATTGATGGCTTTTTTGGTAAAAATTCGGTCGCTGCTTATAACAAATTTTTGGAATCTAAAGGTTTAACAAAACTTGATAATGCAGAACAAATTTCTGGGCAGCATGTTAGTGCTGTAGTTGATGAACTGCTAGTTAAAGATCATTTTAGCGCTGATCCTAATCTGCTTCAAGGATATGCACACATGTTAGCTGAAACTAATAATACCGATCTCCATAAGAGTGCAGAAGAACTTTCTCCACAAACAGTCGCGTTTGATCCAAAACACGAACAAACAATGGAAATATCAGCCGCGCTACAAATGTAGGGGTAATACTCTGTTCAAATTCTTGGAACCATCTCTTGGTGATGTTGATGAAATGGTTTTATCACCAAAATTTGAATAAAAACCATTATATGCCTCAATAATGTTATTGGCAAATTTTGGCCTAAAGCCTTTTCCCTTGTTTCCATACTTACTAAGCCCTAGCCAATTCTGTTTGATTTCTGGAAATTGAAATAATTTTAGATTTGTTGTGACCGTCTTATCCATCGCCATACGTTTTAATTCAATTAAGTGTTCGACAATTTTACAGTGTAAATGCTGATATTCTTCCTTTTCAGAAGCAAATAATAGAAAGGGATCAATAAACAAAGGAAGGTCAAAGGTATTATCAAACGTGAAATGAGCCGATTTGTAATTGATGGCATCAAATATCAGAAAATAGGTGATGATTATTTCTATGCTCAGGAGCTTTTTGAAAATGAAGAGCTTATAGGTTACCTCAACAAAAATATGATTGCAGCAGAGCGATCTGTTTATGATCACGTTGTCTATGATTCAGATACTGAGTCAAAAATGGCAGAGTCTTTTGAAATTAATGATGAGGTTAAAGTTTATGCCAAGCTTCCCGCATGGTTCAAAATAGACACTCCACTTGGCACATATAACCCAGACTGGGCAGTTTTAATGGAAATGGATGGTGCTGAGCGTTTGTATTTCGTGGTTGAAACAAAGAATACAAGCACTGGAACCGTTATTGAGGATCTTCTTAAAGCCAATGAGCAGGACAAAATCAGGTGCGGACGTGAGCATTTTAAAGCTCTTGGTGAAGATGCTAGGTATATTTAGTAGCTAGTGACTACGGAACATTGTTAGATCAGATATAATCTTGCAGGAACTGTGAATCTAATGGCTGATAAACTCTTGGCACATGATTTTTTTACAGAGCCTTTGCATCATAGCTCTTTTTTTATGTTCTCCGGCTATAAATTGCCGCCTAACCCCTGACATCTAAACCACGTCCCGCAGAGCGCAAGCGGTTTTTCCTCTTGCGCATGCAGGCAATTCAGCGCTCCAAAAAGACCGCTTGCCCTAATGCGCTTCTGGCGCGGCTTGAGGACGATGGTAGAAGCGGCAATCAAGCAGCCTCAATCAAGAAAAGGGAGCAAATTATGTCCAAGAACCAACCAATCGACAAAATCCGCTTTGGTCGTCTGGCTGTCACAATCAGGGAGAATACATTCCAAGAAGGTAATGCTTTGCGTATTGGGCCTGATATTTGTTTGATGGAAAAGACGATAATGAACAATATAAGCGTTAATGTGCGGCATTGCACGGCATAATGCCTTGATATAAAGCGACAATCTATCAAGAAATTTGCTTGATGGTTGTTTGACGGTTGCTAGACGGAGGACACATGAACGCAGCATCTAACTCGTGTAAAGCCTCTCAAGCGGCTAGAGGCTTCGCAACCTTGCTTTTACTGCCTTCATAACGGATGCGTGTATTTCTTCAGGGAAGTTTGAGGGTAGATTTTCTTCAAGCGATTGCATGGCTTTTTCTGCCGCCCCCGCGATTTCATCAAGGGATTCTTTTGCGATATATTCCGGCAATCCTGCTTTTTGAACAGTCTGTACAAAATGCCGCCCTTGTATATCGGCCATTTTGTAATGATTATTACTGCCTACGGACATAGCCATTTTCATTTCTTTTTTCTGCATTTTGTGCGCGTCAAAAAATGGTTGCGCTGTCAAAACATCATAAAACGGTGTGAGAATGAAACGCCCACCTTGCCCTAAATAAACACTGAAGTTTTTTCCATGCCCATCTGTTGCACCGATGAGCCAGAAGATAATCTGCGCCCTTAAAAAGGCTTTTTGATCTTCTGCGGGTTGATCGCTTCCCTTTAACAAATTCAAAATCTCAACCATGCTTGGTTGCTTTTCGCTCAAAGGGCGATTGTCACTCTGATATTTCCGGCTCGGCGGAATTGATAAAGCTTGGCAGCAATCCTCTTGCGGAATACGCAGCAAAACTCCGTCTTCCGTCCACGCTCGATCAAAGCGCTCAATCACTAATGATTTTGTTTTTCCAAATGTTTTAATCTCGGCCTTATTTACAGGAAGTCCGAAAGCCTCCATCACCGCTAAGCCATAAAACTCATTTTCAACACTGTTTGAAAGATCAATACCGTTTGGTAATTTGCCAATCTGGGTTTTGAAAATATGCGTTGTTGGCGTTGTTCCTGACGGTCGCAACCACTTCCCCTTGTGAAATAATAGCGCTGTTTTTTCCTGCGCCCCCGCAACGGAAATCCGGAAATCGTGCTCCCGGTCTAATCCCAAGGGCACGTGGGCAAGATTATTCAAAAGGCTTTCAATCTCTTCACTATTAATGGCTTCGCCTTGGATAGAGTGCAAATCTGAAAAATCTATATTTGCATCTTCAGAAAAAAACTGTAATGCACCCACGCAATCGCGGCCTATTTGAGTCAAAAGACTGTAGGCATCCGTTCCGTCTGCCCCCACTTTTTCTGCAACGCGTGATCTTAAACTTTCCGAGTCCGGCAAGAGGTTTTCAAACACGGCAACAACAGGCGCACCCTTAAATGCGTCTTCTCGTAATGGCAAAGATAAAGATACGGGATAGGCACGTTCATTCGATAGCCATTCATCCGCATATATAAATTCGATAGCGCCGCTTGGCTGTTTGGATAAATAGCCAACAATCTCGCCATTTTGAAACACGCTCAGGCGTGGATGTGTTTTATTCCGACTCATTAATTTCCGTTCCAAGCAATCCGGGGCTTACCCCGTCTCCGCCTTTTGCCGCCTTGGTAACTTTAGAGTTCCCGCTGGGTAGCCCTTGCGCCGCCCTCATTAACCCTTCGTTTACACGCGCACCTATCCGCAATTCCAAACCCAAAACTGACAGTACAGCCAAAATTGTTTCCAACTTTGTTGCCGCATTCCCGTTTTCGATGAGAGATATAGTTTCTTGGCGCAGCCCCGCTTTTTCGCCTAATTCCGATTGACTCATGCTGCGCTTTTTTCGCGCGCGGCGAATGGCATTTCCTAGCTGCTCTGGACTACGTGCTAATTCAGACATAATCATCTCCTTTAACATTATTATGCGCCAGATCGCATAAAATGTCAATATCGGAATTAACACATAAAATAGAATTATGCGCTAAATCGCATAAAATTAAAATGTCGGATTTGGCGCATAATGACGTTAAAAGGGTTGCTATGAAACGATCAAAATTACTAAAGCTTTTAACACCCCTAGATATAGCGGAAATGTTGGGCGTTAGAAGGTGACACCTTCCACAACTTTAGCCTTGAACGCACATAGCAGGTGCCTGATGATGAAAGTGGCCGGAATTTCTGATGGCGTTCCGGCCATTGCGGCCTGTAAGTAACAAAGCAATCTATTTGATTCGGCGTATTGAGAAAAAACTTGTCTTGAATCAATGGATTAGCTATAGTTCATTCAATGGCTGGCGCACTCTCGCACACACAAGCCATCTAGCGCACGAATTAGCACACGAGAAATAAACAGTCAAAAATAACAATAAAAACAATAGGTTATAGGTAGGCAATTCCGATCATAACCTGAGGGGCGCAATGTTTTGGTGGTAGCTATTGTTTTATAAGGATTTTTATAACCTTGCGACACTCAGGTTGAAAACCGGATTGGTATACTTGCAGGTGTAAGTCTTTGATTTACTGTCACAGAAATAGGCCATTTTTGCTTTTTGTCTCTCAAATAGCATTTTTAGGGCGTATTTTTGAGAATTTTTCGCACAAATTTTATGCTGAAACTGGGTATTAAAGCACTGTAATTTACACGGTAATGCGTGCACATTTCTGTGCACGCTTATTTTTGTAATTCTAATTATACATTTTATATCAACACACTAACGTGTAACTATATAGGGCTCCTCTTGATGGTTGGGACTTGCCCGATGAGTTTACCAAGCTACGCCGCCTTTTGGCCTAATTTTACTCCGCCCTTGACAGGTGGGGTTGTTCATTATTACTACACCACAGGCTAAAGGCCCGTGGTGTTTAATAAGAGTATCTATATCGGCGTTTCCTATTCGTATTGAATAGTATAGGGAGTAGGGCGGGGAGGACGTCTTACCGGCGCACTTTTTTGCATTGCTGCAGAAGATTTGGCAAGACGAACCAGATTGACAAACTCTGATCTATAGCCAAAGGGATCATTTCCTTTAGAGCTATTTGCCAAGTCCACAACATCATCATAGGTAAAATCACCTGTATACTTGCCGCCTTTAAGAAGCTGACCAAATGCTGCTACAGAAGTTGCAAAACGTATATCTTCACCAGCCTGATCAATAGAAGCTACTTCATTGGCGGTTGTAATTGGCGTTGTGATAAGGTTGCTTTTGTTTTCATCAAGGTTTTTGTAGCGAATTTTCAAGAATGCATACTCATCAGAGAAATCGCTGGTGGGCTTGGATTCCTTGACATAGCGACTATCATCAATCAGGCGCTTGGCTCCTTTTGGCGTAATCTCATAGATAGCTGTTACAGTATGTCCGGCACCGATATCGCCAGCATCTACCGCATCATTATTGAAGTCTTCACGCTTAAGCGCTCTTGTTTCATAACCGAGTAAGCGGTACTCATCAACACTTTTAGGATTAAACTCAACTTGGATCTTCACATCCTTGGCGATCGGGAAAAGGGTGGAGCTTGCTTCCTCAACCAAAACCTTGCGCGCTTCACTGAGCGTGTCGATATATGCAGCAATACCATTACCGTTTTGTGACAGAGTTTGCATCATATGATCGTTAAGATTACCCTGACCAAATCCGAGAATAGAAAGGAATATACCTGTTTTACGCTTGCGCTCAACAAAGTCTTTCAGTTCTTCGCGGCTAGAGATACCTACGTTAAAGTCACCATCTGTTGCTAGAATAATTCTATTTACGCCGTCTTTATCAAAATTTTCTTCAGCTAGTCTATAAGCTTGACGAATACCTTCTGCGCCTGCTGTAGAGCCGCCAGCAGAAAGGTTCTCTAGCGCATTCAATATTTTTGATTTC
This sequence comes from Alphaproteobacteria bacterium, assembly GCA_018399685.1. Lineage (GTDB taxonomy): Bacteria > Pseudomonadota > Alphaproteobacteria > Micavibrionales > Micavibrionaceae > UBA1672. The sequence goes on along the minus strand of JAGYOK010000042.1, from coordinate 5,468 downwards.
TCACTTACTTGAGTTGGTTCAAGAACTATTCCAGCAGCGCCTGCATAGACAACAACCGCTACGGTGTCCTCTGGCTCCAGTGTATCAAGCAACAGCCTGAATGAGTTTTTTAAAAGCGGCAGCTTGTCTGGAGCGTTCATAGAGCCGGAAACATCTAGCAAAAATACTAGATTACTGCGTGGTTTGTCTACTTTATCAATGTCATAGCCTTTAATACCAATATGAACCAGTTTACGCCCGTCTGCCCAGGGAGAGGGCACCACAGTTACGTTTGGTTTAAATGGCTCCGCCCTAGTTTCAGGAAGTTCGTAGTCGTAATCAAAATAATTGATCATTTCTTCAATACGCACAGAATCTTTTTGTGGCAAAACTCCGTTATTAATTTGGCGCCTCATGAAGGAATAAGAAGAGGTGTCGACATCAACAGAAAAAGTTGATACAGGCTCCTGGCTAACTAATTTAATCGGGTTTTCTTCAAAGTCCTCAAACTTGTCACGGCCTACATCCCGGTAATGCTGTTGCATAGAATCATCAGCATTCATTGGAGATGAAGATATCATTTTATGCCTTTGTGCACGGGGTTGCATTTCAGCCATTTTCAAATTTTTAGGGGTACCGCCAATCGATGATGAGTCAGTTCCGAGACCTTCAAATTTAATTTGCTGCAATTTCGTGGCAGGGGAAACATTTTCAGCCTCTACGTCTTTATTTTTTATCGGCTCTTCAGAAACATTAGACACAGGCCTAATCTGATCTCGACTAAGAAGTTCTGCTGGCGAAAAATCTCTAGTAAATTGCTGTAAGCTTACTCCTGCTACCAAAACAACAACCATTGCTGTTGCCAAGCCTCCATATATATAACTCTTTTTCATTGTTTTATTCCTTTTATCCTTGGTTACTATGCTCATTAGACGCACAAGGAATGAATATCCTTGGAAATTTTTTTTATTCTTTTTGTTAATTTCTTTTCCGGTGGCCTCAAATTCAGTCATAGCAAGGTTTAACGAACGTTTTCGAGCGTTATCATCAGCAGGGGGAGCCTTAACATTACTTAATATTTTTATCAATTCTTGATCGTCCATAGCCTTACCCTCTCTTCGCTCTCTTTTCACTTAGGAGCTCTCTGGCTTTATGAATACGCCATGACACAGTTGTTTCTGCGCACCCAAGAATGCTTGCCGCTTGCGCGTGGCTTAATTCCTCTCCAAAGACCAACAAAACGGCATCTTTTTCTTTTTCCGGCAAAGAGTAAATCTCTTCCAGCATTTGACGTGTATAGAGTATATCCTCTGGCGTTTGGCCTGTGCCCGGTAATTCATTATTAGCAGGAAGAGGCTCCGTACGTTTATTTTGACGAAAGAAGTCTTTTGCCGCGTTTACCACAATTCGATATACCCATGTATTAAATACACGCTCATCAAGTAATGTACGGATACCTCTGGCCATGTTTATACAGGCCGTTTGTGTTACATCCTCAGCATCCGCGGAGTTGCGCGTCCATTTAAAAGCAATAGCATACATTCTATCATAATGACGGTTAATCAAAGCCTCGAAGGCTTTGGTATCTCCAGCCCTCGCTTTTTTGATAAGTTCGCCATCCTCAACTTCACGCATTTGTTTTCCTATATCTTTAGACGCATCTTTATTAGAAAACCTTGGAAAAAAGATAGCAATAAGAAACACTGCTTTTGTATTAATGCTGTGTAAAAGTCTAGTTTCTGAATCTTAAGAGTTATTCTGGATACTACGCACTGATGCGCCGTGATTTGATTTACCGCCGGATCTTGGGAACTAGAAGCCTATTTTCCAACGACTTCTCAGCAACAATAAAATCAAGGTTTTTCTCCTAATTCAGCTTATCTGGCGCTTGCCTAGAAAAATTTAAATGTGGCATGCTAATGCCCCCATATTTAGAGGGTTTTATAAGTAGAACTTTTTAAGCAGCGACCATAGCCAATTTCTGCATTGGTGTAATACCGCCGATACTTCATATTGAGCCTAAACGTACAAAGGTACAAAAGCGGCTATAGGTTTATTTATGCAAGCATTTTCGGCGGTTTGATGCTAGAGGAATCTCTGAGTTTTTCATCCGAGAAATCATATTCACCGAGTAGATTAATATGTGCCCATGACATCGGTGAATGTGTAGAAATAGCTCTTAGTAAAATCTGTCTGTTATTGTCATTTTCTGATCTTAACTGACTTTACGCCCTTTATACGCTAATTCGTATATTTATGTTTTATATAGATTAGCGTATAATTGTAATTTAAAGAGTTATCATGGTAGATTTAGCTTGTTTTTTAAGCTTGAATGATGCAGAACAATGCTTCGCGAAGGGAGGATATCACCTCCAGACCTCACTTAGATATTGGGAATACTTCTCTGGCAAAGTTTGCCAGAGGTAAAAGGAAGCAAAAAAATGGTTCGAACAATGGGGCAAGTAACCAAACCAGTGGCTAACTCTGGAGCTGGCTCCGCTATAGGGTATAGGTCAATTTTTTCCATCAAATATATAGAGTTTATTGCTCTGGTTTTTTCTGTGCTTATTGTGTTCGGCTTGTTTCCTGCTCTGGCTGGAGAGGAAGCTGCTTCGTTTTATTCCTCTGAGTCATCCTCCTTATCATCAAATGAATCACCCGTAGGCGATGAAGGAGGTGCTGCAAAATATAGTAAATGGGAGCTACGTATAGCACAGGAGGTTATTGCTACGGGTCAGATTTTGGAGGGCAATCCACATTTTGATGATGTTGTGACACGTCTTAAAGACAGGAGCTTGTCTTTAATGCCGGAGCCATTTTCTTTAACTCAACAGTGGGTGCGCGAACAATTGCATGAGATATTACCGGAATTTGATAATGAGGCGTCATCTGCCGCACTTGAAGCGGCCGCCGCCGAGATTTCAAGAGGTACCGGTAAAACGGCAGACAATTTATTTGGGCAAGCTATAACACTTTATGACGGATCTCCTTCACAAAGCGAAGACCTTGTGACCAATGCGAAAGAAACCATGTGGCGCAGCGGTCTGGAAGGCCTCAAGGCAGCAGCCTCTGTCAGTGATCTGGTCGCGCTTAATAATCTGGAGCTGGAATATTCTTTGTTAGAAGGAGGTTTAGATGAATATTCTCTTTTGACGGTTCAGCCTTTATATGAGAGCGCTAATCTGCACAATAACGTGTTTGTGCAAGCTTCATATGCCAATGCCATGGTCGAGGATAACGGAGCGGGGACGAGCGATAGGCGCGATACGCTCAATGTCGGTCTGGCCTACCGTTATATTACCGAGGACAAGCAGCACATGTTTGGCGCTAATGCGTTTGTTGATCATCAATGGCCCTATCACCACAACAGGATGTCACTGGGAGTGGATTACAAAAACAGCCTGATCGGTGCGCATCTTAATCATTATATCGGTCTGTCCGACTGGCGCGTTCGTGATGACGGGTTTGAAGAAAAGGCATTATCTGGTACGGATTTGACATTTTCCGGGCGCCTGCCACAGGCGCCGGAGCTTGAGATGTTTACGCGCGGCTTTCATTGGGATCAGGAGCGCACAGCCGTGCGCAATCCAAACGGTGATGATATCTGGGGGTATGAATTGGCGGCTGAATATACGCCGATTAATTTTCTGACCTTTCGGGGCGAGGTTTTAAAAGACAATGAGATGGATGATTTTGACGGCACTGTGACCGTGCGCATGAATTATAATTTTGGGCAAGGATGGGATGATTTGTGGGAACGCCCCTCATATAATCTGAATAACGTGATAGACCGGAGATTTGATAAGGTACGGCGGATCAATGAGATCCGCGTGCAGGTGCGCCAGGATTCTGATGTGACGGCTCGCGTGACCTTTGCACAAGGGGCGAATGTTAGCGTGGGGCAAAGTCTGGCCTTTGATACGTTTATCGCAACGGGCGCCGCCGCTGGCGATGGTGCCACGGTTTTATTTGGTAACGGCGCGCGGCTTGATGTGGGGCAGAGCACGCAAGTGCAGATTGAGCGCGATCAGATTGTTTTGATTGAAGGTATTATTCAGTTTACCAGCGGCTCTGGCGGTATAACAGTTATTGCCGTGCCGGGCGGCAAGATTGAGCTTATTGGCACGGATGTGGATGTGCGCGTGGCGGGTGTAACGAGCACGTTGCGGGTACGTGATGGCGCGGCAGACTTTACCGATGATACCAGCACCACGCGGGTGGGTACCGAAGAACTGGCCGAGGCGCAGGATGGAGACGGTCTTGCGCCGCAAATCCGCGCTGAAGGCACAGTCATTTACGAAACCCATACAAGCGCTGCACATATACAGCTTGATCTGGTCGGTCCTGCGCCTTTAAGTGCGAAAGCCGCACCTTTTGCTGATGAAGCTGTCAGTGTGACGGGCACTCTGGCTACGGGCAATACGCTGAGTTTTATCGTGCCCCTGACGAGCAACGTCACGGTCACCGGTGCACCGCAACTGCGCTTTACGCTAGGCGGGATGGATCGTCTGGCGGATTATGCATCGGGGAGTGGAACCTCTACACTTGTCTTTACTTATGATGTTGTCGGCGCGGATGAAACGCTTTCAAATATCGTCGCCAAAGAGATCGAGAAAAACGGCGGTACACTGATCGGCACAAACGGCGCGCCGATGCTACGGACGGTCAGCGGCGGAGTGTCTGGCACGGTGCTGGATGTGACCGCACCGAGCATTGCGGGATTTACGACAGTATCAAGCGGCGGCGATCCTGCGGGGATCAACGATGTGATTACGGTAACATTGAATGCGGATGAAGAACTTGTGCAAAGCGGTTTGCCCACTTTAACGCTGAATATCGGCGGAACATCGCGCACGGCGAATTTCTCTGCTATAAACATGGGCAACGCCGAATTTACTTATACGGTGCAGGCTGGGGATAACGATGCGGACGGTATCACGATTACTGCGATCACGACAGTAGCGGATGAGCTGGAGGATGCGTCCGGCAACGACCTGGATACTACCTTCGCCCTGCCGTATAATTTAAACCTTGATGTGAGTACTTCCCCCCCGGTTTCTGCCCCAAGCTTCTCATTTACTTCCCTTAACAACCAGGCATCAATGATACAGGTTACTTCTAATATTGCACAGGTTTCAGGTTTAACATCCGCAGAAAACGTTGCTGTTTCCGGCGGCACATCCACAGCATACCGTATATGTAGCGATGCAATCTGTTCAACAGTACTGCAAGATTGGACAAGCTCAGGCGGAACCATATCGAATAACCAATATGTACAGCTCCGCACAACAACTAACGCCCCGCAAGGTGCCACAATCGATGTCAATGCGACAATCAGCGGTACAACCGAAACATGGAGTATAACGATAGGTCTTATTCCTCATCCTGTTCAGCCTGCTCAACCAATCTAAAATTATTCCTAAAAAATCAATGAGGCGGGACTTCCGACGCTGTCACTTCCGCATCGCGCAGGCGTTTCCACAAATATG
>JAGYOK010000041.1 GCA_018399685.1 Alphaproteobacteria bacterium | reverse complement strand
GTAAGCCCGGTTCTATTACTCCACACACTAAATTCACAGCCGAAGCCTATATCTTGTCAAAAGATGAAGGCGGTCGTCATACTCCATTTTTCACAAATTACCGCCCGCAGTTTTACTTCCGTACGACTGACGTGACCGGTGAAGTGACGTTGCCAAGCGGCACAGAGATGGTGATGCCCGGCGATAACATCAACGGCATGGAAGTTACATTGATTGCACCGATTGCAATGAATGAAGGCCTCCGCTTTGCTATCCGTGAAGGTGGCCGCACAGTTGGCGCCGGCGTGGTAACAAAAATTATTGAATAGTTGTTCCGGTTTGGGTGCTAAAACACGCAGCGCTCCTAGCGACTGCCTAAACAGAAACGCCGTTAGCTCAGACTGATGGATATAAAGATTTTAAAGCCCCGCGGGATATTTTTCGCGGGGTTTTTGTTTGTTTTGATCGAACTGTGTTTGAGTGCTATAGTGGCCTTTATTGATTTGATGGTAAGGAAAATTCAAGAATGCTGGTTAAGACTTTTCTAAAGGTTATTTGTGTATCAACTTTAGGGGCAGGAGTGATGCTGGGTGGAGCTTTGCAGGCTCTTTCCCAATCAGCTTTGCAAGATCCGGGGTATGGGTTACATCGTTTACAAGATTCAAAAAAGAATAAAAAAGAAAAATCGGAAAGCGGCCTGACTTTTTCCCGTAACGAATTGGCATATTGGGAGCGTACACAAAAAAAGCTTACTGAGAAGTATGAGCGTGAGGTGTTCGAGGTTATGAGTGGGAAGAAAGCTCCGGACAGGGCAATGACAACATTACGTGTTTTTTATGCCAGAACGCCTTATTATGAGCCGTTTGGCGGCAACATTGTCAAAAAAATGACAGCTTATGCATATACGGCTGATGTATCAGAGGACCAAAACGAAGTCAATGAAGCCTTGAAAAGCTATCGAAAATTGCTGTTTGAACATCTGGCGAATATAGATGTTGTCGATTATGCACTTATGTTAAGCAGGGCAAACCCGATCTATGGAAACAAGCTTCGTCTGGAAAAAATCTATGAGGCATTGATGAAGGATATCAAGAGAGGCAAAAATAAAGGTCTGGATCCGGATGATGCGTTTATAATTGTCACTTATGGTGAGGAAACATATCTTTTAGCCGATCATAACGTCACGGTAAATAAAAGCGAGATATATAAGGTAGAAAACAAATTTTATAATGTCCACGATGTTTTCTATGAGGATCAATCTCCTGCCCAGCTTTACTTCGATGTGACATGGCCGATCTATATGTATGAAAAAACAAAGGCGCTGCGAGACAAAGATTCAGACTTTCTTATTCCTGCACAATAGCCTGCTTCCAGCTTGCCTCCCCGATTTTATGTTTTTTGCTGTTTGTGCAGAATGTAACATTTTTCTGCGTCTCTTTGATTGATGGTGGTAGATAATTCTGTTATTGCTGAAGAAACATTATAGATTTTTGTAAGAGACAAACAGGAGAGGCTATGCCGCGCAAGACCGTATTGCATGGTGTACACAAGGCTTTGGGCGCCAAAATGGGGGCTTTTGCCGGTTATGACATGCCACTTTTTTATGAGCTGGGAGTAAAGAAAGAGCACGAATGGGTACGCTCTCATGCCGGATTGTTTGATGTTTCCCATATGGGGCAAATTATGATTCGTGGAGAGGATAAAGACGGAAATAGCGCCGTTGAATTCTTTGAAACTATTACTCCATCATCGTTTGAAACACTTGATATTGACCATACAAAATATACTGTTCTGACCAATGAAAATGGCGGGATTATTGATGATCTTATGGTGACACGTACAGGCGTGAACGCCTTTCACTGTGTGATTAATGCCGGTTGTAAGGAAAAGGATATTGAATGGATCAAGGCGCAAATCTCCGAAGATAGCGATCTTGAATTCGCTTATTTCGAGGACTGGGCGTTGATTGCCCTGCAAGGGCCAAAGGCCGAAATTGTGATGCGTGAGGCTTTGGGGATGGATTTATCTGATCTTCCTTACATGGCGCTTTGGGCGCATGAGGATTACCAGATGTTTGTTTCCCGTCTCGGCTATACGGGGGAGGATGGATTCGAGATCAGCGTTCCCAATGAGGTAGCGCGGGAGCTTTGGGAAAGACTTCTTGCACATGAAGAGGTCGAGCCTGTTGGGCTGGCGGCGCGGGATTCTCTCCGCCTCGAGATGGGATATTGCCTGTATGGTCATGATATCGATGAGACTACATCTCCGGTAGAAGCGGGGCTTGCGTGGGTTATCGGTAAAGAAAATACGGAATTTATTGGCGCAGATACGGTGCTGGATCATATGCATCATGGTGTGGCAAGAAGGCGCGTCGGCATTAAATTGCTAGACAAGGGGGTTGCTCGTGAGGGGGCGCCTATACTTGACGGGCAGGGGCTTGATATTGGTAATTTGACCAGCGGCGGCTTTTCCCCAACTCTGGGAGTTAGTATAGGGCAAGGCTATGTTCCAAGTGAATACTCAAAACCCGGCACTAATGTTTATGTTGTTGTGCGCGATCGTAAAATTGCTGCCGAGGTTGTACGTATGCCGTTTATCAAAGCAAACACAAAAAAATAATGACTTTTTATTCAATATATAAATGAAGGTAAGGAGAGTTAAAGATGGCTGAATTTAGGTACACAAAAGACCATGAATGCATCTATGTAGAAGGCGATGTTGCGTATGTTGGTATTTCGGAGCATGCGCAAGACGCCTTGGGTGATCTGGTCTATATAGAGCTGCCGGAAGTTGGCAAGCGTGTCGAGAAAGGCGGGGATGTTGCTGTTGTTGAATCCGTGAAAACTGCTGCCGAGGTTTATGCTCCGGTGGATGGCGAGATTGTTGCTGTTAACGAGGAAATGGCAGATGAGCTTGAATTTGTCAGCGCTCCGGTTAATGAAAATGGCTGGATTGTTAAGATAAAAGTGGCTGATCCTTCCGCGCTTAATGAGTTAATGGATGAAGCTGAATATGCGGAGTATTTGAAAGAAGTAGATTAAGAGCTTCTTTTCGTCTTTGATCGGGCATCCGGATCTTTGCACGGAGGCGGGAGGACACTTTGGTTATAAAACAAAGGACTAAGTAATAATGAGATATTTACCACAGACAGATAAATCGCGCGCAAAGATGATGGATGCGATTGGGGTATCGAGCGTGGATGAGTTGTTCCGCGATATCCCTAAAGAGGCGTTTATAGACGGGCTGGCGGATCTTTCGATGCATAAGGGGGAGATCGAAGTCGGGCGCGAAATGGCAAGCATGGCTGTAAAGAATATGGACGCTTCGAGCGTTCCTTTCTTTTTGGGGGCAGGGGTTTATAATCACTTTTGTCCGGCCAGTGTGGATTATATTATCCAGCGCTCTGAGTTCTTAACCGCTTATACTCCGTATCAGCCGGAGATTGCGCAAGGGACGCTTCAGGCGATATTTGAGTATCAGACATATATCGCTCGTCTTACGGGGCAAGAGGTGGCTAATGCCTCGCTTTATGATGGCTCGACAGCCTGCGCGGAAGCTGCGCTTATGGCGATGCGGGTGACCAAACGGAAGAAGGTTGCACTCGGATCTGCACTTAATCCTGAGTACCGCAAGGTGCTGGAAGCTTATCTGCATAATCTTGATAATACAGAAATTATCGAAGGAAATCCGAATAACGATACAGCATGTTTGATTGTTCAATCCCCCGATTTCTTTGGAAACATTCATAAATACGATCAGTATCGTAAATTATGTGATGAAACGGGCGCTTTGTTGATTGTGGTGATAACTGAGGTGGTTTCGCTTGGTCTTTTACCAGTTCCTGATATGGCGGATATAGTTTGTGGAGAGGGGCAATCGATTGGTATGCCGATGAGTTTTGGCGGGCCGCATCTGGGCTTTTTTGCCTGCAGAGAAAAATTCATGCGCCAGATGCCGGGGCGCTTGATTGGAATGACCGAAGATGCGGATGGGCGCAGGGGATTTGTTCTGACGCTCTCCACGCGTGAGCAGCACATCCGCCGTGAAAAGGCGACATCAAATATTTGTACGAACCAAGGGCTTTGTGCTCTTTCATTTGCCGCGCATATGAGTTTTCTGGGTGAAAGTGGCTTTAAGACGCTTGCGCGCTTGAACCATGAAATGGCGTGCAAGCTGGCCGATGTTATGGCGGAAATTAAAGGTGTACGTGTGCTTAACGAAACTTTCTTTAACGAATTTGTTGTTCAGTTTCCAGATGGAACCGATGTGAATGCTTTGCTTGAGGATTTGGCAACATGTGGTGTGATCGGTGGCTTGGCGCTGGAAGGTGCCAAGATGCTGGTGGCGGCCACTGAGCTGACTACGGATGAGGATATCGAAGCGCTGACCGGTGCGCTGAGCGAAGTTTTAGCTGGAGCGTAGAAGATGAATTATTGTAACGCATTGATGCTTTTCAGCAAGTCATCCAGATTTGTGCATTCTGTTGCGCTTATATCGCTCAATTTGTTTAAGGGTTTACATTCAGGGCGTTTATTCAGGGCGCTCATGAACATTTCTGTGCAGCTCCTGATTTTTAAATTACCCGGATCTTCGGGGCAAACGAAGAACCAGCCTTCTTTACGGCCTCCTTTTCCGTATTCTATAAAGGCGTCAATTCGTAAATCTTCAGGAGTAACAGTGCATCCGCAAACTTCGGCAAAAGATCCGCATATCTTTCTGAAGACAGCGTTGCGTACATCTTCTTTGGTTGCCGAAGCCATTGCTAAATTCCTTTATTACTTACACGTGTGTAAAGGTGCTATAGGAAAAAAGTATTGTTAATTAATTTCATGTCAAGAAAAATGAGAGCATTATGAACGAAAAGACCATGATGAAAAACGCCGGAAAGACAAAAGGTTTGCACTATGAAGAGCCTTTGCTTTGGGAATACAGCCAAGGCGGAAACTGTGGCGTAGACTGGCCTCAAGCCGAAGGAAGGGAGCCGCGTACGGGTGTTCCAGAACGTGGCAAAATTGGCTTACCTTCCTTGAGTGAGCCGGAAGTTCTACGTCACTACGTCCGTATGAGTACGTGGAATTATTCCATCGATCATGGGTTTTTCCCGCTTGGCTCTTGCACGATGAAGCATAATCCGCGCCTCAATGAGAAAACAGCGCGCTTGCCGGGGTTTGCGCATATTCACCCGTTGCAACCGGAAAGCACAGTGCAGGGCGCTTTGGAGCTGATGTATGAGTTGCAAAGCTGGCTTAGTGAGCTTACGGGTTTGCCGGGAGCGTGTTTAAGTCCGTCTGCTGGTGCGCATGGGGAGTTGGCCGGAATGATGACCATACGCCGCGCTCATGAGCAGCAGGGGAATATCGCTAAGCGCCGCGTTATCCTGACGCCGGACTCATCTCATGGAACCAATCCGGCAACGGCTGTGATGTGTGGTTTTGAGGTGCGCTCTATCTCGACCAGTGAGACTGGCGGGCGTCTGGGTGTAGAAGAGTTCAAAGAAGCGCTGTATAGAACCGATCCAATGGGCGGGGATGTTGCCGGTATGATGGTGACTAACCCCAATACTTGCGGATTGTTCGAGCGCGATATTCAAAAAATCGCTGATCTGCTGCATGAGGCAGGTGGGTATTTTTATTGCGATGGTGCGAATTTCAATGCGCTGGTGGGTAAAGTGCGCCCCGGTGATTTTGGTGTGGATGTGATGCATTTCAATTTGCACAAGACGTTTTCTACGCCTCATGGCGGCGGAGGGCCGGGCTCAGGGCCTATTTGTTGCTCGGAGGAGTTGTCTCGCTATATGCCTGTGCCAACGGTGGTGAAAGAGGGCGATAGCTATCGTTTTGAGACAGCGGAAGAGCGCCCCGATACTTTGGGAACCCTCAAAGCCTTTGCAGGACAATTCGGAATTTTCGTGCGGGCGCTGACTTACATGAAATCTATGGGAGCCGATGGTCTTAAACAGGTTGCAGAAGATGCAGTGCTTAATGCCAATTATCTGCTTTCTTTGCTCAAAGATGACTATCACGCGCCGTTCGAAGGGCCTTGCATGCATGAGTGCCTGCTGACCGATAAGGTGCAAAAAGAGTTCGATGTTAAGACGCTGGATATTGCCAAGACTTTGATTGAATATGGTTACCACCCGATGACGGTGTACTTCCCGCTGGTCTTGCATGGAACGATGTTAATTGAGCCAACCGAGACCGAGAGCAAGGCCGAGCTGGATGCGTTTGTCGCTACTATGAAGGAAATTGCCGCTCAGGCTGCTGGAGAAAATGGGCATGATAAGTTGCACGCTATGCCGCTTTCCTCGCCTCGGCGCAGGCTCGATGAGGTTAAGGCTGCGCGTAATCCGATATTGAAATATGTCGATTAGTGTTGTCTAGGTTTTGCACTCGGTCTTTTGAAAAACTTGACAACATACTTTACTGTTTTTTATAACATAACAGAAATAAGGTAGTAGAAAAATAATATGACCGGCCAGCCTAAGTCTCCATACAGCAGTAAAGACCTCAGAAAGTTGCCTTTTAATGAGCAGGCAATGATTATTGCCTATGATGTTAATAATGGCCTGAGGATGCCTGTTAAAGTAGGGGATTGTGGTACACGGTTTAATATTGCTTTTATGACGGAAAAGGAAAAGCAGGCATTTATAAAGTATGGGCTTGGTGTTTCTTTAGATATGGAAGAGGTGGAAATTCTTGTTTCGTATGACCCTGATGTCTGCAATGCCCAGCAAGTAAAGACTGTGTTGTATTGTATGGCGCTTTCGAACGACTAATGACTAATCTTCTTATGGCCAAAATATTCTTAGATATTGACAAGGGTACAGTAAATATATTCCTTTTAAAGGCATTTTTCTCTGGTCATGCTTGTAAATATGGTGTAAATATTTTCCTTAAATCCCCAAATGGTTAGTGTATAAATAAGTGGCAAGCGCTCACAACACAAACTCTGGGTCAGAGGAACTAGTACAAGAAGGTGTGAACATGGCTAAAAAAACCGGACCTATTGCTTATATCAAGCAGGTTAGAAGTGAAGGTAGAAAAATTACATGGCCGTCTCGTCAAGAGGTGACCGTGAGTGTTATGGCCGTGTTTGTCATGGTGTTTTTCTCTTCTTTATTCCTGTTCTTTGCAGATCAGGTTATTGCCTGGCTGATACGTCAGATTATGGGCATTTAAATTAGTTTGTTATAAGCGAAAGGGCTTTTGTAATGGCAAAGCGTTGGTATGTATTGCACGTATATTCAGGATTCGAAAAAAAGGTTGCCGAATCTATTAAAGAAAAAGCAGCCAAGCAGGGGCTGGAAGATTACGTTGAAGAGATTCTTGTGCCGACTGAAGAAGTAGTTGAAGTAAAGCGCGGGCAGCGCGTGAATTCAGAGCGCAAATTTTTCCCCGGATATGTGCTGGCTAAGCTGGATATGAACGATCAGGTCTGGCACTTGATTAAAGACACATCAAAGGTAAGCGGGTTTCTTGGTGCTGGCGGTAGCCGTCCGGTTCCTATCAGTGAGCGTGAGGCTCAACGTATCTTGACGCAGGTGCAAGAGGGGATCGATCGCCCGCGTCCATCTGTGGTCTATGATATTGGCGAAGAGGTCAAAGTGACCGATGGCCCGTTTGCTTCCTTTAACGGTATTGTTGAAGAAGTGGATGAGGAAAAAGCCAAGCTTAAAGTTTCTGTTTCTATCTTTGGCAGAGCCACTCCGGTTGAACTGGAATACACGCAGGTTGAGAAAATCTAGGGTTGATGACACTAGCGCATATGAATTGTGTTTTGGTTAAGGTACTGACCCTAACCGTCTTGTGTTATATCCCACACACACAAGTTATTCGGAAAGAAGTCCCTTACGCAACTTCCACACGTTTTTGTGACGCTCCTTGTGCCTGAGCTTCTTCAAGCTGCTTTTATAATTTCGCCGTGGTCGATACGCTCATTCATATGATGACACGTCACACCAAAAGAAGCGTTATTATTATGGATTGCCTACCAATAACCGCCTAATCCGCGTTATTTAGGAGGGCAGGGGTAAAACTGTTTTGTTCTTCCAAGCGCGATAGCATTCGTGAAAAAATAGCATGCCTGTTTTGGGCTGTTGCCAAAGTTCTTCTGCTGCCTGAATACTTGAAACAAGTATATCTTCAAAAGATCGCAGCTGTTTGTAGTCAAATTCCGTAAGCGTAGCGAATGACATAACATTGTCCTGCTCAATTTTATTTATTGCACTCATTTTTTACCTCCTCATTTACTGGTGGTGGATATGCCATGTTCCAGAAGGCCTGGAACTGTTTACGATAAGCATTTGTGATTGCTAGTGATTTAATCAATACAATTGTCGGCCCCGGCGTGGTATCAAAATCCATGATCGCAAGGGTTTCCCCATAAATATAGAAGAGAACAGCTTGAAATATGTCCTTAGATATCCAGCGGTATTCATTATAAGCTGAGGCACAAAAGTTCGTGTCCCCCTCGCAAACAATAGCAAGAACTTCAAGGTCTCCGCGTCTTTGTGAGACCTCTGTCATACGGGCAAGGTAATCTTGTGAAAATTCTGGAGTAATTATGTCTATAAAAAGGGATTCATCAATCCCGAACATCACGATTTTACCGCCGTTCTTGCTGGCATGCTCATGAACGCGGTTGAAAAATTCCTGCAGCCCTTCACTTCCGGTTAAAATATCGAAAATCGTAGGCTTACGCCGGACGCCTTCATGGATAAACTCGATACCGTTTTCTTCAAAAACACGGATAATGGTGTCCATGGTTTTCTTCTGGGGTTGAGAGGTGCCGGTGCGGATATTAGATAAGCCAACGGAAGATAACCCCGTTTTCTTTGACCAGTCGTCAAGAGTCCAGTCCAAAGCGCCTAGGGCCATACGAATTTGTTCGATTGTTACTGCCATTTTGATTTTCCATAATATATATTTTGTGTATTAAAATACATAATAAATGACAATATGACAGATAAGAACGATAACATGGCCGCCCTTACAGGTTGGCTAGAGGAAAAATGCGGCCATATTCAGACTCAATGTGTCCTTAACGAAATCACAAAGATGCAGTTTAAGGATGCTTTGGAATGTATGGAAATTATGCTTCTGGCCGATATTATCCATGGCTATCGCAAAGATATGTTGCGTCAGGTCAAAGAATTTAAGGATCTGCGCGCCCAAGAATATACACAAGATGTTGCAACGTTTCATGTTCGTAAAGAACTTAAGAGCATGAAAGAAGAGATTATGAACGGCATTGCTTGCTGGTCAGATTTACGCGAGATGTATTTCTTTGAGCGGGCACGCTATATGGAGCGATGCAAATGGCCGCACAGTGTAGTCGCCGTTTTGTCCAATCCTCGATATGAACAACAATTTCCTCCCCAATCTGTGTAGCAATATGCAGAAAAGCTCTCCTGCCTTATCTTTCTCCCACACGTTTTAGTTAGGCAGGAGAGCGCCCCCTAACAGAGGAAGAGTTAGAATTTCCGAGTGATTAAAATGATGTAACCATTTGAAATGTAAGGGAAATAATGGGGAGGAGGGACTTTAAGTTAGCGATTAATTGTTTGATATAAAACAATAATCATAATTCAATTTATTTTGTTACCACCATTATTACCCCTTATTTGTATTCTTGCCCCTTTATTTATCTCCTACAAAACGATGTTTTAAGCGGATAATCGAGCGTTAGAATCTTCAAAAATGCAAAGGTCACCAAATGATCGTTAATAACCTTTTTCTATCAATCGTTCTTTCCATTCATTCTCATAAACAAGATCAAATTTAATTTCTTTTTCACCAGTTAAAAGTTTAAATTCTCCAACTGAAAGGGCTTTGTTTGCATGCTCGGAAAGATATTCAAAAACTCTGGCTTTATAAGCACTATTTGGATTTTCCAAATGATTGCCCTTTGTTTCAATAAACATATATTTATCATCTTGCATTAAAATCAGAAAGTCAGGATATATTTTATCTTTAGTCCAGCCTTGAACAAAGTATTCTGTACCCTTTGTACCAAGCCTATGCCACCACTTAACAGCTTCACTTTGATTAATATAAGCGGCTACGTTTGCTTCAAGTCCGTTGTAATTGCTTTTATATTGTGGCTGGAATAGGTTTTTGTCCCAACTTATAGCAGGGTCTTCTTGTAATCCTTTATAAACGGTACGGTCTTCGCCCATATCCCAATTAAGATCAAGTAAGGGCGCAGCCAGCAATTTCAATAAAACCTGATTATTCTTTAATTTCTCTAAAAAGAGCTTTTCAGATTGTTCTAATAGCCATTTAAAAACATCATCTTTGATCTGTTTAACAAGATCATGCCCAGCGGCGGCAATAATATTCTCTGTTTTGCCTTTTTCTTTTAGCTCTGAAACAACTTCATAAATAACGCGGCTTGCCTCAAAAGCATTTGGAATTTTATCCGTTAATTGACTGGATAAAAGGCTATAATTGATTACTCCATCTTGAACAACTTCGGTTGTATCACCAAGTAAATGCGAAAATTCATATTGTCCCAAAAGGTTTTTGGCGTAATCAACCGTTGCCCCTGTGACTTGAATTGTTGTTTGATCGGCTAGAATAGGTAATTTTGAACAATGATATTCTGCCCATTTAATTTCGCCTAAAATATCTCTGTAATAATCGAAAGGTTTTATTGTTCCATCCGGCATTACCGCGTTTAACGTAGGCAGAAAAATCTTCTTCTGATAAGTTTCATTTCTTTTTAGAGTAACCTTCACCCGTTCATCTTCTGCGTTATTATCCATATTTTGGATTTCGCTTGTAACATCGCCCATGCCCTCACGTTCCAGCCCATCTTTAATTTTTTTAATAGCATCGCCTACGTTTTCTTTGCTGCAATAGATATAAGATTCATTTAAAGCAGGGATAGGCGTTAGCTTGGCATATGGTTGGCGTAAAACTCGCCCTGTATATTGTGTAAGGGCTGTAGCACTGTTTTTTTGCGTTAAAATTGCCAAAATATAAGCAAAAGGGCAATCCCACCCCTCGCGCAGAGCATCTTTTGTAATGATATATTTCACAGGGCAAAGTTTATCCAATAAGTTTTCGTCTTTGATTTCGTCATTCTCGGATAACTTGATACGGATTTGATTTGGTTGTACTTGGCATTTATCAATCAGGTACTTTTTAATTTCTTCAACCTGATTGTAATCATCGCCTTTTTTCTTTGGCTCGGCAATTATAACCATCATAGGGCGGATATATGTGCCATCTGTGCCCTGTAGCTTTCCCGCATCGTTGCCAAGGCTTTCAAGTTGAGCATGCGCCGTGTTAAGCGTCGTTTGCCATTCTTCTTTATCTGAAGCATGGACATTGATAGGCAGGCGGATCATTTGTTCTGATTTCAGGCTTTGACCACCAACATCTACCAGCTTATTGCTGCCCTTGCGCGGCGTAGCAGAAAACTCAAGAATGAACTTAGGATTAAACTCATTGATGTTATCAATCGCCTTAACAGACTTTGCTTTGTGTTCTTCATCAATAATGACAATCGGGCGGCATAATCGAAAGACATTACCCAGCGAATGTTTGATTGTAATGCCAGAAATTACATCACGTTCCAGCATGTCATCTTCAACCAAATTCGGCACAATATTTAGCAATTCAATATTAGCGGTATAATCATCAACGGGCGGAAAGAACGAAGAGTATTTACCTGAATCGCTATAAATTTTCCGTGCGTCTTTGCTTATTTTCCCAACATTAAAAGATTGCAGCATTAAAACCATAACACACAGGTTATTTTCAATATCGGCCTTATCCAGCCCATCGCCGCGCTCTAAAATTTTTGTGCGCCCGCCGGATTCAAAATCAAGCTGCATACGGTATGGATGTTCCTTATTGCATAGAGCTTTCAAGGTTTGCCTGTAAATAGTTGTGCTTGGGACAATCCAAAGAACAAGGCCGCGTGATGATTTGAAATAATCGCGCCCTATACGCCCCAGCGCACACGCCGCTAAAAGAGTTTTTCCGCCGCCCGTTGGGACTTTCAAACAGATATTAGGAATTTTGCGCCCAGTGCCATCCAAACGATCACACCAGACATTAGGAATGGCCTTTCCTTTTTTATCGCTATAAATCGGAATATGGATTTTTCCCTTTGATTTTTCCCATGCATCCGCACAATACCCTGATTTTTCAGGCGGCACAGCATCATCAGAGCCTTTGGATACACGAAACTCATAATATTCCTGTGCTTCGGTATAACATCCGCCCAGCGTTTGCAAATATGTATCCAGCGTGTCCAAAACGCCTTGCTGGTAATCTTTTAAGGGAAGGGCATTAATAAAGCTCATTTAATCTAATTCCCCGCGATCTTGTGGATAGCATAAGGGATTTGGCAGAATGTGACCTTGTGTTCGTTTAGTGCGCTTTGGCTCATATATTTGGCGGTAGCAAAGACAATTTTTTGCTTTGTGTTTTTCTTTGCGCTGATAATATCGAGCTTATCCTGATTAAGCGCGGACTCGTTACTGCGTAAATATCCCAGATCATCTTTGTAAATCAAATACACTTCAAATAAATCTGTCTCACCGATCAGGAAGTTTTTGGCAGGCTTGGTTTCGGCTTCTAATGATTGCCCTGTGGCGGTGTAAAACACATAATGGGCAAGAGCGTTATAGGTTGGCAAAGCCTCACCGCTCAGTATTTTTTCAATATCAAATGGTTCGCCTAACTCGCAAAAGGTAAATGAGCCGCCAAGCCCTTCTTTTAGGGCTGCATCTTTGGCATTTGGCACGCCCTTAATCACGCGGCGCACGCGCTCGGCGGTAACATCATCGGCGTAATCTTCCATCTCTACACAAATGAATTTGCGATTGCCGCCATCTTCTTTATTGAGCGCAAGAACGGCATGTGCAGTTGTGCCAGAGCCAGCAAAGGAGTCTAGGATAATGTCATCACTTTTAACCCCTCCAATTTTAAGAATATATTCTATTAGGTCATTCGGCTTAGGGTAATCAGTTTTTAAGCCAATGTCTTCTAATTGTGCCCTCATTTTCTCTGTAGTCTTAAAATTAGTGAGAACAGAAAGGATGTTTTTTGCTTCTTTTCGTTCTCTATGATAGTAGATCACCCCATTTTCTGATAAAAAGAAAGAAATTAAATCACCGTTTTTTTCTTCTATAGGCTCGCACCCATTTTTTATGAACTCTTTTAATTTGTTAGCATTTGCCCAGCCTGTAAACATCCTACAAGAGTTTTTCAGTTTTTTATTCTCAATGTGAAAATCATCTAATCGAATGGGGTAGCTAATATTATACTTATTTGTTAAATCCCGAGTTATGAACCCAAGTTCTGAAACTTTCAAAAAGAATTCATCTGAAATTAAAGTTTTATTTAAAGATACTTTATCAGTTTTACATGGGAACCCTTTTGGCAATTTAATTTCACTAGGAGGATTCTTTGCACCATTTTTTGTAATTGAATTTTCTGCATATCCTTTCCAAAGATTGCTTTCTTCTCTGGTGTTAGGATCAACAACATTTCCTAAAACACAAAGTTCTGTATTCTTAGCGTACCCTAAAATGTATTCATGATTAATTTTAACATCGTATTGATTATCGCTATGCCCTGTAGAATGCCATACAAACTCTGCAATGCAGTTCTCTCGATCATATATTTCATCTAATATATGCCTTAATGAATGATGCTCATTTTCATCAATACTTACAAAAATAACGCCATCATCAGCCAGTAATTCGCGCAATAGCTGTAATCGTGGCCACATCATGCATAACCATTTATCATGGCGTTCTAGATCATCGCCATCAACAGGGTTGGCTTCTTTTTTAAGCCATTCTTTAATCAAGGGCGCATTAACGTTATCGTTATAGCACCATCCCTCATTACCCGTATTGTAAGGCGGGTCGATATAGATGCATTTCACTTTACCCGCATATTTCGGTAAAAGAGCTTTCAAAGCGTGGAGATTATCGCCGTGAATAATCAGATTGTCATCCAATGACGCTTTGCCATCTTTGGGCATGGACTTATCGGGGGCAATGTTTAACTGGCGGAACGGAACACTGAGGTGATGGGCGTAAACGTAATTTTTCCCTTTAAAATCGAGTGTTGGCATAATTTCCCCTAATTTTGCGTATTTTAAAATCCTCTAAGAGTTGTAAAACATTGCGAACACGAAGGGAAGGGGCTTTATTGTCCTGCTCTGCGGCTTACTTCTTTTAAAAGTTCATCGGTGGGGATATTTTGCAAATCGTCATTTCCTTCGCCTATGCTTAAAATGGCTTTGCGCTGGGTATCCATATTAAGGTTGCCATAGGCATTATAACTGGTCATTACATGTTCATGGGCGATATTTTGGCTAATGGCTTTGAATTGATATTGTGTGCAATGCTCCATAGCCCAGTTTACAATCATGTTGCGCACTGAATGAGGTGTGAAATGCGGAAGCCCTGCGTTCTTAAACGTATCTTTGAATATAGAGCGCACCACTGAGGCATTCGCCCAATGCTCACGTGATAACCCCGCAGACTCAAATTTTAACTTATCAGGATTACAAATATAGTAGTTTCGATTAGAAATAAGACAAAACAAGTTCCTCAAC
>JAGYOK010000040.1 GCA_018399685.1 Alphaproteobacteria bacterium | reverse complement strand
AATATGACGAAATATTTGTTAGAAATTAAACCATCCATTTACTCGACAATTTAAATCGTTTCTCTCGGGATATTGCGCATCAGTATAGATATCCAGGGTAAACCCGTAGTTCTATGGCTACGCCGACAGATCACACAGGATGACATTTTAAAGGGCTATTTACACAAAGTATCTAACAGCCTTGCCGCTTTCGCGCTTGCTCGTTCCTTTTTCTATATGTGCAAGTACCTTGCGACGAAATTCTATTGGATAGGTCATAACGCATTATAGCACGTCCTAAAATAAAGTGGAAATACTATATATTTCGCATAAGACTCTCAAGAAACAAAAGTGGGGTGTAAGTGGGGAGTTATAAAACCCCCATTAATAACCGCATTTTTGAGTAGGAATAGAGTGGGGAATAAAAAACACTCCCGCGGGAGTGTCGTCTAAGTCATTGAAATAATGGAGCGAGTGATGGGATTCGAACCCACGGCCCCAACCTTGGCAAGGTTGTGCTCTACCCCTGAGCTACACTCGCGCACACCATTTACGTACCATCAGGTGATGGAGAATATATAGTCTCCGATATGAAATGCAAGTATAAAAATCAAAAATATGAATCTATAATAGATCGCCCACATGAACGAGGGGAACCCTGTAGCCGATAGGCTCATGGTCTGGAAATAAAGAGTAAATCATGATATTGGGAGTGTTTTCAACCGGAGGTGCCATATGCTCTGGCATCTCGTAATGCATAAGCTCTTCGGGGTGTTCTTCCTCGTCGCTGTAAACAACCATAAACAAGCGCTGTTCGCGGTAATATTCGACGCGCTGAACGATGTCGGGTAGCGGAGTGTCGCTGACCATCATTACGCCACCATCATGTAATATTCCAAGTTCAATGTTCATGAGGGTTCAAATCCCATTGTTGGCGCGGAAGCGACTTCCGGCTGTTGTTCTTCAAGGCCGACTTCAAAATTTTGTTCATCTATGCAAGATTGAGAGCCCATCATCTGACATGTCTCAACCACGGGACTATTAGGCGCGCCCATTGCGGTAACGCCTGCCATTTCCAGCTTTTCTAAAAGGTCGCTCGCAGTCATGTTCATTATTAAAGCCCCCTTGCACACTCCCGAGTAAGACAATTATGTCAGACAAATATTAACAAATGTTTACTTTTTATTTTTCTATAAATATTGTAGTAGCGATGTAATCCCCCATTTTTAAGCAAATTGGGAAGTAGAATGGTCTAGTTGTTTGATCCCTTCGCAAATATCGATATTGTGTCTGTACGTAATTTAATACACCATCATTGGATAGGATTAAACACCTAGACCTAATGCTCACTAAATCAGGGTAGCGAAGATTAAAACAGCTTCTTTTCTAAAGAAGCTGTCTTGCTTAATGTAAATACTGCTGATATAAGCTATAAAAACAAGTATTTAAACGGTAAGGCTTCGATGAATAAGTTTAAGTTAGCGTTTTTGCTGAAGGCTCTTGTTTTCGTAATGCCGGCACAAGCGGCAGAAGTTGTTCTTCTGGATCCCGGTGATTATATGAACGCCTCGCAGGATCCATATCCCTCATTTAGTCAGGAAAAAAGAATCCGGGATCTTTTCGATTTTGATTCTTATGTTGAGTATGGCGAAAACCGTTCCGGTATGATTACAGGACGCTCTACGACTTCGCTGGAATATACTAATGTCTCCGGGAACCAATCGAAATCGTTTTATGAAGATTCTGATCTTCAATACCAAACGGATTTAAATCTACAAGTTTATGAAAAGCTCTGGAGCAATTATCAGTTTAAAGGCCTTGTCGATTTGCGCCTTACCAATCTGGAGCGGGTTGAATCACAGGAAGACGTCAGACTAAAGCAGTTGAACCTTAGCATCAGCAATCCTCAGAATTTATTTGAGTTCGGCAATTTTTATTCAGAGTTCAGCCGGTTCACCATGGGCAGCAGTCTTGAAGGATTCAGTGCAGAGATAAATCCGGTTGAATCTCGCTTTAATTACAAGACGGTAGTTGCAAGACTCAACGAGGCCGAAATTGGTATTAACCAGCGTAACGTTTATGGTGCGCATTTCGGATTTTCTCCTCTTAAGAGCAATGGAAGCGCCGCGTCTGAATTAAAACTTGGCGTACAAAGTGTGCTTACAAGAGATGATAACAGTACGTCGATTCGCGAGAATATTTACGCTCCGGCCATGCACAACTGGTCTGCCAGTACCGATGGTTCCTGGCGCCATTATGAAAGTGGTTTGGCTGCCGATTGGGAGGTGGCTTACAGTGAATACAACGAAGATCGTAACAGCAATACAACCAAAATGGTAAATGATACGGCTTTAAGGTTTTCTCCCTCGTGGCGTTACAAAGACAAATTTGACACCCGTTATCTGTATTACCGGGTAGATCCTGATTATTTCACAGCCACAGGATCTGCAGTACGTGACAAGGAGCAGCACCAGATAAACGCCAATTATCGTTTAAACAAGAACTATTCCCTGTCTTTTACCCAGAACTGGTATCGTGATGATCTTTCTGGAAGTGATAAAACCAAGCAAACCAAAAATAACGAGACATCCTTGTCGTTACTCGCAAGACCCATACCGGATCGTAACAGTTTGTCGTTCCGGCCTTATATAAAAAGACTAATCAGGGATTCTGATGATGCCGCCAATTCATCTTCTGCTCAAACTCATATATACGGGGCATCCATAAACGACGTTGTTATGAAAGCATCACTAGGAGCTTTTGCGGAAAGGCGTGATTATAAGGATCGCAGCGGCGGCGGCAACTCCGAGGAATACTGGCGCTATGGCGCTAATATCAGTCGTGATTTTACATTGTATGACCGTCCCTTCTATCTGGCTGTTTCATACAGCGGCTCGGTTCGTGATGCTCTAAGCCAGAGTGATAACGAAGTTCAAAACGGCATTAACTTTAATGGACGTTACCAGTTCGCCGAGTCAGATGTTGCCACTTTCGGCCACAATTTTCTGACGACAAACAGCGCAGGAAATATTGATGATTATGACACCTACACTTCTTTTATTGAATATACGCATAAATTTATGGACAAGCGAGATACAGAGATAGTCCTGCGCGGTGAGTATAATGATTACGATTATGAAACAGATTTGGAGGACTATCAGGAAAACCGCTATGTGGTTAGACTGGTTACAAATTTCTAAGATGATGAAAAAACTAACATATATTTTAGCGCTGACGATGATGCTAACACCTTTAATAGCATGCAAAGCGCAAACCAGTTCCTCTGAAACCGGAACCGCTCTTGTCGCCGGGCATCACTGGGAAGAAGGAGCGGCAGCGGTTAGCGCAATTATTAACGCTTATCGGGGCAGCTTTCCCGGCAAGTTCGACGCTTTGGTTTCGGAAGAGTTCGCACCAAATCGCTTTGAACTGACTAACCGGGTTGAGCAGGCTTCCACAGAAAAAACAATTCTGAATTTCGATTTCAGCATCGACCAATCAATTATGAAAGGTGATAGGCTGGCAGTTATATTTGACTGGACCCGGACTTTTATTCCAAAGGGTTCTGCTGCTCAAACCAAGGATTCTGGAACCACGAATTTTGTGTTCGCGAAAGAAGCTGGAATATGGCGTTTGGTACGCATGAGCGGCGCAGATATTTTTTAAGAATTACACAGACAAAAAAAGGAACAACCAATGTTGCGCAAGTTACTTATTGGCTTGATCGGCCTTCTGCTCATCACGGGAATAGCGACACAGACAAGAGCAGAAACCACTGTTCCGCCTCTGTCCTTTAACGTTGTTTCGGCGCTGGCTAAGGAAAAGGATGTGCAAAAAGGTCTGGAAACTGCTCTCAAGGAACAGAGTGTGGTGTGGTTCTGGGAGCTTGGAGGCGGCCTTGAAAAGGCGATGACCGCAAATAACGAGGCAGAATTTACTGAAGCGCTCGGCAAAAAAGTCGAGCTGATTAAAACATTACATACGGTCGGGATGGCCTATGCTGAAGGCAAATATACTGATGCGGCGCTAGCGATTGCCGACTCGGCCATTGGAAGCCTCAACAATCCGGCGGCTACGGCTGTTTGGGAAATGGTAAAGCTGACGCGGGAATCCTATATTGCTGTTAAATCTACAAAAGACGCGCTCAATGTCGAAACCCTCTATGGCCGGGTTAACAATGATCGCAGGTTGATTGGACAATCCGTTGGCGGTGCTCCGCCCACCATCAACATAAATGCCGAGACGGTCGATTACTTCTTCAACAAATATCTGATTACAGATGCAGGAACGCGTACGCTTGTCAAAAGCTATGTCGAAACCGGTATTGGGCAGGACTGGCCCGAGGAAAGCTGGAACGATTATATGCTTGGCATGGTCGCGGATACCAAAGGCGAGTCAGAAGTTCGCCAGTTACAATCCGATAAATTTCGCAATGTCGCGCGCGGCTGGATTCGCACCCTTCTTGCCGATGTTAACAAGCAGGTGACGCTCGAGTATTACCGCATGCGCGTGCGTCAGGAGATGGCCGAGTACGAAGAATACGCCAACAAGATCGCCAATTATTACGAAAACGGCTATCCGGCGATGTGGCAGATACTGCGCCGACAAAAAGAGGCCAAAGAAAAGATCCCCGAATATAAAAAGCAGCTCGAACAGGCGAAGGCTGTTATTGAGGATGCCCAGAAAGCGCATTCCGGTGCCGAAACGGCGGATCAGCATATCAAGGTCTATGATAAGCATATGCCTGTGCTGAGCGAACATGACCGCAAATTGATGAACTCGGCTGCTGCCGTGTATCTCACCGATGAAACCTCTTTATATAATGACATGGAAGAAACAAGGGGAGAAATCTCCAAAGTCAGGGAATTGCTCTATAGCCAGATAGAAGAGACGTTTGACGGCGAAGCGCATACCGAGCCTGAATGGACAGGCCAGACCGATTATGAGGGCGACCCCATGCCGGATCATTTCGGGTATGAGTCCATGCTCGCGCAATATCTGCGTCCGCTTTTTGCCATTGAAAGTATCGAGGATTACGAGTCGCAGGTTGATGGCGAACTGGAAGCAGGAATTAAATTCCTGAACAAAGGCGACATCAACGGGGCAAGAACTTACTGGCGAAAAACGCTTGGTCTGGATGCAAAAGAAGCGTCTGGAAATACCATGTGGCAGCCGGTTTATGAATCCATGGAAGAATCGCGCCAGAAACTCGACGCCAAATGCGATGAAGATCCGGAATCTATATCCTCTCCGAATTTCAGGCAAAAGGTCGATGAAAGAGTAAATTACAGAGAACGCAAGGGAGTCAGGCTCTCCGGCGAAGCCCTGCAGAGGTTTCGTGACGAAGTAATGGAAAGTTTTAAGTCGGAATGGAAAACCGCCTGCAAGCAGGCCAAGAAAGAATTGAAGATGGCTCATGGCCTGACCCATAGCCAGATTGCCGGGCAAAACAACCGGGCCAGAGGTTTGCTTCAGGCATATCGAGGAATGCGAGACGTATCGCAGGAAAAATACGACCAGCTGATCAGCCTGATGGCCCGAATAAAGGAAATGTCCTTGCCGACGGAAGTGCTGGCAAGCCTCGACACGGACGGCGCCAGTCTCTATAAGGCGCAGGAAGAATACGGCGAATGGTGCCCGACCCTGCCCAAAAAGGCGGAGTCCGGGCTGGCCGGTTTTGGCGGTTATCTGCTTGGTTTGAGTTCGAAATTACAAGGCATGGGCGGCGGAGAGGGTTACTTTCAGGAGCTGACCGGCATTGTTGAAGAAAAAAACAAAAAGCTCATGGCAGCCGAAGAGCTTTGGAAAGACAGAATTAAGCTCACGAGCGAAGACAAGCAAATGATTGCCGTTTTCGTCGAGGGCGGGGAAACGCTTCCCGATGAATTAAAAGCGATGGAGCGCCATGTTTCTTTCTTCTCCGGCTACATTTCCGCAGCGGAAAGGGATCTGGAAGAATACATCACCAAGGCCCGCCATGAATATAACGATTGCGCCGATACCAGCGACCGCCTGACCGCTATTGGTACGGCTCTTGAAAAATGGCAGGCAGGCATTATCAAGTCCGGCCTCGTGAAGGGTTCCCGTGAAGGTAACAAGCTGGTTCCGGCCATGCTGACTGTCGATCAGACAGGCATGGCGCGGGCCGACAAACCCTATCGCCACTATATGACGGCTGATAACTTAAAGGACGTTTCCCGTACGCTGAGGGCCAATGCTCCTTCCGGTGCCGCTCTATCCTATCTGGCGTCAAAGCATAAGGATGTTTACCGGGAATACGAGGATCTGGTCAGCCTGAAGACGATAACTCCGGCGCGTTCCGAAAACATGATCCTCGGGGACGTTATCTATCTCGATGAAGTTATCGATATGGCCAATCGTTTTGAGGTGGCCGAGGCGGGTGAGGAATCGTTTACGGAGCTTATGGATGAAGCATCCATAAAATATCCGGAAGTAGTGCAAAAACATTCTGCGACCTATCTGATCTTTACGCCTCAGCCAAACGGTATTGAGGCAGAATTGGAATCCAATACCGGTAAAGCTTACGTGGAACTGGCCACGACTATCAAGCGCCGGTGGACGGATCATACCGACGCGATTGGCGAGGCGATGCTGATAGCGGAAGAGGAAGGTCGTAAGAAGTTTGAAGAAGAACAGGAAAAAATGTTCGCCCGGCAACAGCCTCTGGATTCAAACGGTTACTGGATTATAGATCCGCGCCTTAATTCGAAGCCTTATCAGGCAGGAGCTTCCCGGGTTGTGCTAATGAATGACGATTTGCGCAGTGGCAGACTGTACCTGACGGGAAGGATCAATACGCTGGAGAACGTTGAAAAAGTTCTGCTTTCCGTTGATGAGCGGCGTACGTGGGAAGAGCTGCCCTTGGCTCCGACAATAGCTTTTTACATTACGCCAAGGCCGAATACGAATTATAAGCCGTATGTCCAGCTGATACGCTCCCCTGGTTTTGATCCGATTTACCTTTCGCTTTCGAATGATACGGAAATCGTTTTCTCGAACCAGAGCTATTCTGACCGGATTGTCAAAGCAATGAAACTCATTGCGGAAAGTTACGAGCGGCAAAACCTTGCGCTGTTCAGCAATTTGATTGCGGACGATTACATTGGCGGGCGCGTCGCGCTTGAAGAAGGCGTGCGCTTCGACTTTGAGATGTTTACCAACATACAGCTCAAACTTTATGTCAGCCGCATTACAGAAGCCGGTCGTGGCAAGTTCGTTGTTACTACTAAATGGGACAAGAAGCAGACTCCCCGAACCACCGGTGTACAACAAAAATCTAGTGGCGATACAATTATTACTCTGGTGGAACAAGAAGGAGCCTTGAAAATCCAGAATCTACGTGGTGACCTTTTATATGCAACATTATCTCCTGATGTTGCAGCCGCCAGTGGTTTGTCGCAGGCTGTTGTAGAAGATGTTCGTGTTGCGCGTGATGACCGCAATCCCATACAGCCCGGTGCCGGAACATCGGAAAGCGGGGGTAGTGCATCATCCGTTGAGGGATCGATCTTGACGACCAATACTGTCAACAAAACTTTTGCTGCGGGTCAATGCTATGACTTCGACAACAACGTCTGGGCTCCAGCACCCGTTCCCGGCCCGGGGGCTGTATATCCTGTTGGGGCGGATATATGCTTCGAAGGAGCAATGGCTCCAGTAACTAATGTTCATACCGCTGTTTCGCAAGATATGAGTGGAACTAATACGTTCGCTAATTTAAGTACGGCTCCGGATGCTGGCTATGCTGCTATTTTTGCTGGTGTGCCGGGGGATATAATCGGCAGGGTTCACGCTTTTAAATCTACCGCTTCGAAGTATGGGAAATTTGAAATCACCTCGGCTATAGATGTACACGGCGATGGCAGCGAAAGCATAATCAGTTTCAAATACGCAATACAAACAGATGGAAGCAAGAACATCGCTACTCATTAATATCACCAGTAATATAATACAAGAGTCACTAAGGTTCTTATTATGAATCTCATACAAACCATTGATTTTGTAATTCTTTTATGATGTTTGGGTCAATATTAACTTGCCTGATTGATCCCTTATCCAAAGTTCTCTAAACTCCGTGACACTATCACTTAAACGTTATCATCAAAATATAGAGAGTTATAAAATGGCATCAAACCTAGATCCAACAAAATATGCAGATTGGCAAATCGTACAGGACGCAGAAAAAGAGATGCTCACCATCTATGAAATTGCAAAGAACCTTGGATTAACCAGGGAAGAACTGCTGCCTCACGGGCATTACATTGGGAAGATTGATTTTAAAGCGGTTCTTGAGCGACTCAAAGACAGACCAAACGGAAAATATATCGATGTAACCTCTATAACGCCGACGCCGTTGGGGGAAGGAAAATCTACGTCTTGTATAGGGCTTGTACAAGGGCTTGGCAAATTAGGTAAAAATGTTTGTGCCGCGATCCGCCAGCCCTCAGGCGGGCCGACCATGAATATCAAAGGCTCTGCCGCTGGCGGCGGTTTGTCACAGTGTATCCCTCTAACACCTTTTTCTCTTGGTTTTACAGGAGACATCAACGCCATTATGAATGCGCACAACTTGGCCATGGTTGCCCTTACATCTCGTATGCAGCATGAGAGAAACTACACTGATGAGCAGTTAGAGCGCCTTTCTGGTATGAAGCGTATTGATATTGACCCAACCAGAGTTGAGATGGGATGGGTTATGGATTTCTGCTGTCAGGCACTCAGAAACATAATTATCGGCATTGATGGAGAGAACGGTAAATCTGATGGTTTCATGATGAGATCAAAATTCAACATTGCCGTATCTTCGGAAGTTATGGCGATTCTCGCTGTTGCGAAAGATTTCAAAGACATGCGCGAGAGAATAGGAAAGATCGTCGTTGCCTACACCAAAAAAGGCAAACCCGTCACAACGGAAGAGCTCGAGGTGGCCGGTGCCATGAGCGCATGGATGGTTGAGGCTCTCAATCCATCTTTAATGCAAACGTTGGAAGGTCAGCCGATTATTGTTCATGCCGGGCCTTTTGCCAATATTGCTATTGGTCAAAGCTCTATTATTGCTGATCAGATTGGCTTGAAATTGTCGGATTACCATGTCACCGAGTCCGGATTCGGCGCGGATATAGGATTCGAAAAATTTTGGAACTTAAAGTGCCGCTTAAGCGGCCTCGTTCCGGATTGTGCTGTCATTGTTGCGACTGTTCGAGCATTGAAATGTCACGGAGGTGCTCCGGTTCCTGTTCCAGGCAAACCTATGCCGGAAGAATACTTAAGCGAAAATGTTGCTTGGGTTGCTAAAGGGTGTGACAACTTGATTCACCACATTAGAACTGTAAGAAAAGCCGGTATTCCTCCGGTAGTGTGCGTAAACGTATTTCACACTGATACTAATGACGAAATCGCAAAAATACGTGAAATATGCGAAGCAGAGGGTGCACGGGTTGCTGTTTCCGATCACTGGAAAAAAGGAGGCGATGGAGCTCTGGAATTTGCGCAGGCGGTTGTGGATGCGTGTGAAGAAGGAACCAACTTCAAGTTTTTATATGAACTGGATATGCCTATTAAACAGAAAATTGAGCTAGTTGCCCGGGAAATTTATGGAGCAGATGGTGTTGAATACTCCAACGAAGCCAATGCCGCTGCCGAAAGAATTCAAGCAGACCCGGAACTTTCCAAGATGGGCGTGTGTATGCTGAAAACACATTTATCTCTTTCCGATAATCCTGAGCTGAAGGGCGCCCCTAAGGGATGGAAATTGAAAATCCGTGAGATCCTCACTTATGGCGGAGCTGGTTTTATCGTCCCGGTTGCCGGTAACATCAGTTTAATGCCAGGCACTGTTTCTAATCCGGCATTCAGAAGAATTGATGTTAATATTGAAACCGGTAAAGTCGAAGGGGTGTTTTAACGCGAATAAATCAGTGCATATAAGCAGGCGGGATTTGAAGATCCCGCCCTTCTTTTAATCTTCAAGAAGACATCTCGCATATATTCTACTCCTATTCATTCGCGCTTCCTTCTTGCTCTTCTGCCTGCTGCTCTGTCGTCGTTTTTGTTTCCTGACCTTCATGGAGCGCTGCTGCAAGTCCTCTGGTTTGCTTCTCATTAAGCTGGATAAAGAAAAGATCATCTTGCTGCACAACTTTCACTTTATCTTCCGGTATTGTGTATAGTCTTGATTTATCTTCCGGAACAAGGGCTTCTCTCAAAACAAAATTATATGAGATCGCGTCTCCATCTTTGTATTTTATTGCATCAACTTCCCCTATAACATGGCCTTCAAAATCCAGAATTTTACCGTCAAAACGTTCTTCTACAATACCATCAGCCACCTTGTGGGCATTCCCGGCACTTGTTTCTATATCCTCAAGAGCTACATTTCCGGCTGCGTAAGGAGATGTACTGATGATATAAGACTCTTCCATATTAAGGTCTTTAATCCATTCTACTTCGTCTATATTGTGTGGACTGTCTTCAAGACCATCTTCAATCCCCCCGAACATCTGATAGAAAAAATCATACACGCCGCTCCGGCCACTTTCTTCCGAATAGGGGTTGCCGGGTAATTGCTGATCTACTCTGGCAATCTCTTCGGGGGTTCCCTTTTGTAACTCTTCCTTATCACTGTCGTAACCGAACATATACCAACCGAAAAACATGGAAACTCCAACCAGTATAACAAAAAACCAAACTATGGCTCTGATTGAACGATCGGCATAAGGCTGATCCACGCCCCCCCATGAAAAAACGGGCGCTGTACGCGGATCCGTACGTGGATCCCGCTCACCTTCATAATTGCTCATAATTTTCTCCCTTCATAAAGACATCCCTGCGTTGTTTTTATCCAATTTATATGGCTGTCTTTTTTAGCCCCTTGGCTCACCGAAAAAGTTAGCGTCTATAAAATTAAAACGCACAACATCACAATAAGTTCCTTAAAAAGTTGTTACGAACGCTCCGGTTACCGGCGCGTCTTGCGCTGATAGATATAATTATTTGGCAGGGGCTGGATTTTTATATTCTTTTCTTCTACGCTGCTTTCGCTATGAACGAAGAATTACCAACAACCAAAGAGCAGCTAATCGAAATTCTTGATGATCTGGGCATCGAGTATCAGCTATACGATCACGAGCCCATTTTTACCGTAGAGCAAGGTGAGCCTCTTAAAAAGACCATTCCGGGTATGCACTGCCGGAACCTGTTTTTGCGCGATAAAAAGAAAAACATGTTCTTAATTACTGCAGCCAATGAAACCCGACTTGATATGAAAAAGCTCTCGGATGTGATAGGAAGCGGTCGATTGTCTTTTGGCTCCCCTGATCGCCTGTGGGAAAATCTGGGGATCAGGCCGGGTTCGGTAAATCCTTTTTGTATTATCAATGATAAAGACCAGAATTTACGCATGCTTCTTGATAGCGTAATGATGGATGCAGATATTATAAATGTACATCCAATGGATAATGCGTGCACAATAGGACTGGCGCCAGATGATTTATTAAGCTTTCTTGATAGCATTAATCATCCGTATGAGATCATTGATCTTGCGCCCGCTCACCCGGATTATGAAGGATAATTGCTATGCTTATTGGATCGACAAAAGATGAAGCCGCTATGAATGCGGGAGAGCTTGATGCATCGCAGATTATTTTCGATGTAGATACTCCGGATTTTGAAACCCGCGTTATAGCAGCATCTATGCAAATGCCGGTTATTCTGGATTTTTGGGCACCCTGGTGCGGGCCGTGCAAACAGCTTATGCCTACACTTGAAAAAGTGGTGATAGCAGCGGGCGGTCAGGTATTGCTGGCCAAAGTTAATATAGATCAAAATCCCGAACTTGCCGCAGCCTTGCGCGTGCAGTCTGTGCCTACCGTTTTTGCATTCTTTCAGGGACGCCCGATCGAGGCTTTTCAAGGTGCTCAGCCAGAGAGCAAAATCCGCGAGTTTGTTCAAAAGCTCATCACCTTTGCAAATAACTCGCAGCCTGACGCTCTGGATATTCCCAAGGCTCTTAATACCGCTGCGCAGCTATTAGCGGATGGCGACGCACAAGGCGCGCAGGAATTTTATAATGCGATTTTGCATCAAGATGCTCTAAACGTTGAAGCTTATGTCGGCATGGTTCGTTGCTTTATCGAGCTTGGGCAGATCGATCAGGCACAAGCGCTTGTCGATCAGGCACCGGAAGAAATCTCCAAAATTTCTGTTTTTGCGCAAGCGCGCACAGCTCTCGAAGTCGCCCAAAACGTAAGTAAAATGAAGGGCTCGATTGAAAAACTGGAAACAAAAATCAAGGCAGATGAAAACGACCATAAAGCGCGCATTGATCTTGCCTATACTTTGTATGCACAAGGGAAGAAAAAAGAGGCAACGCAAGCCCTGCTGGATTCTATTGCGCTGGATAGCACATGGAACGATGGGGCGGCGCGTACAGAGCTTCTCACACTTTTCTCGGCAATGGGTAACGCTGACCCTGTAACACTGGCGGCGCGGCGGAAACTATCTTCACTTTTGTTTTCTTAGTCAAAATAATATACAATGGCGCTTGTATATTGTTAAGGACAACAAAGATGAGCGCCGAAGTAGATCCAAAATTATTGGAAATTCTTGTATGCCCTGTGACCAAAGGGCCGCTGGTTTATGACCGGAAAAGTCAGGAGCTTGTTTCAAAGCAGGCCAAGCTGGCCTATCCAATTCGTGACGGTGTCCCGATCATGTTGCCAGACGAAGCACGAAAGCTGGATTAGGAGATTAGCCATGAGCGTTGATTCACTTGGCCATGTAATAAACAGTGTCTTTACCCCTCTTAAAAACAGGCTTGTAAAAAACAGGCTTGTAAAAAAAGTTAATCCCCCGGAAAAAGATAGAAAACGAAAAGATTCGGATGAGCCGTCTTTTGAACAGGAAGAATATTCAGATAAAAAAAGAGGTCAAGCGGTAACGACCTATAACAATCAATGCCAGATAGAAGATAACTCCGATGAAGAGAACGAAGCAGGCAATCACCCGAAGCTTGACGAAATAGGATAAATCCGGTTAGAACTACTTTATGAGAACGACGATCAAACAAAGCGGCACTGCTCTGCTGCCCATGGCTCTCCCCCTACTTATGCGCCCCTGAGCGAGCATGAGGCATAATCGTATGTCTGCGCTACAGGGGATAACAAAACTCTCAAACATTATAAAATTCAAGAATAATTAAGGACTCAAAAAGCCATGAGCAGAGCTTACGATATGGTCAAAAACGAACCGAATCGAATCATTATATTCGACACAACATTACGAGACGGCGAGCAATCACCAGGCTGCGCGATGAACCTGGAGCAAAAGCTCAAAATGGCGAGGGTTCTTGACCAGTTGGGCGTAGACGTTATCGAGGCGGGCTTTCCTATCGCTTCTCCGGGGGATTTCGAAGCGGTCAATGAAATTGCTAAAGTCGTTAAGAACGCCACTATTTGTGGATTGAGCCGCGCCAAAAGAGCAGATATTGAAGCCGCGGCAAAGGCTATTGAGCCAGCTGCCTCAAGGCGCATTCACACCTTTATTTCAACTTCTCCATTGCACATGAAACACAAACTGCAAATGGAGCCGGATGCCGTTTTAGAGGCCATTAAAGACAGTATAACCTTCGCGCGCTCTTTTACTGATGATGTGGAGTGGAGCGCGGAAGACGCCTCGCGCACACAAAAAGATTTCCTTTGCCGTAGCGTGGAAAGCGCCATTAACGCTGGGGCTACAACGATTAATATTCCCGATACTGTTGGCTATGCTATGCCCGATGAGTATGCACAGCTTATCGCCATGCTGTTTGAGCGTGTCCCGAATATCGATCAGGCGATAATTTCTACTCACTGCCATAATGATCTAGGCGTGGGAGTGGCGAACTCTCTGGCCGGTGTAAAGGCGGGAGCGCGGCAGGTTGAATGCACAATCAATGGCATTGGCGAGCGCGCCGGAAACGCCGCGATGGAAGAAATCGTCATGGCTTTGCGCACGCGCCACGATCTTATGCCCTACACTAACGGAATCGAAACGACCCGTATTATCAAAGCTTCGCGCATACTATCCAGCATCACCAGCTTTTCTGTGCAACCAAATAAAGCCATCGTTGGCGCGAATGCCTTTGCTCATGCCAGCGGTATTCATCAGGATGGGATGCTCAAAAATGCCAACACTTACGAAATCATGACTCCCGAAAGCGTGGGCTTGGGCGCTAGCAAGCTTGTGATGAGCAAACACTCCGGCTCTCATGCTTTCCGCGAGCGGGTAAAAGAGCTTGGTTATGATATGGAGGAAAACTCACTGGGTGAGCTTTTTACGCGTTTCAAGAAACTGGCCGATAGTAAAAGAGAAGTCTTTGAAGACGATATTATTGCTCTTATCCAAGACCATATTATTGGCGAAAACGATCTTATCAAGCTTGTTTCTATGGAGGTGCGCGCAGGCACAAAAGGCCCGCAAACAGCAGAGATTACCCTTTCTTTGGGGGGCGAGGAAAAGACCGCAAAAGTGGAAGGGAACGGCCCTGTGGATGCGATCTTCAAAGCGATGCGCGAGATATTCCCGCATCCCGATGCCGAGCTTCAGCTCTATCAGGTGAAGGCTGTAACCGGCGGTACGGATGCGCAGGCCGAGGCGCAAGTGCGTTTAGAGGAAAATGGAAAAGCGGTTATGGGCTCTGGCGCGGATGTTGACACATTGGTGGCTTCTACCAAGGCCTATGTCCATGCGCTTAATAAACTTGTTTTAAGGCGCGAGAGCTTTAATCCGCAGACTGAAGGGGTGTAAAATCCCATCAGAGAGTTTAAGAAGCGCCGTAACTATGCTATCTATTTGATATTATAGAATAATTTATCATAATTGATAGATTTTTCCCCTGTTTTGTCTATTTTGTTTTTCCGTCCGGGCGCTTCATCATAAAACACATATCCCACCATATAATGAAATAGGAACTTATTTAAGATTGCTGGATGAGGTATATAAATACCCAAAAGCGTTAACCAATCGTCACCTTTAACCAAAAACCGTTAACCGATTGTTATACGCTTGAAGAAAAAACGATAACCAATTGTTACCCGCTTGAGAAAAAACGATAACCAATTGTTATACCTCCAGCTCCAAAAGATGACCGATTGTCACCCCCATAGCGTCTTTTTTTGTCATTTTGAGCATCCTTTTTTGTCATAATTAGCGAATGCGAAAGAACTCTAACTAACCTGCTTCGAGGTTCTTCGTTTCACTCAACAATGACAAAGTGAAATGGAGGAATTTATTCAACGATTTTAAACTGCATTACTATCCACATGCTCAAGTTTCTTTAGAGGAGCTTCTATTTGTTTCTTTTCTTCCGGTTTAGGTAGTGATGGTGTTGTCTCCTCTGCTCTTCCGAGAGCTTTGTGTACATTCTGAATCAGCTCTGCCACAGGCTCTAATTCTTTTGCTCCTTCGCCTATCATTTTCATGATATATACACAAGAACTCCCCCATGCCTGCAACCTTGTTTTATCCTGATTTACCTCAGCAGAAAAGGCGTCAAGTCTCTTGTGTAACACATTTTTTTTCTCCTCAGAAAATTCTGCTTTATCTAGAACTTCCCTGATCAAGAACAAGTAACGATGAATTTCCTTTCTGATTGAAGAGGTCATAACATATTCAGGAGATATGTTAGATTTTGCTTTCTTCGCTGCATCTGTGTATGCTTTGGCACAAAAAATACGTATTTTCGTGTACGCTGTTGTATAAAAATTATAGAACCCGTTCTCATCAAATGGGATTTCATTACCA
Organism: Alphaproteobacteria bacterium; assembly: GCA_018399685.1. Classification (GTDB taxonomy): domain Bacteria; phylum Pseudomonadota; class Alphaproteobacteria; order Micavibrionales; family Micavibrionaceae; genus UBA1672. Next base: position 237 of record JAGYOK010000040.1, on the reverse strand, counting down.
ATTCCAAAATCTAAGTTATGCGATTGCGTAAAGCCAATAATATCTGCAATATAAGCCTTTTTATCCAGCACATCACTACCATAGTTATCGTCATGATATGAATGTGTCTCGCGCATTTTTTCTTCAAAAACTAGAAAGGCTTCAATAGGATCGTCCGGTAAAGACATCAAGAATTGTTGATTCACAAAAAATCTCCTTAAACAGACAAATTATATAGTGCTTTAGAATAAGAATCGG
>JAGYOK010000004.1 GCA_018399685.1 Alphaproteobacteria bacterium | reverse complement strand
CTGAGGAAATATCCCGCAATACGCAAATCTCTGCCACTAATGTGGACGAGCTGAATGCGAATGCACGTGGGGTTAACGAGGCAGCCCAGACGACTGGGAATTCTGCCAGCGATGTCTTGAGTGCTTCGGAAGAGGTTAGCCGTCAGACTGAGTTTTTAAAACAGCGTGTGGATGAATTTGTCGCAAAAGTTAAAAACATATAAAAGAGGTCAGAGGCTAGACGCTAATCTTAACTCAGGTCGAACCATTGCTTGACTATTTCTTTAAGCAACTGGTCATCGATAGGTTTTGACAGATACCCGTCCATGCCTCTTTTTAAGCATTCCTCGCGCGCTCCGGTCATGGCATCAGCCGTTAGAGCAATTATTATGACCGGCGGGTCTATCTTGTTTTCTTCTTCGAATTTTCGAATGGCTTTTGTGGCCTCGGTGCCATTCATTTCCGGCATATGGCAGTCCATAAAGATCAGGTCATATTTGCCATTCTCATAGGCCTGAGTGGCTTCATAGCCGTTAAATACCATATTGGAATTACTGCACCCCATTTTGCTGACAAGCTTTTTGATTAGAATCTGATTTAGTTCATGGTCTTCGGCGATCAGCACCCGAGCATCTTTGAATTTACCTTTTTTAGCGGGAGATGGCGATACGGTACCAGCCGTTTCGTTTGGGAATATGGTTGTTTTTTCCTTTATTTCTTCTAGATACAGTTCGGGGTTTTTAATATTTGCAATAGTGAATGGAATTCTAATTGTAAATTTGGTGCCTTCCTCAAGCTTGCTTTCAACTTTTATGTGCCCTTCCATCAATTCTACGAGATGCTTGGTTATGCAAAGCCCCAGACCGGTCCCCCCAAACCGACGCTCTGTACTACCTTCGGCTTGAATAAATTTATCAAATATGCTTTCCAGCCTGTCTTGAGGTATGCCAATACCTGTATCTTCGACAGTGCAGATAAACTCTATCTTTTCAGGGGAAATCTCTTTTGTATCACAGTGGATTTTTACATGGCCTTTTTCCGTGTATTTAATGGCGTTCCCGCAAAGGTTTGTAATTATCCTGTACAGACGGTGGTAATCACCCATAACAACTATTTTTTCCAGATCATCGGCTTTTATTGTGAAAGTGAGGCCTTTTTCGCTGCAAAGCGGCATAAAGCTTTGTGAAACGTCTGTTATGGAATGTTTCAGGCTGAAAGGTTCGTGCTCTAAAACTATATTGCCGGATTCGATTTTTGAAATATCAAGAAGGTCATTAACCAGATTAAGAAGGGAAATCGAAGATTTCTTTACGATGGTTACCATTTCCCTTTGTTCTTTATCCAGATTTTTTTCTTCATCAAGAAATCTGGTAATTCCAATGATGCTGTTTAAAGGAGTGCGCAATTCGTGGCTGATATTCGCCATAAAATCATCTTTGATGCGGTTGGCGTGTTCGGCCTGTTTTTTGGATTTAATCAGGGTTTGTTGGTGCGTATGTATTTTTTCTCTCATATTATCCAGAGCATCGAAGAGGGTTTTAATCTCTTTGGTTATGGGGGAGAGCGGGCGTTTAAGGTTAATGTTTGTGGCCTTTGTCTCTTTTAGCTGCGAGCTTATAAAGGCCAGGGGGGCGAGGGATTTCTTTAGTGTAAGATAGAGCATGACTAGCATTAGTGCGTATAAAAGTGTGGCTATGGTGAAGATTTTCGTGGTCTGGAGTGTGGCTTTGTTTTCAATACCTTCATAGTCTATATAGACTTGAAACAGCCCGTTTTTAAGGGATTCCCCGTCAGGCATGGTGTGCTTTAGATCAAACTTCAGAACATTCGGGCTTTGCTCTTTAGGGAAGGCGATGCTCCCTGCTTCAACAAGGGTATGCGGAGGGGAGTTAGAGGGGTGCTCTGCAATACGTGCTGCAAGTATGTATGGCTCTTTTATAATGTCCGTGGCGATTGTCTCCAGCCCTTCCTTGTCGTTATTCCACAAATGTTCCGCGGCATTTGAGCTTTGTACTTTTGTTATGTAGTTAATGTGATTATTAGACTGCTCTTCCATGTTGCGTTTTATATCGCTGTAGACCACGCGGGAAAGGATAAGCGCAATGATAAACAAAAACAGAAAAACCTGAATTATGATAAAGTGGGCTAGAGAAATGTTCGCCTTGTTGACAATGGCGAGGATATTCGCTTTTGAGAGATTGGGCATGCTAAACCTGAACTGCTTGATATTGATTGGGATGAGGGTGTAATTTTCACCCTAAACTAGAAAAGATGTTAATGTATTAAGGGGCAAAAAGGCACATTTTTCCAGCGTTTTTCAGACTGCACTCCATTGTATTGGCTACATTACATGGTATGCTAAAGTGAACGTTATGGTTTTTCTAATAAAATCAGGGGTTGTCCGAGGATTGTACATATTTTATAGAAGGTCATTACTCGGATTGCGCAGTAATTTAAAGGGGAATCCAACAAAACCCCAATATTACTGAACCCCCACATTTAAGGCGGGTGGTGAGGGTTTCAGTGGAGTTGGAGAGTGTATTTTTATGGCTTCACTGGCTTTTCACGCACAGTGTAGGGCAGATCCTGCGGCATTGTCGGAGGCATGAGCATGTTTTCCGAGCCAATGGGCGCTAGTCCATCTTCAGAGCCGATAGCAGTAGAATCGGTGGCGTAGCATGTGACAGGCAGTTCCAGCAATTCAGGCCATTTATCAACCCATCCCTCATTATGTTCGGCTTCTTGTATCATCATTGTCTGAACACACTTGCTTGGGGGCATGGATTGTAGGTAGCTGTGGAGAACCATTGGAGGCACTTCCTTGTCTCTACCGCCTATAAAGTGATATTGCGGCATTTTGCCAAGTACGATGGCCTGAGAAACAGGGTTAAGTGAATCACTTAAGGGCTCTTTTTGTGCGGCGTTTGTGTAGGCCTCATGGTCAAGGATGCCTGCAATAGTGCGCAATGAATTAACATCCGCACGCTGAGCAGCCAATAATGATGCGATGGTGCCGCCGCCGGAATAGCCGATCAGGTCAAAACCTGTTATGCCGTAGCGCAGAGCTATATCGTCGAGAGCTTTGTTATAGGAGTTGAGTACGGTTTCCGAGAAGCTTGATTCTTTCCAATAGCGGCTTTCACATTTTTCAGTCGGAGAAACCATGCCGGTATACTGGCAAGGGCGTGCAATATAAATTACGTTTTCGGCTTTGTCTTTAGAGGCTAAATGCAACGCAACCGGATTAAATGGCGTTACGTCGCCCGTGGCAGAGTCGTTCTCTTCACCTTCAATATATACATGGGCTATGCCGCCGCGGTCGTGGATACGCTCATAAGCCCGGAGTAAAAAAGGGCTTGCAGCGATATCACGTTTTATCATCCATGCGGGAGCTGCTATACGTTGCGCCGTTTCAGTCCGCATATAAGGATAGGTAGTTCCGATACATCCCCCAAGGGCGAGTATCGCAAGCGTAGCAACCATACCTGATTTGATAGAGAGTGAATCAATAAAAGCGTTTAATTTCATTACACAAAACCATTTTGTTCGTTCAAGTTTTCAAGTTCTTTATTCAAGTTTTTGGCGGTGATTTTCTTTGTTTTCAGCGTTCTGCGACGGTTTTTTTGCACCTATGAAAAGCTATCATTTCTGCACAAGGGAATCACTACCGCGCACAAAGTTGTCCTCAACTTTTTTGTAATAATTTCATGCAATGCTTGAGTGTGGCACTTATGTCGCAGTGGATAAGTCTATGATAATTGGTGCATGATCGGATGGCTTGTCCAGACTTCTTGGGGTTTTGTCTATGAAACAATCTTGCACCATGTCTGCAACATAGGGGCTGAGCAGGAAGTGATCTATGCGAATCCCGTTGTTTTTTTGCCATGCACCGGCTTGATAGTCCCAGAATGTATAAAGGCCAGAGGCGCCTGATGCCATTCTTAAAGCATCACTTAAACCAAGGTTTATAAAAGCGCGGTATGCTTTGCGTGTCTGCGGGAGGAAAAGCGCGTCGCCCTCCCAGACTTTCGGGTCATAGCAATCTTTGCTTTCAGGGATTACGTTGAAATCTCCACCAATCAGGAACGGGACATGCGAATCACGTAGGACTTGCAGGCGCTTGTATAAGCGCTCCATCCATTCAAGCTTATAATCGTATTTAGCTCCCGGTGTGGGGTTGCCGTTGGGCAGGTAGATATTAATAATGCGATAGCCGTTGATATCGGCTTCGAGGTAGCGTGCTTGCTCGTCGGCATTATCTCCGGGCAGGTGATTTAAAATAACCTTAATGGGTGCGCGCGAAATTGTTGCCACGCCATTGTAGGCTTTTTGGGTGAGGGCATGGCTGTGATATCCCAAATTTTCAAATTCTGCCGAAGGGAAATCAAGGCCTTTAAGCTCTTGAATCATAAGTATATCTGGGGATTGCTCGGTTAAAAAGAGCTTTACATGCTCTAGCCGCGCTTTGATCGAATTGACATTCCATGATGCGATTTTCATGGAAAACAGGATAGCAAACGGGTGCGAGGAAGGCTATATACAAACTGCCCTTGCTTAAAATTGGTAAATGCTAATAAGGTGTGTTATAGGGTAAAATTGAAAAATGCTTATAGGTTCTGACCCTAGTAAAAGCAGGCAAAAGCAAATAATCCGGGTGAAAAAATGGGACAAAACAAGACTGTTTATTTTATTGGTAAGCTTAATGTTGATATTTTCGGAAATTCATTTGATATTACGCAGTTAGGGAACACAAAAGATAATGGTACGGGCGGAGTCGGCGTTACTATGGGGGGCGCAGCATTTAATGTTCACCGCGCTTTTTCAACTCTTTCCCGTATATATGATGACCAGTATAATACCAAAATTATTACAAATGTAGGAAATCCGCCAGAGGCAATAACTTTCGAAAAATTTGAAGAAGGCCTTTTAGTCGAAGCGGCAAATGCAATATTTGTTCCCAGGTTGCTCGAATATTATGATATTGATTATCATGATCTTTTGAAGGATAAGCAAGGGCCGGGGGTGGCTGTCAGTATTGTTGAGGGCTATTCGGGCGGGCGGCACATTACCAAACAAATCCAGCCTTTGATTAATACTTTTAACGAAGCCAGCGGCGCATGCTGGAGAGATGATTTTGGCCGGGTGCTAAAAGGCGGGGATATGGCTTTTATTGATCCGGCATCTCCGTTCCTTGCTGCAAGGGCTGCTCAGGCGTGCGGTGATCTGGATATTCCTTACCTGACTGACTATGGAATGAAAAAGTGGTTGAATGGCCCGGCAGGGGAATGCGTTATTTGTGTTTTAAAGGGCGCTCGGGCTATTGCTGTTCCCGGTGATGCAGTTTTAAGAGAAATGGAACATGGGAAAGAAAATCCAGGGATATTACTTTCTCTTCTTTGCAGGAATGGCGTGTACTGGGACAGGGATAAGAAAATAGGTGATCCTAGAACTGTTTTTATGTCTGACGGGATAAAGCCGGTAAAATTCTTTCACGATGATGGTTTGAGGCCTTATCCGGATTTTAGCTATGACAAGACGGGCAAAATCAATGTTGATGTGGTCGGGAATCCTATTAATGTCAATGGAGTAGGAGACACAAGGGACGGAGCTTATTTATTCTATACGATGCGGGGAGACGATCCCGGGACAGCTTTGAGAAAAGCTACAAAGGTAGCTTCTATTCGTACGCAGTATCTTGAGGAAGAGTGGGAGCATAATTTTTACAAGCATGTGCGGTATGATCCTTTATTTAAAGAGGATTTGCCAGATATGGAAGAAGCATTGGGTATTGAACCTTCCGGGGATGATGTTGAATCGGGAGAGGATCGTATTATAGAGTTGTGTTAGAATATTGATTCTAGATATTGACTCTAAGAGTAGAAAAACCAATGGAACAACCTTCATATAATTACTGTGCCTTGCCGCTGGCGGGCTATGCGTCAAAGCCGGAGGAATCGCTGGGGCGGGTCTATGATGAGCCTAAAAGCAGCCACCGCACAGCCTTTCAGCGCGACCACGACAGGATTATCCATTCCAGCGCTTTTCGCCGTCTGAAGTATAAAACACAGGTCTTCGTCTATCATGAGGGGGATCATTATCGTACAAGGCTTACCCATACTTTGGAAGTGGCGCAGATTGGCCGCACACTGGCGCGGGCGCTGATGGTTAATGAGGATCTGGTGGAGGCCGTCGCTTTGGCGCACGATATGGGGCATACTCCCTTCGCCCATGCCGGAGAAGATCACCTGTGCAAGATGATGGAGCCTTATGGCGGGTTTGAGCACAACGATCAGTCCTTGCGCGTTTTAACAACTCTGGAGCGCCAGCATCCCGAATGGAACGGGCTTAATTTGACATGGGAGGCTCTGGAAGGGGTTATCAAGCATAATGGCCCCGTAACGGGAGAGCCGCAAATTGCATCGCGGGAGTTGCAGGAGAAGATGGATATGCGCTTTTCAACGCATGCATCTATGGAGGCTCAGGTTGCGGCTTTGTCGGATGATATAGCCTATAATAATCATGATTTTGAAGATGGTATACGAGCCGGATTGTTTTCTATAGCTGATCTAGAGGAAGTCCCTGTACTTGAAAGGGTTATGGCAGCTATTCGTGATAAGTATCCTAACATAGAGGATCGTTATTTAATTCAGGAAACCAAGCGCGAGATGATCGGGCTTATGGTTGAAGATGTGTTGGTGCAGACCGGAGATAATCTTAACAAGGTAAAACCCGAATCACCTGAAGACGTACGCATGTGCGGGCAGCAGATCGTTGCTTTTTCTCCTAAAATGCATGAAGAAGTGCGGAAAATAAGGGAATTTTTGCATAATCGCATGTATCGGCACTATACAATCAACCGCATAGGATTGAAGGTTGAGCGTATCGTCGGCGACTTATTCCAAGCTTTCCACAGGAATTATCACCTACTGCCAAATAACTGGCAGCAACGTGTCGAAGAGGGCGGAGGCTCAGGCAATGAGCAGGTAAGAGCGCGCATTGTAGCGGACTATATAGCCGGAATGACCGACCGATATGCGATACGGGAGCACGAAAGGCTCTTTGACCTGTACTGGGATTTGCGCTAACTATAATAAGTAAGAGCAAATCGATATTTATCGTCTTTTGGGCTGCAAATTCTGTTTTTTTTTGCGCTTCCGGTTCTCGAGAAATAGTATTTTCGCCGCAAAATACTTCAAATGTCGATTTGATTCGGGGGTTTTTGTTTGACAAAAAGCCGAGTTTGCTGCGGTTTTATACGGGATACTGCGAGCGATTTTTTTGAGTAATTTAAGGGGAAAATATACCATGAGCCAGGGTGACCAATTCCATCAATACGGTTATGACCATTATCTAAAGGCGCCAAGACGCACAGGGAATTGTGGACGTAATTCTGCACGCTATGGCAAAGGTGGCTTGCTTTCATCTTTGCTTTATTCGCTAGGGACGTCCTCTATTCTCCGTAAGGTGCAAAGTCCTGTGGTGGCGGGGAGTGTGCTGTTTGGTGCGGTCGTACTGTTTTCCGGTGTTATCATGATGACTTATTCATCAAACAATGATGCAAATGAACCAGTTCCGCTTATCAAGGCAGATGTCAGCGATATAAAACAGGCTCCGGGCGATCCCGGCGGGATGGAGATTCCGTATAGTCAAAGCACTATTATGGCTCGCGGAGATCAGCCTTCGGCGGAAGCTCAGACCAAAACAGTTGAAAACCTGCTTGCCGCTCAGGGGAGCGAAGACCTTATAAGCAAGGAAGAGGCGTTTGATCGCGCAACGCAAAGCCCGATTATGGGCGAGAATTATGCAGGCGATGATTTTGCCGGTTCCGTAGATGCTCAGGATGATCTTGCAGCATTGCATGCGCAGGCGGGCGGGGCAATTGATGTTGTTTCTGAGCAAAATGCAGAGGCTTTGCAGATGGACAGCGAGGCCGAAGTTAAGCCAGCGTTTGAGCTGGAAAAGCCGGGAGCGGAAGATATTTTGCAAAAAATAGGCTCTTCGAAAGAAGATGGCGAAGACAGCCATTTTTCAAAGGCTTTTGTGGATAAGGCAGCCAGCGCAGCGGCACGGGCAAAGCCGGATGCTCCTTTAAGTGTTGCGGCTTCGTTATTATCTGCTCCGATGACATCTTCTGCAGGAACGCTCGCAGATATAGCAACAACCGATAAGCCGGATCATTCGAACCTGCATAGTGCAGGGCAGTCGCCAGAGACATTGAAATATGTGCGCAGTGTGCTTTCACATGATAGCGGCGGTGTGGAAGTCCATAATATTGAGCCAGCGATCGGGACTTCTCCTGATGTTACTACTACTATTTCTCCTTCTAATATCGAAGTGAATGCCGGTTCATATTTTGTGCAGCTTGCCAGTATTACGGAGGCTCGCCGTGCGCAGGAAGAGTGGGAGAAAATGCAAAACAAGTATTCTGTTCTTGATTCTTCCAGATTCCGTGTGCAGGAAGCAACGCTTCCCGGCGGGACTTTCTATCGCATTCAGGCCGGGCCGATGAGCAAAGAGAGCGCAGATCAGATTTGCGATGCCTTGAAACAGGCAAACAAGCCCGGAGGGTGCCTTGTTGTTAAGTAATAACTTTGCGCATGGTGCAAAGCATGCGTTGCCTTGCATCTTTGCTGCTAAGAGCCTCGCCTTAAATAAAGGAGAGGCTTCTTTGTTTGCGCGGGCAAACCCGCTGGGCTTTATTTTATTTAAGAGAAATTGTGATAATCCTGAACAGGTCAAATCCTTGGTGGCATCTTTAAAAGAATCGGTCGGGAGGGATTGTCCGATTCTAATCGATCAGGAAGGCGGACGTGTTGCAAGGCTTAAACCGCCGCACTGGGCGGAGTATAAGCCTGCTCGTATCTATGGCGAGATGTATGAGAATCACGGAGCCGAATCGGCCAAGGATTTGTTGCGCAAGGATATGAAGGCGCTGGCTGGCGAGCTGGTGGCTCTTGGGATTAATGTTGATTGCGCGCCGGTGCTGGATTTGTTGTTTGCCGGAGCGCACGATATTATCGGAGATCGGGCTTTTAGCGGTGATCCTGAGGTTGTTGCCGAACTGGGTGAAGTTGTGTGCGAAACTTTTATTGAGGCAGGTATAACACCGGTTATAAAGCATATCCCGGGGCATGGCCGCGCGCTGGCCGATTCTCATAAAGAGCTGCCGCATGTAAGGGGCGCTAATTTGGATGATTTGCTCGCCCGTGATTTTGCACCATTTTCAGCATTGTCTAAAAGCAGGTTAGGGGGGCAGGTCTGGGCGATGACCGCGCACATGACCTATGAAGCTTTGGGTGATGATTTACCTATGTCTTTGTCGGCGGTATCAATTCAAAAGGTCATACGCGAGACGATTGGTTTTGAAGGTGTGCTGATTTGTGATGATCTGGACATGAAAGCTCTGGATGCTTATGGATCTAGTGTGGCCAAAAAAGCGGTGAAGGCTTTAGCCGCGGGATGTGATCTGGCGCTGTATTGTGATGGCAAGCCGGGCGTTATGGAAGAGCTGGCAGAAGAATTGCCAAAGATTAGTGAACAAGCGCTGTTGCGGCTGGGAAAAACCGGTGCTGGCGAGGGTAACATGGCTGTTGTGTGATGGAACAAAAAACACCGGAAGTTGAGCAGGATAACGAAAAAGGTGGAGCAATGCCGCCTGCCCCCAGAGTTGATGAAAGCCAAGACAAGGTCGATCAGCTTTTGCTTAATCTTGACGGGTTTGAAGGGCCTATAGATGTTTTGCTGGAGCTTTCAAGAAACCAGAAAGTCGATCTGGCGAAGATATCTATTTTGCAGCTTGTGCGGCAATATCTGGAATTTATCGAGCGCGCCAAGCAGCAAAATCTGGAGCTGGCCGCCGAGTATCTGGTGATGGCTGCGTGGATGGCTTATCTTAAATCGCGCTTATTCTTGCCAAGGGAAGAAAGCGGAGATGAGCCAAGCGCCGAGGCTATGGCCGAAGCTTTGCAATTTCAGCTCCGGCGTTTGGAGGCGGTGCAGAATGCGGCGGAAATGTTGCTGGAGCGCCCGCGTCTGGGGGTCGGTGTGTTTGCTCGTGGGCAGGGGGTGGAATCAGAAGAGTTCGAAACGGTTACAGTGACTAGCTGGCAAATAAGCCTGCTGGATTTATTGCAGGCCTATGGCGCGATAGAGCATAGAAAGAAAAGCAAGCATTATGATTTGCCGGTTTTCAGCCTGATGTCGACGGAAAAGGCTTTGGAACGTCTTGAAAGAATGCTCGGAGCTTTGCCGCGAAAGGGAGATATAAGCGCTTGGGCAACTCTGCATAGTTTTATTCCCGAAGGTGAGGTTAATACTCTTTATGCGCGCTCGGCTCTGGCTTCAACATTTACAGCCGGACTGGAGCTGGCAAAGCAGGGCTGTCTCGAATTCAGGCAGGAAGGGGCTTTTCGCCCGGTTTATATGCGCGCATGCGGTGATATAAACAGCGCCGTTCGCAAGGCTAAAGTTAAGGTTAAAGTTAAAGTTAAAGTCGAAAATGAAAATTCTGATGAGGAAGTGTAGATGAGCGAAGCACAAGAAGCACGAGAAGCACAATATGAGCTAAACAAGAGATTGGTCGAGGCTATTTTATTTGCAAGCGCTGCGCCGGTGCCTTTGAGCCGTATTATGCCTTATTTTTCTGAAGAAGGGATGGAGCAAAAAGGCCTGCGTGATTGCCTTAAAGAGCTGCAAGAGGAATATGCCGGGCGTGGTATAAATTTGCTGGAGGTCGATGGAAAGTGGATGTTCCGTACGGCACATGATCTGGCCGATATGATGACTACGGAAAAGCAGGTGCATAAAAAGCTCTCGCGTGCGGCTATGGAAACACTGTCTATTATCGCTTATCACCAGCCGGTTACCCGCGCAGAGATCGAGAATATACGCGGTGTAAGTACGAATAAAGGAACGCTTGATACTTTAATGGAAATGGGCTGGGTTAAGCCGGGGCGGAGGCGCGAGACTTTGGGGCGTCCGCTTACATGGGTAACTACAACAGATTTTCTGGATCATTTCTCTCTTGAGAGCCTGATTGACCTGCCGGGTATGGATGAGATGAAAGCTGCTGGCCTGCTGGATCGGCGTCCGGCTATTGAAACAATTAATCAAGATGACCTTTTTATGGGGCAAGTCTATAAAGACGAAGAGGCCGAGGCTGGACAAGATGAGGATCTCGGCGTAGAAAGATAGGCATATAAATATAAAAAAGGGAAGGAGCGTACTCAAATGGCGCCAAGTGCAATACAAATAATAATTGTCGTCCTGCTTGTGATGGTTTTGTTTGGTACAGGACGTATTCCCATTATTATGGAGAATCTGGCCAAAGGTATTAACAGCTTTAAAAAAGGGCTGAAAGATGAGGGCGGGGAGCCTTCGAAACCGGAGGATAAAAAGGCAGAAGAGGGCACGTCTGATAAGAATTCCAAAACGGAGTAGACATCTAAAAAAATGTTCACACTTATTAACATGCCGTTATGGGCCTGGTTGTATCTGGTTTTAGTGCTTATTGTTTTTATCGCCGGATTTTTTACCGAATATAAACGCGACTTTAATGAAATTTCCGGCTCGGTTCTTTCTTTATTTTCTATATGTGCGCTGGTTGTGGCTCTTTTTAACCCGTCGGTTGCAAGTTTTCTGGGGTTGCTGGTTTTTCCAATTACAGCGATCGGGATATATTGGGAGCATAGCCGTGCGGAAAGGGAAATTGTTTTCGCCAGAGCGCGGTTGTCCGAGGAGATTGAGCTGGATGATGATGAGCGGGAATTACTGCTTAATGTTGCTATCGGGCTTAATGCATTACTTGTAGTTCCTGGATATGTGGCTGGACTTATAGTTTGTTTCAATATTATCAAGTCTTTTTCCGGGGGCGCATAGGAAGGATATCAAGGTAAATGCTATGCTGAATTTTGGCTGGCCGGAATTATTTATCATTATAGCTCTTACGGTTTTGTTCGTGGGACCGCAAGACCTGCCGCGCGTTATGGTGGCTCTTGGGCGTGTCGCCCGCCGATTACAATATGCGCGCTATGCAATTACCAGACAATTTGACGAAGTAATGCGGGAAGCTGATCTCGACGATATTCGCAAGAGCGTTAATTTCGAACAGGAGGATAATCCCGCCCGCGAACTGTATGAAGATGCTTTCGCAGATGAGGATCTGGCAACGCTGGGCATGGAAGAAAACAAGGGGGGGGGCAAAGATAATGAGTGATAATGACGCTGCTTCTCCTGTGGATGCAGGTATTGCCAAGCCGATGATCGGGCATCTTATAGAGCTGCGGACGCGGCTGCTTTGGGTTTTTGGTATTATGGCTTTGGGTACGCTTATCAGTTTTTTCTTTGTTAATGAAATTTACGGTTTTCTGGTGCAGCCATTGGCGGATGCTATGGATGAGAATGACACTAACAGGCTTATCTATACCGGCATGGCCGAGGCGTTTTTTACATATTTGAAGGTAGCGTTTTTCTCTGGAGTGTTTTTGACTTTCCCCGTTTTGCTTTTGCAGGTATGGAGGTTTGTTGCTCCGGGGCTTTACAAAAATGAAAAGAGCGCTCTTTGGCCGTTTCTTATAGCAACGCCTTTGTTGTTTTTTGCGGGAGGGGCTTGTGTTTATTATATGGTCTTGCCGATGGCGTGGCCTTTCTTTTTGAGCTTTCAAAGCACAGGCGGTGAGGTGGCTTTGCCCATTCAGCTTGAAGCGCGGGTGAGCGAGTATCTTGATCTGATTATGACCTTGATTTTTGCATTTGGTTTGTGTTTTCAGCTCCCTGTGCTTTTGACTTTGCTGGGGCGTGCAGGGATTATTAAAGCGCAAACTCTGGCGTCTAAACGCAAATATGCGGTGATTATCACTTTTATTGTAGCGGCATTTTTAACGCCGCCGGATATTATTTCACAGGTGATGCTGGCTATCCCAATTCTTGGACTTTATGAACTTTCCATTTTTCTAATCAGGATGGGGGAGAGGTAGTTATCTCTCTCTTATGTTTTTTAAAACCTATTTTTTAAAGGCTGTCTTTAATGTCATTCAGGTATTTTAGAACATGTACTGAAGAGGCCGACATTTTCTCATATTGCTCTGTAGCGCCGATCCGGTCACCTTTTGCGAAAAGCTCTGCGCATTTCTTGCCGTAGTTATGGACTTGTGCATGAACTTCTTCCAGCTTGATAAATGATGGATGATTTTTGATTTTTTTGTCTTCGATGTTGTAATACCATTTACCCAAACGGCAGTGGTGATGGCTTGATAATTCATCGGCGCTAAGTGAAGAATTTCCGGCGAGCATGGCTCCCAGATTTTTCTTCCACAAGACGTGGTCGGATTTTGCAAAATCCAGAACGGCATTAGGGATATTCATTTCATGATAGAATTTGAGTTGTTCATCAACGAGTTGAGCCGTTTTAAGCGTAACTTCAGAGGATGTTTCGGCGTTTGCGGCGGCTCTTTCAGTCTTTTCCTTGATTGTTTCGATGCTGTGGGCTATCTCACGGATTGCAGCATCTTCCTGAGTTACGCTGGAAGCTACGGAAGCCATTAGCTCGGTTGTGTTTTGAACGTTTTTGACGACCAGGGCAATTTCTTCTCCGGCTTTGTGAATGCTGCTGCGGCCAGTATCTGTTGCTCCAACGGACTCAGTCATCGCGCTGGAGACCTCTCCCATGCCCGATGAAATGGCGTTGATCATCTCACGGATATTCTCTGTGGCTTCTGCTGTTTGCCCGGCCAGTGTTTTAACCTCGGTGGCTACGACAGCAAAGCCTTTCCCGGCTTCGCCTGCGCGAGCGGCCTCGATAGTTGCGTTTAGAGCCAAAAGGTTGGTTTGTTTAGCAATTTTCTCGATCGTGGCTAGAATTTCTACAATAGCCTGTACGGATTCTGAGAGATTCTGAATTTTCTGATTGGCAGTATCCATTGATCTTGCGATGAGGTCTATGCTTTTAACCGAGTCTTTAACGGCGCTTTCCCCTGCTGCGATGGCTTCTTGTGTGGCTCTCGAATTTTCAACAACATTGTGGCTGTTTTTTGAAATGTCGTTACTTGAAGCGCTTAGCTCTTCGATGGCGGCGGCGATGGCCTGTGTGTTATTGGATGCTTCACGCATATCCCCCGTAACAAAGGAAATTGCCGCTAGTGACTCGCTGGCTTGCATTGAAAAATCAACCATATTTTCCAAAGCTTTATGGTTTTGGCTGGACATAAAATTATTTAGCTTGTCAATGGCAGCACAAACATTATCGGTGCAACCTTTTATAGGAACGTATTTTCCTTCTATTATGTCGTGCAGAGTTCTGGCGTATTGTTTTTGTTTGTCCAGTATATTGTCTGTTTCCTGAACAATAACGGCGGGCGCTTTTGATTTGCTTTTAACTAATGAAGGGGAAAATTTCCTTAAAATAGAGAGCATGTGTAATATACCTGAGGTTGTTATTTTTTTGCTTATAACACGAGAGGTCGAATTTAAAAAAAGAGAATTATTACGCAGCGGAAGAGTATCAGTAGATAGTATCAGTAAAGCAGCATCAAGTTAATAGCACAAAATGTAAAAAGATAAAGCACTTAATTATATTGCAATATTATTTAAGTTCATTCTTTGTAAGGAAATAAATTAAAAATTTTTTGCGCTTTTTTGTGCGTTGCATGATGGCAATGTGTGGGTAGTGTGCTTTAATGACCATCCCTTTGGGCATTAGTATTTTTAACCAGGAGAATTAGGATATGAAGAAACCTGTAAAGATTGCTGTTACAGGAGCAGCCGGACAAATTTGTTATTCATTGTTGTTCCGCATTGCTGCGGGAAATATGTTAGGGGCGGATCAGCCTGTCATTTTACAGCTATTAGAAATTACACCGGCTTTGCAGGCTCTTGAAGGGGTGGTGATGGAGCTTAACGATTGTGCGTTTCCTTTGCTGCATGGGATAACAATTTCAGATAAGGCGGAAGAAGCGTTTAAAGATGTGGATTATGCAATATTGGTCGGGGCGCGCCCTCGTGGTCCGGGGATGGAGCGCAAGGATTTGCTGGAGGCTAATGGCGCTATTTTCAAAGTGCAGGGTAAAGCATTAAACGATTATGCAAAGCGCGATGTGAAAATTCTGGTGGTTGGAAATCCTGCCAATACAAATGCAATGATCGCTATGAGCAATGCTCCTGATCTTGATTCAAAATGTTTTAGCTCGATGATGCGTCTGGATCATAACCGCACAATGTCCCAGCTTGCGGAAAAGACGGGAGCGCAGTGCACCGATGTTAAAGGGGCGATTGTCTGGGGGAATCACTCTACGACACAGTACCCAGATTTGCACCATGCGACGGTAAAGGGGGTTGCGGCTCTGGATCAGGTAGATCAGGGCTGGTATGAAGAAACGTTTATCCCAAAAGTGCAAAAGCGCGGCGGTGAGATTATCAAAGTGCGCGGGGCTTCTTCAGCGGCGAGTGCAGCAAATGCGGCGATTGACCATATGCGAAGCTGGGCTTTGGGAACTCCTGAAGGCGAATGGGTGTCTATGGGTATTCCTGCTGATGGTTCTTATGGCATTGCGCCGGGTGTTGTCTATGGTTATCCGGTTGTGTGCAGGAATGGTGAGTATGAGATTGTTCAAGGGCTTGAGATCAACGAATTCTCTCGCACGCGCATGGATGCTACGGACAAGGAGCTGCGCGAGGAAAAGGCTGCCGCGGGGTATTAATTACGCCAGTAGGCCGGAGTGAAAATCACAATTACGGTCAGTATCTCCAGCCTGCCGATCAGCATTCCAAAACATAAAAGCCATTTGGCTGCATCAGGCAGGGAAGCAAAGTTTCCTGCTGGGCCGATTGTGTCACCTATGCCCGGGCCGACATTGGCAATAGCCGTTGCTGCAGCGCTTATGGCTGTTTCAAAATCCAGCCCCATTGCCGTAAGGGCTATGGCAAAAAGAACGTTTGATATTGCATACAGCCCCAAAAAACCAAGAACAGCGTTAGCAAGGTTGCTGTCTATAACCTTTCCCTGATATTTTAACGGGAAGATTCCATTGGGGTAGAGCATTTTGTTGATTTGCTGGCTTACAGCTTTGTAAGCAATAGATATGCGCATTATTTTCAAACCGCCAGCCGTAGATCCGGCGCATGATCCAACATATGTCAGGAAGAAGAAAAATGTTACAGCAAAAGCGCCAAAGGTCGTGTAGTCAATCGTGCTGTAACCTGTTGTAGTAATAATTGAAACGACGCTGAATATTGCGTAGGTAAAGCTTCTTACAATATCAAAGGCTTGCGTGTCCAATATCCACAACGTCATGATGATAGTAAGAAAGGCAACTATGCCGGAATAAAGGATAGCTTGTTCGTTCTTTAAAAAATCAAAGCGAGCCTGATAAAGAAGTCTTATATAAAGAATAAACGGCAGACCGCTCAGGAACATAAATAATGTGGCAAATAGTTGCAAATGAACGCTTTCAAAGTAGCCGTATGATGCGTCGTGCGTTGAGTATCCGCCCGTGGGAATGGTTGTCATAGCATGGTTTACAGCGTCAAATACGCTCATGCCGCCAAAATAATAGCACAGGCCGCAAATAATGGTGAGGCCGACATAAATCATAAGCAAATGCTTCATGACGATAGCACTGCGCGGGAGGAGCTTTTCGGATTTATCCGAAGATTCCGTATGGAAGAGCTGCATCCCTCCAACCCGTAAAGCAGGAAGCAGGATAATCGCAAAAGCTACAAGGCCTATCCCGCCGATCCACTGGGTTATGGAGCGCCATAACAAGATACCGGGTGACATGTCATCCAGACCGGAAAGAATAGTCGATCCTGTAGTGGTAATGCCGGACATAGATTCAAAAAAAGCATCGGTGTAACTTAGATTCAGATTTGACGTGTATAGCGGGAAAGACGCAAATATGCTGAGGAAAACCCAGCTCATAGTAGTGAGCATAAAGGCTTGCCGGATCGTGATTTGTCTGTCATAGGATTTGTTCGCCAGCACAAGCGATATTCCAAAAAACAGGGTGAAAACGGCATTGAGGAAAAAGTTCCCCGCTTCGTTTGAGCCGTATGACCATTCCAGCAATGCAGGGACGAGTTCGCATATTCCCAATAATGTTAGAAGGAACCCTAAAGAAAAGCCGACAATTTTATAATCTTTGACGTTCATTGTGTGCAGTATATAACTTTGTGGGTCAGTGCCTACTAAATAGTTGAAATTATGTTTAAAAGTCTTGTTGATACTCTGATAACGGGGTTGGCTCTTTTCTTAACAGGGCAATCGTGGAAATGTGCTTTGGGGGCAGAGGGGCTGTGTTTGTTTTTGGTTCTCCGGCGGCGGGGTTGATATCAGCTAGAGCACTTCCCGATTCAGTGTTTTGATACATCGATGCCAAGGGCTTATGAATACGCGGTCTTACCGGAGTGGGCGTGCAGCTCTGCGCCATGACATTTTCCCCGCTTCCATATTGTTTGTCAATTTTTTGCAAGGCTTCTATTTTATTTGCCGTAGTCTGTGCGAAGCGCTGGTATATTTGCGGTGCTGTTAAGGCGTTCTTGCTGTCATCATAAAAAAATCCGGGGTTAAGAGCTATGGCCTGATTAAACATGCCGTTTTTCAAGTGCGCGGGAATGATCGAGGAGTTGGCGTTATTCAGTCGATAAAAAGTGCGGGACAAGGGAATGCCTAACATATGCATAATGTAGTGATCTGTAATTGTTGGTGCCCGGCCTTCTTTAAATCCCTCAAGTACGGATTGTTCGTCGATAATCTGGTGCGCTTTTATTAAAGACGCTGTAAGAGCATCGTCCCGTAAGGCCAGTATTTCATGGAGCGTGACATTTGATTTTTGAGCGGGGTTATAGCGCTTTTCACTTGGGTCATATTCAAGCGCGTTTGCATAAGAGGCGTGGCCGATTTTCTCACCATGCCGTTTGATAAGGGACAGCCATGTCGGCTCTATATATTGAAACATACCGCGAGCAGAGCTTTTTGCAGCGATGGTGTTTGCTCCCAGATTGCTTTCGATCATGGCTTTTATAATCATAAGCTCAAAGCTTACGCCCGTTTCCTGTGCGGCGGTGTAGAGCGCGTCAATAAGGGCGGGATCCTGCTTTTGTGCTTTCATATATAAGCGTAAGGAATCTGCGAGGCCTTTGTTTTCTTCTGTGCCGGTATGGGGTTGCCCGGAGGAAGCCGAGTTCTCCGCTGCGCTTTGCTGGGTTTTATCACAGTATGCGGCAGGCGCGGGAATAGAGATTTTGCGCGGTGCTGGGGTGGGTGAGGTAGTTTCCTCAAGGGCTTTTGCCAGAGGAACTATCTCTCTGGTAGTTTTGATAATCGTTGTTTTGCCGGTTGTCATTTTCAGCGTTTTGAGCATGGATTTTGGTGCGGCAACAGGCTCTTTTGTTGTTTTTTGTGTGGTGCGTTCTTCGGGTTTTTGTTTTGGAAGAGGGGTAGTATCGGGGCTTTTATCGGAACTCGTAGATATGATGTTTGGCATATTTGCGCTGCCCCTTACACCGGGCATGATTTTGATATGGAGTGGGGATGGTTGCCCTTTTTCGTTAGCAAAGGCCGTGGAATTTTGCACCATGCACAGGGCAAAAGCGGAAAATATAAAGAAGCGGAAATGTTTTCGTAACGAGAAAACCATGAGGAATGGCCGCGTTTTTGTTGTATCGGGTTAGATTTATTAGCTACGGACGAGCTTAACGGTGAAATACAAGGGCGAGAGACGCTCTTATAAGCTTATATTTTAAAGGAAAATGCAGGGGAAAAGCCAGTTTGATCTGAATGTTATCAACGAAAAACAGAGTTTGGAGTCTGACGCTGGCTTAAACAGCGGCGCTAACTGCGGCTTCCGTGGAGGCTATTTTTGGCTCATCAGGAGAAGGTTTTGTTTCCTGACCTTTTTGAGCAACGTCAACGCCTGCATCTTTTTTGTTTTGCTCTATCGCATCATCGCTTTTGGCGGAGGCTACGGATTTACCGTTATATTCTTCCTTAACGCCGTCTCGTTGATTAACGGGGGTTTCTTTTGTGTGGCGTATGGCAAGAAGCAAAGTTGCCGGGGTCGCGTGTGCTTTGTTCAGGCCGTCTCCTGCATAATAGCTTTGACCACTTGCATCTTTAGGCATGGAAGCCCATTCTTTAGAGATGTTGCGCATGAACTTTTCTTCGGAAAGATGGCCGCTCAGATATTCCTGATAGCCGCGTCTATCAAGAAGATGTTCGGCCATACGGTCTTGCATTTTCTCATCGAAAAGCTCTTTTCCTGACAGACCCATTTCATCTTTCAGGCCATGCAGGGTTTTTTGTATGATCTGGTATTTTCCTGCTGCCGAAGAAGGGGAGCCGCTATTGACGTAATTTCTTTGCCATTGTAGCACTTCGTCGACGGTCATACCGGTTAGATTAGTACGCTGGATACCGGCGCCATAAACACGATTATAGTCAGCACCGGATTCTTTGTCTGCGATTAGCTCTAGCAAAGGGTTGCCGCTTTCGGCATATTTGGCGACGACTTTTTCTGCCGCAGCCATGTCTACAGAAGAGGCATCTGTACTCTTATATGTTCTGTTTGCAGCTTCATAAGCAGAAATTTTGCCAGAGTGGTAGTTGTTGATCGTGTCGGTGAATTTTGATGTATCGATATTAAAGGCGCGGGCGAATCCTTTTAGGGCTTCTGGAGCTCCGACGCCAGTTCCGGATTTCATGCCAGTAAAAAGAGATATTATAAACGCAAATATTTCAAGACCCTGCATTTGACTATTGGCCATCATCTGCTGTGAATGAAGGTTATTTTCTCTCTCCCTTTGGTCAAGAGTCGCCAAAAGCTCTGCATCTTTTGATGCAGGACTGGCCACATTTGTAGTGTTTTTAGGAATGCTCATTTATTCCTGCTTTCACCCTTTAAACTTTCATCAGGAGGCGTTTGGCGCCTCTCCCTTATTTTTCGTACATTTCTAAATGTAAACGCACATGGAAATAGTACCGGATTTGGTGTGCGCTGTCAAATTTTCGTGATTCCTGTACTCTACATTTAAATACGCTTAAACCAGCTTGTTTTCTGGAGAATTCAAGTCCGGGCGGTTAATTTCATTTTGCTCTATCAATCTCAGGCGTGCCATCTCTGCTGACTGAGCCTGAGCGGCGAGGCGAAGTTCGGTTTCCTGATCCAGAGCAGTGCCATCACCGCCGCTTCCAGTGCCTTCACCCTCATTGGTTGCGGCTGTGTAAAGCTTGTCACCCAGATGCCCCGGTGCGGCCTCTGCGCCGTTGTTGATCGGCTCGGCATACGATGGGGAGGAGCCGTCTTTCGGGTTGTATTTTGCAAATTCCTCGCTGTCAGCAAAACAACCAACATTAATACCAGAGCAGGTTTTTGTCGGAGTTGTCGTTTCCTCGATAGATTGGCCGGAGAAAGCCAGAAACGGAAAGGCTGCGATCGTAGCGGTTCTTGTCGCGCCATCCATGATGTTGGCGTTATCTTGCCCGACTTCGTTTGCAACTACGTTTTTAATACCCACGTTGTTCGGGTCGGTTACTTCTATTCCCTTTTCCTGCAAGGAAGCCATTACCTTTGTCTGGACGTGGTCTGGCGCTCCGTCTAAAGCTCTGCTTAAATCTTCCTGAGTTATAGCATCGCCCTCTATCAGATTTTCAACCTTTCCGGCAAAAGCCATTTCTTCAACATCAGCTTTTGGGGCAGGGGATTCTATTGCGGAGGCATCGCCGGTTGATGATGTGTTGATAGCTATGTCTGTTTCAATAGGACTATCCCCTTTCTTATATTCTGCAATTATAACATCTTCTTCTTTTAGATATTTTTCAATCTCCTCAATAATTTCTGGTGTAGCGCCGTTGTTTGCATATATATTACTGAGCTCTGCGCGAGAAATTTTATTGTCTGAACAGTTGATTATTTCGTCAACTGCAAACTCGATGTTGTCTTTAATAATTGTAAGTCGATCTGCTTCGATATCGGCTCTTAGCGCGTCAATAGCGGCTTGACCTTCTAAAAGTTGTCCATCACGTGTTTGGAATTTGAAGCCACTCTCACTCATCAATTTGTATAATTCCTCTGTGCGCGGGCTGTTGGGGTCAAGCGAGGCCATCTGTGTTCTTAAACCGATATATAGAAAATGACCATCTTCGGTACCAAGTTCACCAGGAGTGGTTTGAAGTACTGTAGTATCGCTGAAGTAACCCTTCAGCGATGTTTGCGTGAGAGTGTTGTTAAGGTTTGCTTTTTGTGCATCTGTAAGGGATGAATCTGCATTAACATTTTCTATGAAAGTTACTTGATCATCGATTCTTTGTTGTTTGATACCATATTGAGAGATCTTTTCGTCTATATTATCGATTTCATCATTCAAGGCCTTAAGTCTTTGAGCTTCTTCTTCGCTAGTCTTTCCACCTCTTTGCTCGATAGATGTACGTAATGCATCACGCTCTTCTATAGCTTTGTTTCTGTTTGTTACTAGTTCTTGTTTTTGTGCGCGGTTTTCTAATAGTTGATTTTTCAGGCCTGTTTCGACATATTCAAGTGAATTTTTTAAATTGTCTTGGGTGTCAGGATATTCTCCTAAGGCATCGAGTCTGGCTAAAGTCGCGTCAACTTTTGCTTCAATTTCTTGATCTCTCAGGTCTATTTTAACCAGTTCAATAGATTGCTGTTCTTGTCTCTCGGCAATGTTGTCCAGAATTTTAACGGCTTCTTCCACGGTATAGGTTGCTACCGAGATGCCCGCAGTCGTTTGCTCGGCTCTATTTCTGTTTTCTTCCTCATCTCGTAGTTGTCGTTTTTGGGTAGAGGCGCCCTGTGTGCCGGACTGGTTGCCGTATCTTCCTTGCTCTTGCTGGCGGATTTGTAAATCCTGAAGGTCTATGGCTTCTTGTTCGGGTTCCTCAGGTTCTATGTCGAAGCTGGCTTCTCTGGAATTGGCGGCAGCGAGGTCAGCGGCATTTTGTATGCGCTGATCGGCATCGCTTTTTAAATTATCGAGATGTTCTTGATCAAGGCGTGCCTGCGCATCTTTTTTGTTTTGATCTTCTGGTCTAACCATCGCTTAATCCCTTATTTGTAAGGCTGTTTTTTTTAAACAAACAGCTTTGCCCGAATGCAATGAAAAACAACTCGCACCGCAATAACATAATTTTAGGTGATTTTAGGGTGTTTTGTCAAAAAGAAGCTGTAAATTATTACGATTAGTGAAGTTTGTAAGTTCCTTATATTTTTACTTAACAGTTTTAGAATTAAGCGGGAAATGTTAAACTTTCTGCCAACTGTTCTGTATTTGGGTTTGGGTATGGCTTACGAAGTTTATTTAAGGCGCAAGGACGAAGATTTGTCTTTGGATGCGTATTTGGAGATGTTCTCTAAACGCAAAAATTGCCGTGTGGAAGGTCAACAGGTTATATATGAAAACGCTGATACCGGGGTCGGGTTTTATTATGATTTCCTGAATGAAGGTGCAAAAGACGCGTCGGAAGTGCGCCCTGATGGTATTTACAGGATTGTTTTGCGCGTCGAGTATTGCCAGCCAGCTTTCTTTTTTGTTGAGGCGTTGCATGAAATTTATGATCTGGTGCAACACGAAGATTTTTATGTTTACGATCCCCAAATTAACGAAAGTTCGGGCGGCGAGGCGTTCAGTGATAAAAAACTGTTCCTTAGCTGGAGGGAGTGCAATTTAGATGCTGTGAACGAATATATGCTGTCTTTAGGGGCTGAGATGGATGACGTGCCGATGATGCCGTTTGAGGCGCTCAAGCGGATGTGGGAATGGAATTATGCTATCCGGCGTTTGCGCGATATGCTCGATCAAAAGATCCGGATTCCTACAATTCAGGCAATAAATTTTGCTGATGAGGATTTGACGGCTGTAGTCTGGAAAGATGGCGGGCCGATAGCAATTCCTTATGTTGATATCATCGTTTTTGCCAGAAGCATAAGCGGTGGAGATGAATATGATTTTTGCGCTGTAGACTATGAGGATGTAAAGCCTTTGATTGACAAGTATTCCGAGAAAAATTTTGCCAATGCATTTGTGCTTAGCTATGACATTGTGCCCGAAGAGATCAGCGATTTTATTAAAGATCTTGATTCGGATATAGAGTTCATACCTATGGATATGTGCGATATTCTGGAATATGAAGTCGCGGAAACCGCTTTGTTTCCTGATGCGGCTTCGTCTGCCAGATAGCTTTTCATGTTTTGCAAATTGCGCAGAAGATGCACAGAAACTTGATTGAGCTGGAGTGCTTTTGTGTGTATGGTTCTTTTGTGGCTGCGTATATTATAATTGTAATTATGCCTATAATTATACTGGGGGCTTTTTAATTATGTCGTTTATGGATCAGTTTTTGCCGGATGAACGTTCGTTGCTGGCGAGCCTGCCTTGCAGGGTTGGTTTATTCGTTAGTGAAAGCGACCGTTATGGTGGAGAGGAATCTCAGCAAGCAGAGATGCAGGCCTTATCGAATATTATTGTTGCATATTCCCAGGAAGTTTTCGGCGCTGAAACAGCTCAATATATTATTAGTGAGACTGTAGCACGCAAGCAAGAGTGGACGGAATGGTCAAACGATCTTGATATGGTTGAGGGAGAATGCCATAGAGCAGTAGATATCTTGAGCAACGTGGTTGACGTCAAGGAAGTTAACGGATTTAAGCGATGTTTGATGGAAGTCGGGGAGGCGGTGGCTCTGGCATTCAGAGAGTATGACGAGACCACGTCTATTGTTGATAAAATCAAGGTATACTTTGCATATATGCAAAGCCGGACTCAGGCAGCAAAAATGGGTATTATCGCCAAAGAGTGGGATCAGTTTATTAATATTTCACTGGAGGAGAGGGCTGCTTTGCAAAAAGTGGCAAAGGCGCTCGATAAACAATATATATAAGCCGGTAAGGTAATTTTTTTAACAAGAACAGGATTATTTATTATGACAACATTATCCTCTTTTACTCCTGAAGAAACCGAGTTAATCGTTTCCTTGCCATACCGTGTGGGTATGAATGTCAGTTTTAGTGAGGATGAGGGCGGGGAGCTTGATGACTCGCTGGAGTTAAAAGCGCTGGAGACGAAGCTTCGCGAGGTATTGCAAAAGGCTCCGGAGGCCTCTTTGATTAAGGAAATTGCCGCCACAACTTTGGAATCAAAAGATAAATGGGAGGTGTGGTCGCAGGGCGTTTTAAATGTTGAGCCTTTGTGCGAGAAGGCTGTGGTAACGCTGAAGGCGAAGGCCGATATAGACGAGGTGAAGAGCTATATCAAGATGTGTCTTGATGTGGCTGGCAGCGTTGCTAAGGCTTATGGTGAGTTTGGCGATGATAACGATCTGGAAGAAAGTAAGGGCATAATAGGAAAAATCATGGAAGAGATTTCCAAGATCATGCCCGGAGCGAAAAAGCAGGTGGAAAATCACTCTATGAATATTAGTGCGTCTGAGGATTCAGCTATTGAACGTATCCGCGAGGCTTTAAGAAAGCCTTTGGATCAGAGCCGAGATCAGGCATAACGCATTTCGTGTGATTGTTTGAGATCGGGGCAGAGTAGAGCCAGCTCATTATCAATGGCAATCATCATGTGTTCGACGGCTTTATCAACGAAACAATCGTGTATGTGACGCGCCATATAAAAATGCTTTTTGAAAGTTTCAACGCGATTGTACAGAGCTTTTTTCCCTGCGTCAGGATATCTCCTGAACTTGGCGGGGGAGCGCTTTGTAGGCTCAACCGCCCATAGGCTCAAAATGTAATATAGATCCTGATGACGTGCTTCTTTAAGGAAGTAGTTAGCGTTAAATACCAAAACACTCATACCACGTGTATCATGATGTGCGTTAATCATGGCATTGGCCCGCATTTGCTCAAATGGCGTTTTCAGGCCAGTGCCAGAGAAATTCCGAAAATAAAGTGCCATATTCATAGCTCAAACCCCGTATTTATAAATTTGTAGAAAAACGCAGCAGGAAAGATAATTTAAGCAGTGAGTATTTTAAGAAGTGCGGGTAACCGCTTTATAAATATGGTTTTACGCTCTAAGTTTAAAAAAAAGGTTAAGAAGATAAAATTTATCTCAAATTTTATGTTTTTTATTTTCTCAAGCTTGTTCAAGAAGCTTGTTTTAAGCACTTTGGGCGTGATCGCTTCTGTTGCCTGAATAGGTGATTTCCTGATCAATAGCGTTATTCATAAAGGTTCTAAGCATGTGAATATTGGCAGATGTCAAATCAGGGCGATTTGATAAATGTTTCAAGAGCAAATCGCTGCGGGCGGTGAGAGCTTCTTTACCAGCGGCGGGAAAGCGTACGAATTTGCCGGGACAGCGGCGAACAGGTTCGGTAGCCCATTGCCCCATAATATAGCAAACATCTGAAAAGCACCCTTTTTGAAGCAGAAATGTAAGGCTGAAATTTATTTTATTCAAGCCGTCTGTGTCATCCGAGGCTTTTATAATGGTTACGGCACGCATTTTTTCCGCAGGCGTTTTGATGTTTGTACCGGAAAAATCCTGATTATTCAGGTTAATATCCATGGGCTTCTCGTAAAACTTATTTGTTGTTTGCTTATAGTCGCGGAATATATAGTAATAGTTGCAAAATATATAGTAAAAAAATACGCTTAAACAAGAAAAGTGATTCCTTTAGAGCTTCCTTGGCTTGCTAAATAACCCGCTGCACTGTATCTGTTCATTCATAAAGATGAGCAAGAAAGATCAGGTTATGGCCAGTCGCAGGCATTTTGATTTATCGGTTTATGTGATTATAGATCCTTCTATATGCGGTGATGAGCGGGTGATTGAGGTCGCCAGAGCTGCTCTTGAGGGCGGGGCGACATTCCTGCAATTACGCAATAAACATGATCCTGATAACGTCGTTGAGAAACAGGCGCGGGGCATTGCCGAGGTTTTGGCGGCTTCTTCATTTTCAAATGTGGGCTTTGTGATTGATGATCGCGTAGAGCTTGCCGTTATACCGGGGGTGGATGGCGTTCATATCGGGCAGGATGATATGGGTTTCAAGGAGGCTCGTAAGCTTATCGGGGAGGATAAAATCCTTGGGCTGACGGCTTTTACTATGGAACATTATAAGAAAGTTGATCCAGATATGGTTGATTACGTTGGCACTGGCCCGGTTTTTCCAACCATGACCAAGCCGGATAAGGCTGTATTGGGTGTAGATGGTTTGGCAAAGCTTGTTAAGCTGGCGCCGGTTCCTGTGGTGGGTATTGGCGGCGTTACTCCGAATAATGCGGGGGAGGTTATTAAAGCCGGAGCGCAAGGAGTTGCCATGATCCGAGCCGTGGTTGGCGTTGATGATCCTAAGGCGGCCACGCGGGAGTTCGTTAATGCGGTGATGGAGGCAAGGTCAGCATGAAAAAATCTATACCAAACGTATTAAGCATTGCCGGTTCTGACCCTTCTGGAGGGGCGGGCATTCAGGCGGATTTAAAAACATTTGCGGCGCTTGGGTGTTATGGAATGGCAGCGATAACAGCTTTGACCGTTCAAAATACGCAAGGGGTTAAGGGCGTTTTTGACGTACCGGCAGAGTTTGTACGGGCACAGATTGACGCGATTTTCGAGGATATTGATGTGGCGGCGGTGAAAATCGGTATGCTGGCGCAGCCTGAGATTATTCACCAAATCGCAGATATAATGGAAAAGCGCAGGCCGCCTTTTATTGTGCTTGATCCGGTTATGGTGGCGACGAGTGGAGATTCTCTGATTAGCTCCGAGGCTATTGATGTTTTGAAAGACCGGCTTATTCCGCTGGTTGATGTGATTACTCCGAATATTCCTGAAGCACAGAAGTTGTCACGCAAGGCTGTTTTGGATATGGAAGTTGCCGCCAAAGGCCTGCTGGGGCTTGGCTGCGGGGCTGTTTTTCTGAAAGGCGGACACCTTAAAGAAGAGATGGCACGTGATGTGCTTGCTATGGGTGAGGGCGGTTTGTATGAGTTTAGCACGCCGCGGATTGATACGCTAAATACACATGGTACAGGTTGTACTTTATCTTCGGCGGTTGCCGCTTATCTGGCCAAAGGTGAGGATATCCCAAGCGCTTGTGAAAAGGCAAAAGCATATTTGAACGGTGCTTTGGAGGCTTCCGGCGATTTGAGAGTTGGTTATGGTCACGGGCCTGTACATCATGGCTGGCGGGGATAAGGGAGCACATATGGATGAGTTTTCGGTTATAGAAAAATATTTTGCTCCATTGACGATGGGGCAGAGCGGGGCTGCGGGATTAAAGGATGATGGCGCGGTTATTGCTATTCCTGAAGGGTTTGAGCTTGTCGTAACCAGTGATACGCTGAATGAAGGCGTGCATTTTATGATTGGTGAAGCGCCAGCCATGATTGCCCGAAAGGCTCTGCGGGTGAATTTGTCGGATCTGGCTTCTATGGGGGCAAAGCCGCTTTGTTATCAGCTTAATATCGCTTTTCCTGATATGGCGGAAGAAGCGTGGCTTGAGGCGTTTTGCGGCGCGCTGCTTGAAGAAAACGAAATGTTTGGCATTTATTGCTCTGGCGGGGATACGACCAGCATAAAATCTGATTATCTGTCTTTGAGCATTACCGCTTTTGGCTTGGTTCCATGTGGGAAAGCTGTGCGTCGTGGCGGGGCGAAGGCAGGGGATTTGCTTGTTCTGACCGGCGCGGTTGGAGATGCTGCTTTGGGCTTGAAGTTGTTACTTGAAGGGATTGATTCGGCTAATAATTTGGCCATTATGCGGTATAGGTTGCCCGATCCTCGCGTGGGGATAGAAAGGATTTTACAGAAATACGTTAATGCGGCAGCAGATGTTTCGGATGGCATGATTGCAGATTCCATGCACATTGCGCGGGCTTCCGGTTTAGGGTTGGAGATTGATCTGGATAAGCTTGTATTTTCCAAGGATGTTGAAAAAGCCATTGAAAATGGAGATTTTTCGAGGGAAAAAGCGGCTACTGGCGGGGATGATTATGAGCTGGTTCTGGCCATTTCTGAAGGGAAATTGGGGGAAGTACTTACCGAGATGAGAAATAATAATCTAAATCCGTTAGTTATAGGAAAGTTTACAGATAATGGTTTAAGTTTTTCTGTTATTGAAGACGGAAAGTATCGAAAAGCTGGTAAAGGTGTTGGCTGGAAACACTTTTAACGATTTCGTTTTGCCATTAAATGACGCGTACAAGGGGTGTACGTGTCAGTGGGAAAGTCAGGCTGATTCGTTGCTCGATGAGGGCATGATATTTCGCTTTTCGAATCAAATGGCTAATATTGGCGCAGCTTCAGTGATTTGAAGAATATTATAATCGTGGATTTGTTTTAGAGCTATCAGCCCCCATGTGTCGCGGCATTGTTCGGTATCGTCGATTGTTATATTGCTCAGGCCATATCCGATCATATTTACAAATTCCCGCGATGTCGGGCATTGGCTAGAAAAATAATAACCATCTTTTATTTTTAGGTCATAGTAGGCGCAATGCGCTAAAATCCTGTTAAATGGCTGGAGCTCCGGCTCGTATTTATTCTGAAGGTGGGCGATTTCTTTAGCGCTTTTTTGCTCCAGCCCCCAAGCATTGCTGGCGTATGCGCTCAGTATAAAATTATTTCCGTTTTTATCACTGGCGATGCATGCCGCAAAAGTTGTGTTATTGTCCTTGTATTGCGCTTTTATTTGTTCATGAAAAAGATTTTTTGAAATATTTTCAATACTTTGGCGCCCAGCGCCTAAGAAAGAAAGTTCCTTATTACGTGAGTGTGGCTCCAGAAGTGTTGAAACGTTTTTCTTTTCTATATTTACTTCAAAAACGCCGATCCCTGCACATTTGAATATCAGCATAGATACCTGCTCGAAATAGGGTTTCATTTTGATACCAAGGGGGGGGTTGTGTGAATGAGCATCTATATAGACATTCGCTATACCGGCTTCTGATAAGGTTTTGGCACAATTCGGGCAGGGAAAATCAGTGATGTAAATATCGGCCATGTTCGTTGAGATGTTGGCTTGCATTAATGATGATGTTTCTGCGTGCACTGTGGTGCTGGCATTTCCGAGCTTTTTATGCGGGTAAGCGTTGTTTGCGAGTAGTTTGGGCCAGAAGTTATAAGCGCTTGAGCTATTGGAAGAAGAGCGCAGATAAACGCCAACTTTATGTGTTATGTGAGGGCTTTGCTCTTTTGCAGATCGAGCCAGAGCCATGTTTGTTAAGAGGTGTGAGTTCATTTTCAGGCGCCGTCTACAACTGTGGTAACGTATTGTCAGAGAATAATAAAACTTATATGCGATTTAAATAATTTATCGAAAAATATTTTGTGAATAGTTTTGCTTTTCATAGCTTGTATATGGTAAACGTGCCATTACCGCAATGAGAAATATGCACCTGCAAAAAACAAAATAAAAAACGTGTAAGCGGTATAATTAAGGGAACCGGTTTAGATATAAGGGGATAATGGATTGCAACGCGTAATTATAGGACCTTATGAAGAGGGGTTTGACTTAAAACCTTATTACAAATGGTTGTCAGATAGTCTTATTGGTAAGGGAAAGCCTTCTGATCCTGATCTTAAACAAATATTTTCATCGGCTGATATTGTTGAACTGGGAGATCATATTGTTCTTACCAAAGACTGGGTCGCGCGGCAAAATCCTTGGGATCCTGGAATTGTTGGGCTTGCAGCCACGGGGAATAAGCATAAGGTGCGTGAAACCGCTTATCCGTTGCTTGATACTGTTTTGGATGTATGGGACAAAATGTCATTCACTCCGGGGCCGGATACAGAAGAAGAGGGAGAGAATGCAATCGTTATTTCCCGGGATAAGGTTACAGAAGGCGCGTACAAGCCGTTTTGGGATGCAACGCGTAGAGAAAAGCAAGCGGGTTTAGGGATTATCGGCGCGGCAGATCCTACAAAAGTATTGCTTATGGGTGAGGATACCGCATCAGTAAAACCCAAAATATTGTCTCAGGCTTCTTGCTGGGAAGGTGTAAGAAACCGGCCTTTAATTCGGGAAGCTTTTCATCCTGATGAGCCTTTTCCCGGTGTACGTATTAATGAGATACAAAATGCTGTGGGTGGCGCTCTTAATCTTTTGCACTTGTTTAATCAGGCAGCAAAGGAAATGCGTGATAAAGGACATGTTTTTTCTGATGAACATGTTGATGTATCGACATATTTTCTAAAGTTTCTGGAATATGATCCGCGTCAGCCTTTACCCAAAGAGGGTATATTTATTATGGCCGCGGAGTTTGGAAGAATTTTTCTTCCGGTTGAGGATTATCATTTTGTAATGGAAGACAAGGGAAAACGCCAATGGGAGCTGAATGATTTTGACCAGCCTAAAGGGTTTAGAGGAAAAACGGATGAAAAGGGGGCTCCGATAACTCTTGCGACGTTGAGAGATATGCCTGAGACAGGATTTTACAAGGACACGTTTACAAGAGCGAGGGGAATGCGTGGCCTTGTAACAGCGCTCGGTATTCCGCAGAGCAAAATTCCAAGGTCTTTGGAGCATGTGGACAGGCCGGACGCTGCTTTTATATCTAACCTTAGTTTCGGAGAGTTTGCTAAAGATAATCAGCAGGTAAGTAAAGTTGGCTCTTATAGCTCTGTACGTGAAAAAATCAGAATTGAAAGCTTTGCAGATTTTGACAAGGCTTTTTGGAATGCTGATGGTGCGTTAATAGAAGATTGGAAATATGATGAGACTAAAGCGGCCAATAATAAACTTTATGCATTAGAACAAGATTTGATTACGCAAATGGTGGCTCTTAATAGAGCTACATATAAACCTTTGGGTGCGAAGGCTGCGGCGGGTGCGCCGATTTTTGTGGATGAGCAGGTGTTTGGGCGCGGGTTATTGGCCGGGCTTAGTAATTCATGGAAGTACAGAACATTTACAACACAAGAAGAGTATATATTACGCAGATATACAGATAAGAATTCTTTGGCGGCTACTATGTCTGCCGGGCAGTGGGATCCGCGTCATTATAAGAAAGCTCCTAACCCTGATGATATTCAAATGCATCTTATGGATAAAAGGGAGATGGAGGAGATGCTGGGATTTGCTCAAGGTGCTTCTTCTTATGGAGCATGTGAGGCTTTTATAGGCTCGGCAAGTTCACAAATTCCATCCGGTAATGAGGATGCTAAAAGCTATGTTTATGAGACTGGTAAGAGAACTATAACCGCTACGCATGGCGGAGCTTCCCGTCATATCATGGGGGAGTTCTATAAAGGGATGATAAGGGCGGCTGAAGACGGGCACACCAATTTCATAAATGTTGGTCATCGCGTTCCTCTGGCTTCGCGCGTGGAGGGTTCTTTAAGACCGATGTTGCGAGAGTTTGGGCTGGAACCAACCGTCGGGGATTTTGATTCTAAATATATGGCTTTCCTAAGGGAAGGCGATAGAGATTTAATTAATGTTTATACGCATGATTATATGGCGGAGCGAAAGCACGGAATTCTTGCTCCGGCGGATGTTGTTACGGCCTTTATTGGCGGGACGGGTACAGAGGATGAATTTTTACCAGTTATGTATCATAATTTGATGGTCGAGATGCGTGGCTATGGTATTTTCCCGGGTTTTAATAATGAGCAAAAAAGACCCATTCACTTTATAAGTTCCCGCGTTATGAATGGTGGGGATAAAAACCGTGGTTTTTATGATGCTATGAAGGTATCCTTTACACCGTTTGAGCAGGAATTATTGTGTATGAATTTCTTTGAGAGATGGCAGGATGCGCGCGAGGCGGCTGATCTGCATCTGGAGAGTTTAGGCCATGATCTTTTTGCACCACGCCATGGCTATGAGATGGGGCGCGAGCTTTATCTGGTTAATGGATAAGGTCATGCTCTTGGGTGGGCAGCGCGGTAAATGCGCATTATTTCTTCGGTGTCCAGATCGGTGTAGCGCTGGGTTGTGCTGAGTGTGCTATGGCCTAGAAGTTCTTGTATTTCCCGAAGATTTGCCCCGTTTTTGAGCAGGTGCGTAGCAAAGCTGTGACGCAGTGCATGAGGGGTTGCGTTTTCCGGTAGTCCTAATGATGAGCGCAAGCCTCGCATGGTGCGCTGGGCAATACCCTGATTGAGCCGCTTACCTCTGGATCCAAGGAAAACCGGGCGTTTTGGGTTGTCTTTGGGATAGGGGCAGGATTTTAGATAATTTTCGAGGGTGGTGTTTACAACAGAGAGGACGGGAACCTGTCTTTCTTTGCTGCCCTTACCTAGAACTCGCATAAATCCATCGCGGGGGATATCTTCGAGATTAAGCGAGAGAGCCTCGTTAATTCGCAAACCGCATCCATACAGCATTGTAAATAAAGCAATATTTCGTTTTCCAAGCCAATCTTTGGTTTCGAGAATATGGGCACTGTTTATAACTTCTAAGGCATAGTCTTCATGCAAAGGGCGGGGGATTTTGTGTGGTAGCTTGGGGGAGCGCACCGTATTAATTGCGGCGTTATGCATAATTCCTTGTTTATCCAGCCAGATCAACAGGCTCTTAACCCCTGATAAGGAACGCGCTCTGCTTGCGTTGGAGGTGCCTTGCATCGCTTTTTTGGACATCCAGCTGCGGAAGTCGCGGATGCTTACGTTTGATAAATCATTAAGGCTTGGCGTTGTGCCCAAGTGATCGAAGAGGAAGGCTATGAAGTGGCTGACATCTGTGGTGTACCCGCGCAAAGTGTGCGGTGATACCTGCTTTTCGCTTTGCAGATAATCCTGCCAGCGCTCTAGCTTGTCTCTTAAATCTGCGGCGCAAAGCGCTAATTTATCTTGTTTAAGCATGGGGAGCCTCCCCGATAACTGTTATTCTGGTATGTGTAGCCACATGCGGAAAGCACGTTCGACCACGCGAGCCAGAAATGAAATTTGATCGGTGGCCTGACCGTCGATAAACATATTTGGATCACGGCTGCCAAAGGCCAGAATAGCGGGTGGCGTGTCTTCGGAGATATCCACACGCAGTAATATCTGTGAGCGTACGAGCGCGGCTCCGCTGCCGTAGATGGCTTCGATACCGCTGATGTTGTCTTGCATCATCACAGTTTTCTTTTTCATCCATTTTTTAACCGTTCCGGCGGGGAGTATGCGCAAGCCCTTTTGATTAATATGCGGGATTTCCTCACCATCACATTCGACGACAAGTACAGAGATATCAACATCGAGCATGGAGGCCATATCCATAGTGATGCACTGAATAAATTCGTTGAGCGAGTTGGCTTCAAGTAAACGCAGCACGGCTTTGTGGATGCGCTGCTGGTTATTCATATTCGACCGCGCGTTTTCCACGAGCTCGCGCGTGCCATTGATAACTTCTTCTTTGTCGGCTTTTAGACGTTCAATCATATAGGATTGAAAATTCGCAACGTCACCTTTTTTAGGGCGCGTTTTTGGCGGGATGAGGACATCAAGGATATCGGGGTTCTCTTGCAGGAAATTCGGGTTTTCTCGCAGAAATTCGATGATATCTTCTTTGGCTAAATCTTGGGTCAAGGCGGGGTCGATCAGTGTGTTGTTCATGGAGTGAATCGTATCATAAATTATAGGGAACGTGAATATCTATCCATGCAGGGTCGAAATCTTTGGTGTTGCGAGTGACCAGAAGAACATTCTTCATTTTGGCGCAGGCGTAAATCAAGGCATCAGGGAGTTTTAATTTTGTTTTACGGCGGATGCGCAAGGCGTATTCCAAAACATCTTCATCTATAGGGATGATCCCGAAATTGTTCTCTAAAAAAGCTTCGGCAGCAGGGGTGCGCGCCTCAGGGATGCCTGCCAGAAATTCCAGCCATGTGACAGCACTTATATATCGTCCGGGGCATGTGTGGATGAGGTCGTGTGATTCGGGCACGCCGCGGGCATAATCTATCAGAATACATGTATCAAACAAGGCGGGTTTGTTACTTGTCGTCATAGGTTCTTTTCCCCGAATCGTGCAAGGTGAAATTTATATCGATAGATTCGGGTTGTGCCCATTCGTTGCGTAATGCGTCCTGAATTTCAAGCGAATCTGTTTCGTTATCGTAAAGATCAGCATAAAGGCCGTATATGTCATTTTTGACCGGCGTTCCCGCAGCATCATGTTTTTCCAGATAGGAATCAACAGAGCGGCGCACAAGTTCCGCACGCGACAGGTCAAGCTTTGCGCCGATGGCATCAAGAGCTTGAACAGCATTTTCCGGCAGGTCAACAATCGTTCTCATTTTTATATCCCCTAAAAAAAGTGATATCATTATATGATAACGATATCACATATTAGTTAACTAGTCAATATGCCTTTTATAAAATGCTCTGACCTGTTTTCTTCCAGTCTTCAACGAATGCAGCCAGACCTTTGTCTGTTAGCGGGTGGTTGTAAAGCTGTTTGATGACTTTAGGGGGAGCGGTCATAACGTGCGCGCCCATCTTGGCTGATTCGATTATGTGCATCGGGTTGCGAACCGAAGCAACCAGAACTTCGGTGTCATACTGTGGATAGTTGTCATATATCGTCAGGATATCTGCAATTAAATCAAGACCCTGGTAGCTTATATCATCGAGGCGGCCTACGAAGGGGGAGATGAAGGCAGCTCCAGCTTTGGCGGCTAGCAGGGCTTGTCCTGCTGAGAAACATAAAGTTACGTTTACCATTGTCCCATCATCTGAAAGCTCTTTACATGTTTTAAGACCGGCAGGTGTTAGTGGCACTTTGATCGCTACGTTGTCGGCGATTTTGCGAAGAACTTCTGCTTCTTTGCGCATGGTGGCGTAATCTGTAGAGGCGACTTCGGCGCTTACCGGGCCGTCGCAAATCTCACAGATTTCCTTGATTAGAGGGATAAATTCGCGGCCTGATTTTGCGATGATCGAAGGGTTCGTTGTAACCCCGTCTAAAAGTCCATAATCGGCCAGATCTTTGATTTCGTCTATATCAGACGTGTCAGCGAAAAATTTCATATTCTTATTTCCTACCCTTAATTTGTGAATGAGTTGCCTAGAACCTAAAGATTTTTGCTCTACAGAGCAAGAGGAAGATGTTAGATATAAGGGTATGAATCAAGGGGCATTATTCGAAGATGATAAGAAGGATGTAGAGGCGCGCGGCAGTGTGGCTGTGCTCTTGCCGTATCCGGTCGATAAAGCCTATGACTATATTGTGCCTGAGGGATTATGCGTGGCTCCGGGGGATTTTGTGTGCGTGCCTTTGGGAAATCGTGAGATTGCAGGTGTTGTCTGGGGGGTGGGGGTTGGCGATATTGCTCCGGCCAAGCTTAAAGAGATTGTCTTGCGATATGATATAGAGCCGATGACTGAGGTTACGCGTGCGTTTGTGGATTGGGTGGCCGGTTATACGCTGGCGGCTAAAGGATCGGTCTTGAAAATGGCGCTGAGCGTGCCTGCGGGGCTTACGCCACTAAAGCCTAGCAGGGGGTTTGAAATTCCTGCCATAAAAGATGTCCCTGAGAAAGGGCTAAGTGAGCAGCGCCGTAAAGTTCTTGAAGTTATGGCAGATGGTGTTGTGCGGCGGGCTTCGGAGATTGCTGCGTTGGCAGGATGCTCTAGTGGTGTTGTGGCGGGTATGGCGGATAAGGGCTTGATCGAAGAGGTTAGCGTTTATAATC
The DNA here is from genome assembly GCA_018399685.1 of Alphaproteobacteria bacterium. GTDB lineage: Bacteria > Pseudomonadota > Alphaproteobacteria > Micavibrionales > Micavibrionaceae > UBA1672. The sequence continues at coordinate 50,796 of JAGYOK010000004.1, read as the reverse complement.
CCGCGCCATGCCTATATCCCAACCCCGAAGGCAAGCTGGCGGATTTATCAGAAGATCAACAAGCAGCATCGGATGAGTTATGCGCGCTTGTGAAATCTGGGAAATATAGCGCGACGTTGCTAGATGGTGTAACGGGAGCAGGCAAGACAGAAGTTTATTTTGAAGCGGTGGCGCAAAGCTTAAAACAAGGCAAGCAGGTGGTAATTATGCTTCCCGAAATTGCTTTATCCAATGCTTTTTTGGATCGTTTCAAGAGCCGGTTTGGCTGCGAGCCAGCATTGTGGCATTCGAATTTAACTTCTGCACAACGTCGGGATACGTGGCGCGGTGTAGCGCAAGGTGATACCCGCGTAGTGGTTGGTGCACGCTCTGCGCTGTTCCTCCCTTATAAAGAATTAGGCTTGATTATTGTCGATGAGGAGCACGATCCTGCTTACAAGCAGGAAGACGGTGTTATTTACCATGCGCGGGATATGGCAGTAGTGCGGGCGCATCTTGGGCAAATTCCGGTAGTGCTGGCGTCTGCTACGCCTTCTTTGGAAACTATGATGAATGCGTGGGAAGAGCGTTATAATCATCTTGTTCTTACCTCAAGATATGGCGGGGCGGCGTTACCTGATATCTCGGTTGTGGATTTGAGGAGCGATAAGCCGGAGCGGCAGAGCTTTTTATCAAAGACGCTGACGCTGGCCATGCAAGAGACGCTGGATAAAAAAGAGCAGGTGTTATTATTTCTGAACCGGCGAGGCTATGCGCCTTTGACTTTGTGCCGTACATGTGGGCACAGGATGGAGTGCCCGCGTTGTACAGCTTGGCTGGTGGAGCATAGGCGCTCTGGCCGTTTGCATTGTCATCATTGCGGGTACCATGTCCCCATTCCGAAAATATGCCCTTCTTGTGAAGATAAGGATTCGTTCGCGGCTTGTGGCCCAGGGGTAGAGCGTATATTCGAAGAGACGAAGGCACTTTTTCCTGATGCCCGCATGATGGTTCTGGCTAGCGATACAACGGAAAGTCATGAAGAGCTTAAAGCTATGATTAAGCAAGTGGAAAAGGGCGAGGTTGATATTATCATCGGTACGCAGATTATTGCCAAAGGGCACCATTTCCCTAACCTGACTTTGGTTGGTGTGGTGGATGCTGATCTTGGTTTGACGGGTGGAGATCTGCGCGCGGCGGAGCGTACGTATCAAATGCTGCATCAAGTCTCTGGCCGGGCTGGTCGGGCAAAGGATAAAAGGGGCAAGGTTTTGCTGCAAAGCTGGATGCCGGAGCACCGGATTATGAAGGCTATGGCGGGATCGGGGCGCGATGATTTTTTGTCTGTGGAAGCGGCGGAGCGTGAGGTAGTGCAAATGCCACCCTATAGCCGCCTTGTCGGGATTATTGTTTCGGGGCGCGATGAGCGGCTGGTGCAGGAAATCTCTAAACAGTTGGGAAGATCGGCGCCGCAGGGCGTGAGCGAAAGCGGGGCAAAAATTCAAACGCTGGGGCCTGCGCCTGCTCCCATGGTGCGTTTGCGGGGGAAGTTCCGTTATCGATTGCTTGTGCGGGCGGATAAGGCCATTAATGTGCAAAAGACTGTAAGAGCGTGGGTTGATTCCGTTAAAGTCCCATCAACTGTACGTGTTTATATCGATATTGATCCTCAGAGCTTTTTATGAAGGGATAAAAAATGATTACGAAAAAGATTACAACGGAAATTACGTCCTATGATTTGCTCAAGACTTTCGCTGTTATTATTATGGTTATAGATCATATAGGATTTTATTTTTATCCGGATGATCTTTGGTGGCGTGCTGTTGGGCGCATTGGTTTTCCTGTTTGGTTCTTTTTAGTTGGTTATGCGCGTGGGCGCGATATTCCGGTTCGGCTTTGGGGCGGTGCTCTAGTGCTGCTTGCAGGAAACCTGATTACCGGGATGCCTGTGTTTCCACTAAATGCGCTGTTCACAATTATGGGCATAAGGCTGGTTATTGATTGGTTTATGAGAAAGGGGTTTGATAATTCCATTTATATATGGTCTTTTTCTTTTATACTGATGGTCCTTGTTTTGCCTTCTTATTTTATAACCGAGTATGGAACGCAAGCCCTTATAACGGCAATTTACGGGTATTATGTCCGGTATAAGGAAGATGCTGGAAAGCAGGCGGCGTCTAATTATATGCTTTTTTCTTTCTTTACGTTTATTGCATATCAACAAATTGTCTTTTGGTTTGGTGTATGGGAATTTGTATTTATGTTTATTGGAACGCTTATTGTTCGCATGATATTATTGGAATTTTCTTTTAAGACATATCCTGAATTAACGAAAAAATTACCGCATGCAGTGATATGTTTTTCGCAATTATGTGGTAGGCGCACTCTGGAAATTTATATCGCTCATTTGATCTTTTTTAAGTTTTTGGCAACAGCGATGGGCTATGAAGGATTTAACTGGTTTTATGTTAGGTGGTTTTCCTCTGGTGCTATTCAGAATTTAGAAATGATTTTTTAAGTATTTAGTTTTGATCAATATTTAGGCTTTTCATAGATAACCGTGTTTTTGTTATCGGTATATATATTGGGATCACCGTAATTACTGTGTTTGTAGATATAGGTTATATTAATAAGTGCATTTTGCTGTTCACTCCAGAGGTTATAGGGATCTTTGACGTGTTCAGGCGGCATGGCAATACGCGATACATAAGGAAATACCGAGCGTAATGTGTCGTCTAGGGATCGGGAAAAGCGACCGGAAAAATTTGGAGTAACAATGAAGTTTGTAAGGAGTACGCCCCCGTCTTTTAGATGCTCTTTAACCTGTATAAAGAAATCCTGCGTCACCAGATGATCCGGTACGCTGGCTCTGCCTAAATAGGCGTCGAGATAAATTACATCAAATTTATCCTCCTCTGTATGAAGAAATGCGCGGGCAGGCTTGACAACAAAACGTTTATTATCTCCGATGGGTTCTTTAAGGAGATGGCGCTCTGCGATGGGCTTCAGGTCTTTATCAATATCAACATATGTATAATTATTGTTGGTGTCGTTGTGGCCAAAGGTAAAGCCTCCGGCGCCGATTACTAATATATCTTTAGGTGGGTTTGCGTCCAGAATTGGTTTGATTACAATGTCTTCACTCATATTTATATAAGGGTGTTTGGTGCCGTCATCATCATAGTATGAGGATGCATTGCGATTAATCCTCATAGAGCGTCCTGTGCTATCGTCATTTAAGGATGGTCCGGCCTGAATAAGATTGTGTTTATTGTTAACGCGGAAATTCGGGTAGAGCGCTTTCATAAGTCCATCGGAGTTAAACATCATGGCTAAAAAAGCTATAATAGTTATGTAAAAAACAGGAAGGCCATTAATTTTCTTGTTTATCAGGATAACCAGTGTGGCCATTAAAACAAAGTTTAAGGTCAGTGTATGATGTACGCCAATCGTAGCCATGAATACGAGCGTTGAGAGCGTAGCGCCTAAAAAAGAGCCTAAAGTTGAAAAGAATAATATGTGCCCGGTTATTTTGGGCAGATTCTCTTTTGTGAAAAAGTTACTGATAAGCGGAACTGTTTGCCCTAGTAAGTATGTCGGTACGACTAGAAAAGCACAGCAGAAAAGAGCTGTTTGCATGACGAGGCTATCAATTTTTAGATCAAACGTCATGTACCGGAAAAAGCCGTGCATGAACGGGTAAGACAGGCCGATAAAAAGAAATGTCGCTGCTATGCATATATTGAGGATCAGTTTTTTGCGTACGCTTATGTGATATCCAAAAAACTTTCTGGCTTTGAATCGTCCGCCGGTTTGGTATCCGAAGGCCAATGGCATGAGTATGGCTGCGATAATAACGGCGACCGTGTCTGTTCCGCTGCCGACATAGGGGATGGTTTGACGAATTGCCAGTAATTCGGTTGATAAAACAACATATCCTTCGATAATAATAATAAAGAAAAGTAGAAATGTTTGTTTTAATGTTTTTATGTTCATACAGCTTTTATCCTGCTTTGAGAGTTAAGAAGGGTATAATACACGTCTTTTATGCAATTAAAAGCCCTAGCCGGCTTGAGTTGATGATATAAATACTGCACAAAAGATCGATGAAATAAGCAACACAAGTTATAGGGAATCATGCCTACATCCGCCGTTAGAAAAACATTACCCAAAGAGTTAACATCCTATGATCTTTTAAAATCATTAGCAGTCATTTTGATGATTTGCGATCACGTTGGGTTTTTCTTTTTTCCTGAAGAAATGTGGTTTCGTACATTAGGACGTTTGTGTTTGCCAATATGGTTTTTTCTGATTGGTTATGCGCGAGGGAGCGAGGTTCCCAAAATATTCTGGATAGGCGGTGGAGTTGTTGCAGTGTCCAGCTTTATCGCCGGGCCTTATATATTGCCCCTGAATATTCTTTTTACATTGGCCATAATGCGCAAAGGTAGAGATTATATAGCCAGAGGGGCATTATCATCTCCTCAGGCGCTCCGCGGGATGTTCTTTATTATGCTGTTGCTGAGCTTTCCCAGTGCAGTATTTTTTGAGTACGGGACGCTGGCTGTGCTGATTATGCTGGTTGGTTTTATTGCCCGGCGCAGGGATTCTGTTTTGGAGCGGATCGAGCATAAGCACATAATAATGTACGTAGTAGCATCCTTTTTTGTGACTTATATAATTGTCGGAGTGCAAATGCCTTTTATGACGGGGGCGCAGACTTGGGTTCTCACATTGGGGTATGTGTTGCTAGGGTTTGTTTTGTGGCGCTTTAAGCCGCTGGTTTTTACGGATGCCAGAAAATATATGGCAGGATCCTTTATAAAAATGTTTCAGTTTATGGGGCGCTGGACGCTCGAGATATATGTCGTACATCTTGTTATTTTAAGAGCTTTGGCGATGGTTATTTATCCAGAGCGTTTCCCTCTTGGTGTGTTGGCCGCTGTTGACCCGAATGCGCTATCTTTTTTTGTTATACAGTAAAACAGCGCTTTTTCCGAAACGGTGTTATCAAGTGTATGAAAAGGTAAACAGAAATAATTTGAAAATTATTGGTAAAAGGGTGGCTTAGCTACTTGTCAGCGGTGGTCTGGTGTGCTAATTCTCGCCAACGCTAAAATTAATTGTAAATATTTTGTATTCTTAAAGTTAATTTGAAGCGTATGCGTAAGGCGTATATAAACGTAAATATATAAAGGTAAGGGAATTACAGAACGTGTCATCGTCAAATCTGACTTCCTCATTAATTTATACCCGCTATGCTGGGGCGCTTGTTGATCTGGCTGAGCAAAAGAAGATCGTTGATAAAGTCCAAAGCGATCTGGACAACTTGCAAGCCGCGCTTGATAAATCCAAAGATCTGAGTGAGGCGATTTCTTCACCTATTGTAAGTGCGCGTGAGCACGCGCGTGTTATGGAAGATCTGGCCAAGATGGTAAAGGTGCAGGATCTTACAAAGAATTTTCTGGGTGTTCTGGCTCAAAATCGTCGTATTAATGCGTTGCCGGGAATTATCAAGGCTTATGAAAAAATCGTTGCAAAGCGCTCTGGCCTCGTGGATGTCAGTGTGCAAACAGCCGAAGCGATGAATAAAGATCAGGTCGCGGCTGTTAAGAGCAAAATAGAAAAAGCGCTTGGTTCAACTGTAAGGTTGGAAGAAAAAGTGTCCCCCGAGATATTGGGTGGAATGGTTATTACGATCGGGTCATACATGGTTGATGATTCGGTTCGCCGTAAAATAGAGCGTCTTGGCATGGCGCTTAAATCAAGTGCAAATCAAGAAAGTTTAGTTTCTAACTTAAAAGAGGTCGGATAATGGAAATTCGTGCAGCAGAAATCTCGGAAATATTAAAAAAACAAATTGCCGAGTTCGGTGCATCTGCGGATGTGGCTGAAGTTGGTCAGGTGCTTTCCATCGGTGATGGTGTGGCGCGTGTTTATGGTCTGGATAAGGTTCAGGCCGGAGAGATGGTAGAGTTTGCCAGCGGTGTTAAGGGTATGGCTCTTAACCTCGAAGCTGATAATGTCGGGGTTGTTGTCTTCGGCAATGACCGCTCGGTTGCTGAGGGCGATATCGTTCGCCGTACAGGTAAAATTGTTGAGGTTCCGATAGGCAAGGAATTGCTGGGGCGCGTTGTTGATTCGCTTGGTAATCCGATTGATGGCAAAGGCCCGATTAAGGCAAAAGCTACAAGCCGTATCGAAGTAAAGGCTCCGGGGATTATTCCGCGTCGCTCTGTTTATGAGCCGATGCAAACAGGTCTTAAAGCGATTGACGCGCTTGTGCCTATTGGCCGTGGCCAGCGTGAGCTGATTATTGGTGACCGTCAGACGGGTAAGACTGCGGTTGCTGTTGATACAATTATTAATCAAAAAACATTTAACAAGTCTGATGATGAAGCAGATCGCCTATATTGTGTTTACATCTCAATCGGACAAAAGCGTTCTACGGTTGCCCAGCTTGTGAAAGAACTGGAAGAGCAAGGCGCTATGGAATACTCCATTATCGTTGCTGCGACAGCTTCTGATCCTGCTCCGTTGCAGTATCTGGCTCCTTATTGTGGCGCGGCGATGGGTGAATATTTCCGTGATAACGGTATGCACTCATTAACGATTTATGATGACTTGTCAAAGCAGGCTGTGTCATATCGTCAAATGTCTTTGCTGCTTCGTCGTCCTCCCGGACGTGAAGCGTATCCTGGTGATGTGTTCTATATTCACTCCCGTTTGCTGGAGCGCGCTGCAAAAATGTCTGATGAGTACGGCTCTGGTTCTATGACCTCTTTGCCCATTATTGAAACACAGGGAGGTGATATCTCTGCTTTTATTCCGACAAACGTGATTTCTATTACAGATGGTCAGATCTTCCTTGAGGCCGGTTTGTTCTTTAAAGGAATTCGTCCGGCGATTGATGTCGGGGCGTCTGTGTCTCGTGTTGGTTCTGCCGCGCAGATTAAAGCTATGAAGCAGGTTGCTGGTTCTATTAAGCTTGAGCTTGCGCAGTACCGCGAAATGGAAGCGTTTGCACAGTTTGCATCCGATCTTGATCCGGCTACACAGCGCTTGCTCGCTCGTGGTTCCCGATTGACCCGTTTGCTGGTTCAGCCGCAATATCATCCGCTTCCGGTGGAAGAGCAGGTTGTTGTGCTATATGCCGGTACAAAGGGTTATCTTGATAAGGTGGCTTTGGATGATGTCGAGGATTACGAACGTCACCTGCTTGAAAATTTCCGTGCGACAGGTTCTAAAATTTTGGCCAAAATTCGCGAACAGAAGAAACTTGATGAGAAGCTTGAGGCTTCTTTGAGAGAGTTCGTGGAGGAATTCACAAAAGGTTATGTTAGCGCGCATCAAGAGGAGGCGGCTTAGGCCTGATGAGGTTTGGATTTGGTGCAAACGGTTAAGGAAAGACGTTATTTATGCCGAGTTTAAGAGATTATCGTGACCGGATAAAGTCCGTTAAATCAACCAGAAAAATCACGTCTGCGATGAAGATGGTCGCTGCGAGTAAGTTGCGCAGAACACAGGAGCAAGCGCAGGCCGCGCAGCCTTATGCGCATGCGATGGCAGGGATGCTGGCACGCGTATCGGGCAATTATAATGAAAACTCGGATAATGCCCCGAAGCTTTTGGTCGGTACAGGTAAAGATGAGAAGCATTTACTGGTCGTTGTTACGGCGGATCGTGGTTTGTGCGCTGGATTTAACGCCTACATTATCAAAGAAACTCTAACACAAATTGCTGATCTTGAATCCAAAGGTAAAGAGGTCTCTTTGATTTGTATAGGGCGTAAGGGGTTTACTGCGCTGTCACGCAAGCATGAAGAAAAGATTGTTCATTATTTTGATGATGTTCTGGGTCGTGACAGAGTTGAATATGCAAAATCTAATAAAGTTGCAAAGATGGTTCTTTCCATGTTTGATGATGGTGAATTTGATGTGTGCTCGATGGTGTATAATAAGTTTATGTCGGTTCTGGTTCAGCGCCCGTCCGTGATGCAGCTTATTCCTTTTGAGCTTGAAAAGACCAGCGAAGCGGAAGGTGCTTCTCAGGAGAGCACCCGGTTTGAGGAAGAAACAGGATATTTTTATCCTTATAGCTATGAGCCATCAGAAGATGAAATACTCAATGCGTTGCTTCCTCGTAACGTGGGCGTACAGATTTTTAGCGGACTGCTGGATAGCGCCGCGGGTGAGCAGGCAGCACGTATGACGGCTATGGATAATGCTACGCGGAATGCCGGTGATATGATTAATAATCTGACACTTCAATATAACCGCGCTCGTCAGGCTTATATCACTAAAGAATTGATTGAGATTATTTCAGGTGCCGAGGCTTTGTAAGGCTGGCACTTGTTAAAAATGGATATGAAGTAAACAAAGAAGGGCAAAGGTAAAATGGCAAAAAAGGCTAACCAAAAAGTTACAGGAAAAATCTTGCAGGTTCTTGGCGCTGTTGTGGACGTGCAGTTCGAAGAGGGCGAAGTTCCTTCTATTTTGAATGCGCTTCATACAGACAATAATGGTCAGCAACTCGTTCTTGAGGTGGCACAACACCTCGGAGAAAACGTAGTTCGTACAATCGCAATGGACATGACTGATGGTTTGACACGCGGTCAGGAAGTTATTGATACTGGCGATCAAATTACTGTACCTGTGGGGCCAGAGACATTAGGTAGAATTGTGGATGTTATTGGCCAGCCGGTCGATGAAGGCGGCCCGGTTGAAACCAAAGAGAGATGGGGAATTCACCGCGAAGCACCTACATTTGCTGAGCAGGCAACGGACACTGAAATTCTTGAAACAGGAATTAAGGTTGTCGACTTGCTTTGTCCATATGCAAAAGGCGGTAAAATTGGTTTGTTCGGCGGTGCCGGTGTTGGTAAAACAGTGGCGATCATGGAGCTTATCAATAACATTGCTAAAGGGCATGGTGGTGTGTCTGTGTTTGGTGGCGTTGGTGAGCGTACTCGCGAGGGGAACGACCTTTATCATGAGATGATTGATGCTGGTGTTATTAAGCCGGGTAATTTCAAAGAATCCAAAGTGGCGCTTGTTTACGGACAAATGAACGAGCCTCCTGGTGCGCGTGCGCGTGTTGCTCTATCAGCCTTGACAACTGCGGAATATTTCCGTGATGAAGAAGGGCAAGATGTTTTGTTCTTCCTTGATAACATCTTCCGTTTCACACAGGCCGGTGCTGAAGTGTCGGCGCTTTTGGGACGTATTCCTTCTGCTGTGGGTTATCAGCCTACATTGGCGACTGATATGGGTACTATGCAAGAGCGGATTACCTCAACTAATAAAGGATCGATTACTTCGGTTCAGGCGGTTTATGTGCCTGCTGATGACTTGACCGACCCTGCGCCTGCTACGACGTTCTCGCACCTTGATGCGACGACAGTGCTTTCACGTCAGATTGCCGAGATGGGCATTTATCCAGCGGTTGACCCGCTTGACTCAACATCACGCATTCTTGACCCTCGTATTATCGGGGATGAGCATTACGGCGTTGCTACGTCGGTTCAAAAGGTTTTGCAAACTTATAAGAACCTTCAAGACATTATCGCTATTTTGGGTATGGATGAACTATCCGAAGAAGACAAACTTATCGTGGCTCGCGCCCGTAAGATCCAGCGCTTCTTGTCTCAGCCATTCCATGTTGCGGAAGTGTTTACTGGCGCGCCGGGTATATATGTTAGCCTCGAAGACACGATTAAAGGCTTTAAAGCTATTGTGGCTGGTGAGTATGACCACTTGCCTGAATCAGCATTCTATATGACCGGCACGATCGAGCAGGTTGTTGAGAAGGCCGAGAAGATGGCTAAAGAGGCTGCTTAATAACGAGCGTTATTTGCGTGGGCGAAATTATTCGCCCGCGTCGGTAAAATATCTAATGACAGGATAAATACGTCATGATCGGAACAGAGATTCAATTTGAACTTATTTCACCGGAAAAAAAGCTGGTATCTGAGACAGTTTATCTGGCTGAAATTCCCGGAGATAAGGGGATGTTCGGTGTTTTGCCGGGGCATAGCTCTATGCTTGTATCTTTGGGTGTTGGCGTTGTGCGGCTTCATAAAACCAAGGGCGATGATGATGTGAAGAAAATATTCATCTCTGGTGGCTTTGCGGATGTAACAGGTACGAGTTGCACGGTTTTGGCAGAAGAAGCCATTGCTGTTAGCGATCTGGATCAAGCCAGTCTTGAGCAAAGACTTTCTGATTTGCAGGAAGATCTTAAACTGGCCGAAGAGATGGCGGATAAACAACGTATTCGTGAAGAGATTAATATGACCAAGAGCAAGCTATTCGCTATTACCGGTTATTAGATTATTTTTAAAAGAGAGAAGTTATAAAGCCGCATGATTTGATTGCGGCTTTTATTATGGCTCAGGAGCGGCATCGGGAGCCGCCGGTGTTAGTGAAAGAAAATCTTCCGGCAAGGGCTTTAGATGATCTCTGCCATCATAATAATTTCTATCTTTGTTTGGTTTCGCGGGGTTTCTTTGAACTGCGTTTATCCTGTCATAGAGATTTCCCGCATCGGAAATAATTGTTTCGTATGTCTCGATCGTTGATTCAATAATTTCAGGCATGTCATCGCCAAGAAGCAAAGGGTAGTTATAAACAATATCTCTCAGGCATAGTTGCCCGTCGTATAGATTTGTAAGAGCAATATCTTCTGCGCCGACTGCTATAGCACTTTTTATCATACCAAGAGTTTGTGCAGGGCTATCTATAAAGGTAGCGGTTAGACACTCGGTGATTTCTTCCGGTAAATATGATAATAGGCTTGGCGTGAAGGCTTCTTTAATAGCCGCAATCTGTGGTTCGTTAAACTCTATGTTGTCAAAAGCCTGACGCAGAGTGTCCCTGATTATCTGGTTTTTTGTGATACCGATTATTTTTTCAGAAATATCATTTAAACCCGCTATCATTCCCGGAAAAAGCATCATTATTTACTCCACATTGCAAAAATCTTGTTTCTCATTTATACCCCATTTGTCATTTGCCAGATCTATTTTTATCTTTGGCTGATGCTTCAAGCTTTCAACAAGTTCTTCCATTGTTGACCCGACGCTGTATAACTGGCAACAATATTTGGTTAGAAACGTCTCTTTTTGAGCATGTTCAACCCATTTCAAAAACAGATCATACTGACCGTTTGTGTTTAATATACCTATGGAGCGTTCGTGCTTTTGAAGCTGTTTTAGCCCTAATGCAGTTGTAAGAATGTAAGTATCCTTTACGCTCGCTTCGGTTATGATAAACGGTTCATCTGTTTTTTGCAAAATTATTTCTTCGAAGTTCGGGTACGTGTTTAGCGTGTTATCGATTGGCGGCGCTTCCAATTTATCGAGGGCGTCGAAGGCTTCTTTAAGTGTATCTACGATAATCAGGTGTTTGCGTGGGAGGTCTGGCAACGTATTCATAAAAGCAATCATGTGTTCGTAATAGCCATCGGTTTTTATGAGCACCATAGGTTTGGTATGCCTGCCCAGATGCGCCCAATATAGGACTTCGAACAGCTCGTCTGCTGTTCCATAACCGCCTGCTAAAATGATGGCCGCATCCATGTGGCGAAACATCTCCAGTTTTCGCTCCCATAGAGAGTTTACAAAAACAGTGCGTGTAAGGTTTGCGTGCGCTCTTTGGCTGTCTTTGAGGTTTATTGGAATGAAACCTATGACTTTAGCTCCACCGCTCAGAGCATTATTAGCGACAATACCCATAAGGCCAGCATCCATACCGCCATAGACAAGCGTTTTGTTTTTTTGTGCGATTAGCTGGCCGAGTTCTTTGGCTGTTTGCTTGAAAACAGGACGACAGCGGCCTGAGGAGCCTAGGTATACAGCAATATTTTGAATTTTGTTCATACATCTTATGTGTCACATTTTCAGGGTTTTAAAAAGGAAAAACGAAAGCAAGCTTGTTTTACTTTTTGGCGAGGCGCCACTCATGTGCATAGATAAGAAAGTTATTCAGTATGCGGTAGCCTTGGGGAGTCAAAACAGACTCAGGATGAAATTGCAGCCCGAAGACAGGGTGGCTTTTATGTCTCATGGCCATAATAATATTCTTGTCTTCCTGAAGCACAGCATTTATTTCTAGGTCATCGCATTCGCTTATATCTGTGACAAGAGAATGATAGCGCCCGCCTTCGAACCCTGCCGGTATATTGTAAAAAAGAGGCGCGCTGGCATCATGAGCAATTATACTTGCTTTGCCGTGTACGGGACTTGGGGCAAGAATTGTTTTGCCTCCGTAAGCCTCTCCGATGGCTTGGTGGCCGAGGCATACACCAAGAACAGGGATTTGCTCACCAAAGGATTTCACAACATCTATGCAGATACCCGCATCTTTTGGAGTGCGGGGGCCGGGCGAGAGAATAATGGCGCGAATATCCGGGCTAAGCTCTTCAATTTCTTCGAGTTTGATTTTGTCATTGCGGAAGACACGGACTTGATCTTTTGTCGCTTTTTTGGCGTAACGTGCAAGCGTGTAGACGAACGAATCATAGTTATCAATGATAAGAATCATGGGCATACCGCAAGTGTTTAGAATGATTGAAATATTGCCGAGGCTTTATCCAGTGTCTCTTGATACTCCGTTTTGGGAGCAGATTCAGCAACGACGCCTCCGCCAGCTTGTAAGGTGATGGTATCGTCGTCGTATGTCAATGTGCGAATTAGTATATTGGTGTCCATCGAGCCATCAAATCCGATATAACCGATAGAGCCGCAATATGCGCCTCGATCTATAGTTTCCAGCTCTCCTATGATTTCCATGGCGCGGATTTTGGGCGCTCCTGTAATTGACCCTCCCGGGAAGCAGGCTCTTAATACGTCAACAGGAGTTTTGTTTTTTGCCAGTCGGGCTTGCACGGTTGAGACAAGGTGGTGGACGCTGGCAAAGCTTTCGAGCTCACAAAGTCTGGTAACTTCAACGCTGTCAGGGATACATATTTTAGAGAGATCATTGCGCAGAAGATCAACAATCATTGTGTTTTCGGCGCGTTCTTTTTCACTTTCCAAAAGCTCTTTTTTGTTGTTTTTATCTTCTACAATGTTATCCGAGCGGGGTTTTGTCCCCTTAACAGGGCAGGTTTCGATAAGGCCGTCATTAATAGTAATGAAGCGTTCGGGGGAGACCGAGGATATCTTGATATCTCCGATATTCATGTAACAAGCAAAAGGTGCAGGGTTTACTTCCCGCATATGGCAGTAGTGAATGAATGGATCAAGGTTTTCGGGGCGGGGGGCTGTAAAGCATTGTGATAAATTAGCCTGAAATATGTCACCGGCATAGATGTAATCTATTGTCTTTTGAACAGCTTCGCAGTAACTATCCTCATCAAAATTGGAAGACCAGTTCAGTGGCGGGTCTTGTTTCTCATAGGCCGGGGCGTCAATTTTTTGTGTAATCAGTTTTATGAAATGGTCACGCTTTTTTATGGCTTCTTCTTCGTTGTGGGCGTGCGTGAAAATATAGCTGCGCTTTCGTAAATGGTCAAACGCCAGAACCTGATCGTAAATACCAACAGCCAGATCGGGGACGGCGTTTTTATCGTGGTTATTATCAGGAAGTTTTTCGAGCGAGCGGGCGAGGTCATAGCCAAATAATCCGGCGGCGCCTCCTTGAAAAGGGGGGAGGCCTTCAAGTCGCTTTACGTCATTTACCCATGAAGACAGGCGGTCTTGCAGCAGCTCAAAAGGGTTGCCTTTCAGGCTTAGGCGTTGCTCCCAGTTTGTTACTGTAATGCTGTCATTTTTGGCTTCGATGGTTTCGACAGGCATGCACATGACATAGCTGTAACGGCTGGCGGGGTGCTTTTTATCTGCGCTGTCCAGCAGTAAACTGTACGGGATGTGCTTAATGGCCAGAAAGGCTTCTATCGGGTCGATATCAGATATTTCGTACAGAAAAGGGGGCATGCGGTACTTTCTTACAGACGGTTTCTTGCAGACGGCTGGTTTTTTTAGGGCGGTCAATCGATCATAGCCCGATTCTTTTTTGTGGCAAGAAGAGGAATGCAGACAGTAGTTGTTTTTTTGTGGGTTTTACAAGAATGATTTAATTTCTTCTATGGCTTCTTTAAGGCTGATTTTAAGAAGGGGGGCGTCTTTGGGGAAGGCTGTTTGCAGGCGCGATGGCAGCATGGGGTCGAGCATGACAAATATTCCTTTGTCATCTTCATGGCGGATGAGGCGACCAAAAGCCTGTTTAAGTTTCAGCCGGGTGAGCATCTCGTCATACTGTCTGCTTCCGAAAGCTTTGCGTCTGGCTTTATGCAGCAATGTCGGGCGAGGCCACGGGACGCGGTCAAAGACAAGCGTGCGCAATGAGTCTCCGGGGACATCCACCCCGTCGCGTACGGCATCTGTTCCCAAAAGACAGGCGTTGCGCTCTTCGCGGAAAATGTCGATTAATGTGCCTGTGTCGATTTGTTCGATATGCTGGCCGTAAAGTGTCAGCCCGGATTTTTCCAAAGGCGTGGCAATCTTGTCATAAACAGCACGCAGGCGCTGTATGGCTGTGAATAAACCTAGTGCGCCTCCGCCCGCAGCTAAAAACAGTGATGTGTAGGCCGCGGCGACCTGATCTATATCTTTTTTATTTACGTCATTGATAATAATAATGCGCGTGTTTTTTGCGTAATTAAAGGGAGAGGGGTAGCTGCTTTGCTGTGGGTGCAAAGAAAGGTAATGTGCTCCGCTGCGCATAGAGGCAACTTGCCAGTTCAATGCTTCGTCTTCACTACTGTCTTGCAGTGTGGCCGAGGTTATTGTCATACCGTGGACATGGGGGCGCATTGATGTGGCAAAAGGTTTCATCGGGTCAATGTAATGGCGATATATCCCTACATCTACCGCTTTTCCGTCTATGCGTTCAACCTCCATCCAGTCAACAAAGCCTTCAACAGTTGTTGTTTGCTCCATAGTTTCGAGCATGGAAATCCAGCTTTTTAGAGTCAGACAGCCGCGGCGTTCCAAAGAAGTGGATAAAGAGTCAAAACGCCTGCGGGTGTCCCCATCCATTTGTCCCTGATATTTAATAAGGCGCTCGTGCATATGTTTTGTGAGCTTGTCCATTGGTTTAAGCAGGCCAGTAAGAGCTTTTTTAAGCTTTTTGCAAGCAAGCAGTATTTCATCATCTAATGGAAAAAGGGGGGTTTCAATGGAATAAGGGCTATTCAAATCCTTGGCCGTAGCGCGGGCGCTCACGATTCTATGGACTTGCATAAGAAAGTTTTCGCATGGGCCAATCGGGGCTTTGTCTTTAAAACGCCTGCTCCAGTTCATGGCGCATAAGGCATTTGTGGCCTGATGTAAAATATCCTCCATAGCGCGCAGGGCTTTTTCATCACCTTCTATTAAATCTTCACAGCGGCGTTTGAGGCCGCGGCTTCGGCCTTTGCGTGCGCCTTCATTGCCTATGATCCAGCGTCGCAGCTCTGCGCTTTCGCTGGCTGTGAGGCGGGCTGCGTAGGCGCTGTCGGCGGCGCTGAAGAGGTGGTGTCCCTCATCAAAGACGTATCGTGTGGGCATATCATTCGAGGAGGTTGATCCGGCGGCGTTAATCATTACAAGCGCGTGGTTGGCAATAACCAGCCGTGCCCGCGCAGCTTTTCGGATTGAGCGCTCGATAAAGCAACGGCGATAGTGGTCGCAGGCAGAGTATATGCATTCACCGCGACGATCTGATAAGCCGGATGTGTTTGCCCATCCCATAATACCGGGGAGCCATCCGGGGAAATCTGCCCCGCTCAGGTCGCCATTTTTTGTGGCGATTGCCCAGCGCGCCATTATTCCGGCGCTGATTGCGTGGCGCGGGTTGTAAGATAAGCCTGCTCCGGCGGCGGCCTCTTCAAGATTTAGCAGGCATAAATAATTCTCGCGTCCTTTACGCACAGCGACGTAGGCATCCTTAACAACCGGGTGAGGGTAGAGACGGTCAAGTTCGCTATCGATCTGGCGCTGGAGGTTTTTGGTATAAGTCGATATCCAGACTGCGCCTTCGTTTTTATCAGCCCATACGCTTGAAGGGGCAAGATATCCAAGAGTTTTTCCAACGCCGGTTTCGGCTTCGGCCAACACAATATGAGGGTTTTCGTCTTCTGCCATAGGCTCGAACATGGCTCTCACGCTTTTGCAGTAGGATTCCTGACCGGGGCGTTTTGTATGCGTGCGGTTGCCGACACTTAGCAGCTCGGTTAATTTTTCCAGAGCTTCCTCATCGCTCACAGGCTCGTGCGCAGATGGAGGCGCGGGCGGTTCTTCTCCCCACTCCGGCAGGTGTTTCCAGACATTCATTGCAGAGCGTGAAAGAATTTCGGCTTGCGGGTCATATTCATGTCCGAGAGCTGAGAAGATATATTGGCTCCAAGGCCAGCCTTTTCCTTTTAAGCCCATTACACCTGCTATTTTTACTGGGTCGGCCTGCTCTTTGTAGGGGTCATTTTGCAGGTCTTTAAGCAAAGTGCGGGCTATATCCATAAGGGCAAAGGGGTGGTCTTCGAAATTGTCGGGGGTGGGAATGTCCAGCGCTTTGCACAGGCCAACAGGTGTAGGGACGCAAAAGCGCGCCGGATGGGTGAAGGCGAAAAGCTCCAGCACATCAAAGGTAAAAAAGCCCTCAAAGCCAAGCCTTTTCTTGGTGTAAGGGGCATGACATACCATAATGGCCTTGTTTGCTATTAATGGTGAAATATCTTTATGGGGGAGGGAGATAAGCTCCCCATCGCTGGTGAAAAGTACGCCGTTTTCTGCATTCACACATAAGGCAGGGATATCAGGAAGGCTGATATGCTTTGGCATCGGAGGAGGTGCGGCTTCGGCTTTTGTGTTAGAAGGACTCATGCTTTAGTCCATAGCATGTTTTCTTCTATAAGAGGATAGGAAGAAAGAGGATAGGAAGAAAAATATTCTTTTTGATCTTCAGGTTTATAACTCTAGGCGTGTCCGCAGACAGCCGTTCTCCACAAAGCGAATAAAGAGGCGAAGTTAAACTTTGCTTTTAAGTGCATACGAAGGGCAGCGTTCCTCAGGGCTATACGATAATTTGGGCCGATTCCAACTGTGCCGTCCTTCATAATTACGATAGACAGGTTCCCTTTGCCATTAGGGTGGGGGACAATTTGCGTTTCCTTTACGCGAGTATTGCCCAGAGATAATGACCTTTTTTTGTGGAATCCCGGGAAGTCCCGCATGATGTTTGCCTCATGTACGGGGCCTAGATCATGTTCGTACTCATCCATACCTTTCCATAGAAGGTGATTACCATCACGCTCTTTTTGATATCTGTGTTTGCCGAGCATTAAAACGGCACCAACGCTTAGTTCTTCGTTTATGGCTCTGAATATTGAAGGCGAGTAGGTTCGTTTGCCGAGGCAGAATTCCTCGAACGTGTCTATGTGATTTAGTAATTTTTTCGCGGTTGGCCGCGCATTTTCTATACCAAGCATAATTATGCACTCTGTTTTTAATTATTGTTTATATTTATGCCTTTGCGTGCCCCACACACAACGACCTGTTTTATAGTCTATATCTCAGTATATCGGGCATATAATTAAAAATTATTTAAAATTTTATCTAAATTTTATGAAAAATGCGGATATGTGGAAATTTTTGGCGTTAGATACAAAAACGCCGCTGGGGTGGCGGCGCTTTGTGAATTGATATATATAAGTGCAGTTGTGTTTAGTCGTGCTCATTACCAAGATAAGGTGCGGCTTCCGGTGCGCCTTTGCAGTGCTCTAAGGCAATATCAATAATTGAGCGTGCTTGTTGTGAATAAAAATGCGCGTCGTTAGGATCACATATTCTTTCAATGGGAGGGAAAGGGGGGGCGTGAAGATGGCTTGTTCTCCTATATTCGTCTAATTTTTCTTCAAGCTCGGGATTGGCATCTAACAATAAGTTAATAGCAATTTCATCTTTTTCATATTCAAGATCAGTTTTGAAGATTTCTCTATATGGAACATCAGCAAAAAACTGGGTATCTGTCAGTAATTCATCAAATTCTCCCGGAGTTAAGCCTTTTGACAAATATAATACATCAAATACCGGTCTATCAGTATGGGCAATAAGTGTGCGTCCAAGATCATTTATTTTGAGTGCTTCAATGAGTTGACCACGAAGATCTGGATCGTCTACAACCTTACCTAGCATACGATAGGCAGCTCCGTGGACTCTTGAGTATATGACTTTATAATTTTCGTCATGTTCTCTGTCTTTTAGTGCAATGTTTGTAACTTCGTCATGTGCTAAAAATTTTGCTAAAGGAACCATTTCTTCTTTAGGGAGATTTTTTGCAGCCTTATTTATGATATCAAGGACGTGTTCTCTGATGTTATCAAATTGTGTGCCTATTTTTCCAAGTTTTTTGAATGAGGCGACAACTTCGGGAGCCGTGAGGACTTCTTTTATGTCCTTAACATTTTTGTTCTTGAATGATCCCCATGCACATTTTCTTAGTGTGGGGCTACAAGCACTATCTATATTTAAAACGCATTTCCAAAAATCACGCGTGCTTGTAAGTTTCTTTTTTATTTCTAAAGCCACAATTTATCTCCTTAGGTTGTATTCTATCAAGCGCACACACTATGGCATAGCTTTGTCATAATGCGCAAGAAAATTAGGTTGTTGGATTGGCTAGTTTAAAGCTTTCCTGATAAGGCCAACAGTTTCCTTTGGGCCATAAAGAGCAACGAAGGAGCCAAAGCGCGGGCCTTGATCTTGCCCTAGCAGGATTTGATAAAGCGCCTGAAACCACTCGCGGAGGTTTTCCTTATCATAGCCGTTATCTTTGCCGGCTGTAAAAACCGCGCTCATATATTCTTCTGCGGGCAGTCCGGCATTCATCCCTTCAAGGGAATCGGCTAAAGCGTCTAAAGCCATAGATTCGCGCTCATCAGGTTTGCGGTAGGATTTTTCAGGCAGTACAAAGTCTTTATAATACTGGATTGCGTGCCCGACCAATCTATCCAAAAACGGTGCGCTTTGAGGCGTGGCTTGCGGCGCGTACTGGCCTATAAACTTCCAGATCATCTCACGATCCTCGGTATTAGCGGCGTTTACCAGATTAAGCAAAAGCGAGAATGTTACTGGCGTGTGCTGTCCTTCAGGAACGCAGCCATTATGGATATGCCATGCCGGATTGTCCAGTTGCTGCGCCGGAGTTTGCTCGGGGAGTTTGTCCATAAAAGTGATATATTCATCCACGGCTTTAGGGATGATATCAAAATAAAGTTTTTTGGCGCTGGTCGGGCGCTGGAACATATAATATGCCAAACTCTCCGGCGGGGCATAGGTCAGCCATTCTTCCATCGACAAACCATTGCCTTTGGATTTGGAGATCTTTTTTCCTTCTTCATCTAGGAACATTTCATAATGGAAACCTGCAATATTGGGCTTGCCAAGAATTTTCAGGATTTGTTTGGAAATATCGGCGGCGGTTTTCAAGTCTTTGCCGCTCATCTCGTAATCCACATCCAGTGCGTGCCAGCGCAATGCCCAATCCGCGCGCCACTGAGCTTTAACCTTGCCGCTTGTGACTTCTTGCGTAACACGGGTTCCGTCTTCATCTTCGTAAGTGATGGTGAAGTCTTGCGCGTTTACTTCAAGGATAGGTGTTTGAAGCACCTTTCCTGTGCTTGGAGAAATTGGCAGGAACGGGGAATAGGTTGCTGCGCGTTCTTCTCCAAGTATGGGGAGCACAGCTTGCCTGATTTCCTCATGTTTGAGAAGCATGAGCTTCAGGCTCTCATCAAACATACCCGAGGTGTAGCACTCTGTCGCGCTGTAGAAGTCATATTTAAAGCCGAATTTATCCAGAAACTCGCAGAGCCTTGCGTTGTTGTGCTCGCCAAAGCTTTTGTCTTTGGTATCAAAAGGGTTCGGGACTTTTGTAAGGGGCTGGCCTATATAGTTTGCCAGCATTTCCTGATTCGGGACGTTGCCCGGAACTTTGCGGAATCCGTCAAGGTCGTCGGAAAAGCAAATAAGCTTTGTTGGAATGTCCGGCTGTAGCTGTTGGAATGCCTGCATGACCATCGTAGTGCGGCAGACTTCGCCGAATGTACCAATGTGCGGCAGCCCGGAAGGGCCATAGCCTGTTTCGAAAACGACATAACCCTTATCCGGTGTTTTAACCTGTCCCTTGCCCATGGCGCGCAAGCGTTTAACCACGGCCTTGGCTTCTTCAAAAGCCCATGTGCGGTTTTTTGCGGCTATATCCGGTGTGATGGCAGGGGTGCTGGTCATTGTTGTTCCTTTTCTTGTATTCAAGGGAACAGCAATAGCAAAGAATAAGCGCTATGACAAAGGAATTATAGGTCAATATTATCTGGCAGGACATCGGGAATGTTATCTATAATAGCAACTTTCTTCTCGTATTTCCGCCGCTTGTATACGGTTATAGAAATGATAATAGTGATAAAGAGCAGGTTTACCGCATTAACGCCCACGAATTTGGGATCAACGACATCTTGACCGTACAGGCTGTATAGCAAACTTATGCTGGATGTGTATTCCCATATACACCACGCTTTCAGCGATATATCACGACACGGGGTGTGGCTTACAATTAGATTGTATATCTGTGGTAAATAACCAAGGGCGACAATTATTCCAACAGCGGAATAGAGCATTACGATCATGATGGGATGCCTTATGAAACAAGGAATTAGTACCCGCAGGACTATCAGAGATCCGGGTATTTTTCAAAGGGTTTTTATTATCTATCCGCGGGTTTTTTAAAGTATGAAAATAATTCTTTGCCCGTTTGTGGTAGGCATCGTATAACTTTGCCTTATGAAAGAGATGCTCTCCGATATAATTGATAGCTCGCGCCGCTTTGAGGTGGTGTCCGATTTCACGCCAGCGGGGGATCAGCCGGAGGCGATTGCCAAGCTTGTGGGAGGGTTGCGCGAAGGCTTGAGCGATCAGGTTTTGCTCGGCGTTACGGGTTCCGGCAAGACCTTTACCATGGCCAAGATTATCGAGGATCTACAGCGTCCTGCGCTTATCCTTGCCCCGAACAAAACGCTGGCAGCGCAGCTTTACGGCGAGTTCAAGTCCTTTTTCCCGAATAACGCGGTGGAGTATTTCGTCTCGTATTATGATTACTACCAGCCCGAAGCCTACATTCCGCGCACCGATACCTTCATCGACAAAGATAGTGCTATAAATGAGCAGATCGACCGGATGCGCCATGCTGCTACCCGCGCGTTGTTCGAGCGGCGGGATTGTATCATTGTGGCGAGCGTGTCGTGCATCTATGGTATCGGCTCTAAAGAAGATTACATGGCCATGGCCTTTGCGGTGTCCCTCGGGCAGACAATCGAGCGCGGCGCGCTGATCGCCAAGCTGGTGGAGCTGCAATATACCCGCAATGACGTAGCGTTCGAGCGCGGCGGCTTTCGCGTGCGCGGGGATGTAATCGAGATATTTCCTGCGCACTTTGAAGATCGGGCGTGGCGGTTTTCGCTGTTTGGCGATGAGATCGAGGCGATCACCGAGTTTGACCCTCTGACTGGTGAGAAGTTCGAGAAGCTGGAGGGTGTGCGCATCTTTGCCAATTCGCACTACATCACGCCGGGGCCAACGATGCAGCAGGCGATCTCCCAGATCAAAACCGACCTAAAAGAGCGGCTGGCTTACTATAATGAAGAGGGCAAATTGCTGGAAGCGCAGCGCCTTGAGCAGCGCACAAAGTTCGATCTGGAGATGCTTACCGCGACTGGCATGTGCAAGGGGATCGAGAATTACTCGCGCTATCTCACGGGGCGCAAAACCGGCGAGCCGCCGCCGACCCTGATCGAATATCTCCCCGATGATGCGATCATGTTTTTGGATGAAAGCCATGTGATGATTCCGCAGCTCCGCGCTATGTATAATGGCGACCAAAAGCGCAAGGGCACGCTGGTAGAATATGGCTTCCGCCTTCCGGCTGCGCGGGATAACCGGCCTTTGCGCTTTGAGGAATGGAACGCCCTTCGCGGCCAGACGATCTATGTCTCCGCTACGCCATCCGAGTGGGAGCTGACCCAAGCTGGCGGGATATCTGCCGAGCAGGTGGTGCGGCCTACGGGGCTGATCGATCCGCCAGTGGAAATCCGCCCAACCACGCATCAGGTGGATGATCTGATGAACGAGGCGCGGGAGGTTGTAGCCGATGGCGGGCGGATGCTGGTTACTACGCTGACCAAGAAAATGGCCGAAGCCCTCACCGAATACCTCAACGAACACGGCATAAAAGTGCGCTATATGCACTCGGACGTGGATACGATGGAGCGCATCGAGATTATGCATGATCTGCGGGCGGGGCTGTTTGATGTGCTGGTGGGGATTAACCTTCTGCGCGAGGGGCTGGATATTCCCGAATGCAAGCGGGTGTGTATTCTCGATGCGGATAAGGAAGGCTTCCTGCGCTCTAAAACCT
Source organism: Alphaproteobacteria bacterium (assembly GCA_018399685.1). GTDB lineage: Bacteria > Pseudomonadota > Alphaproteobacteria > Micavibrionales > Micavibrionaceae > UBA1672. The sequence goes on along the minus strand of JAGYOK010000004.1, from coordinate 28,372 downwards.
CGATGGTGCAAACGATCGGGCGGGCGGCGCGCAATGTCGATGGTAAGGCGATTTTATACGCCGACCGGATTACGGATTCGATGCAATACGCGATTGATGAAACCGCGCGCAGGCGGGAAAAGCAGGTGGCTTTTAATGAGGAGCACGGCATCACTCCGACGACGATCAAGCGCAATATTACCAAAGCCTTTGATCATATGTTCGAGCAAAAAGAACCGGTTTATGCGGTGGCAGCCGATAGCGCTCTGGCGGAATTTTTGCACGAACCTGCGAAGATGAGGAAGCATATTGAAGGCCTGCGTAAGCAAATGCATGAGGCTGCGGGGAATTTGGAGTTCGAGGATGCCGCCCGCTTGAGGGATCAGATTAAGGCACTTGAGGCGGCGGAATTACAAATTTGATGTCATCCCCGGCAGAAGCGAAGCTTCGTGAACGGGGATCTGGTTTTTTTGCCGTAGTTTTCCGGATGCCCGCTCGGAGGCGGGCATGACACTATTGTGTTTTTTAGGATGAGATTAAGGCTCTTGAGGCGGGGGAGTTGGGGGTTTAATCGTACTCTCGTCATTGCGAGGAGGGCGCTAGCCGACGTGGCAATCCATTAAGCCAAAAGCACTATCGCTTGGATTGCTTCGCTGCGCTCGCAATGACATTGAGCTGGGGGTTAGTCGTTTGGAATGTTGTCATGAATTTTTAAGATTTTGTACATTTTCGGCGCCCCATTTATTGTATGTATCTCAACATTTACAATATAAGCACGATCAAATGGATTTTTTAAAATTTCTTCTTTAATATCATCGCTGGCGTAACGGGTTTTAACCGGAGAATTGCTAATTGTTTCAATTATTCCCATATCTCCGGTTTTTGATTTTTTGTCATTTCTTGCTTGGTAACAGTAAAAAAGAACTTCGGTTTCAATAAGGTTGTTTGGCAGTTTTTGTAAGCCTATTTCATGTTCAATTCTATTTTGTGCGGCGTTAGCTTCTATATGATTTATCGTGATACTGACGTTTTGAATGCTTCCTTCTTCTGCATTAATTGATAATGCTGTTCCATTTTCAGAAGCTGCTGGCTGTACAATTTTTTTGTAATTATTGAGTTCTTGTATATTTAATTCGGGCTTAATATCTATCTTAGATAGAAAGTACCCGATTGTTTCTTTTAGTTCTCCAGCATAACTACCGATGGCTTTTTGTACTTTGTCAATATTGGCGTGGTGTTTGGCTCTAGCTACTATTTTAGCTACTACGCTGCCTTTTTCTATTTCGTATATGTAAAGCTTGATTTCATCATCATTTATAGAAAGGTTATTTTTTTGAACGTGTCTTTTGAATTGGTCGGCGAGGGCATCAAGGCTTCCAGAAAAGTCTGAGAGTTCAATTGGGTTTTTGTAATCGATTTTATATGTAAGTATTTCATTATCCATAAGGTTTATAATATTACTATTTTAAATAATATCAACCAGAAGTTTATTAATTGGATAAACCTCGTGTAGCGCAGCTATACAGCGCCCGATCCGCCCCCTTTATATTGTCATTGCGAGGAGTACCCGCAGGGTGTGACGTGGCAATCTAAAATGGATTGCTTCGTCATTTTATTCCTCGCAATGACGAAGAAGAAAAAAGCTATATACATATACGATATACATATACCTTATAGTATATACGCTTTGTATATATGTTCAGGAGCCCGGTTATTCGCCCTTATGTCTTGGTGAGCGGGGGGTACGCGAGATTTTTCTCATAATAGAGTATTGCTTAAGAGTGGGAGCTTTAAATTGACATTGATCAACTATTTGGGCGTGTGAGGGGGTGACAATCGGTCATCTTTTGGAGCGAGAGGTATAACAATCGGTAATCGTTTTTCTTCAAGCGTGTAACAATCGGTTAACGATTTTTCTCAAGCGTGTAACAATCGGTTAACGATTTTTGGTTAAAGGTGACGCTTGGTTAACGCTTTTGGGTATTTATATACCTCATCCAGCAATTAAAAAATAAAAAAAATGTTAAAACAAAATAGACAAACCGGATATTGTGCACTAACGAAGAGTGGTGCTGGATTTCCTGCTCATAACCTTGTATGAATATCCAAGGGTAGGTGCTGTTTTCACAAAGAGGGAGCAAAAATGGCTGAGTCGTTCTTGAAAGCGTTAAAGTGGTATATCATGGCTTTGGCGGGAGTTATCGGGGCTTCGGCTTTTATGTCTGCGAATACGACGAATAACATTTTGCCGTGGATCGTTGTTGTTCTTGGCTTTGGCGTGGTTTACATCATGTCTTATTTCTGGCGGGAGTTCAGGGGCAATATTCTGGTGGTCAGTTTTCTTGTGTTTATCGGTTTAACTTTTGCTTCCAGATATGCTGCAGCGGCCCTTTATATTATTGCGGGGCTGGATTTTACGGGGTATAGCGATTATTTTATGTGGGGGTTTACCATGCTTTTGGGGATTCCGCTTATGTCTCTGGCGTTTCGTTATATCAGCGAGGAATAGCTCTGGCCGCGGCTTTAATCGCCACTTATGCTGCGCTTTGCAGACATATACAAATAAGGTGGCTATTTTTCAAATCAGTATATTGATTTTCTAAAGTGTATAACGTAGTCTTTGAGTGTTGTGCTGCGTATTATCTGTGGCACGCTTTTGCGTAAAAACTTTTCTTCCGCTGCGTAGAAATTTTCAGACGAACTGATTTTATAAAGGGATATGTTATGTCAAAATCTTTATTACGCTTAGCGATGCTGTGTGCGCCACTTCTTTTGACGGCTTGCGGTGAAGGGTGGGAAGTTCAAAGGGTTAGCGATTACGGAACCTATGAGGGAGGTCGTACGGCTGGTACCGGCGTGGCTTATGTTCGTGCGAAAATGCTGCCGAAGAAGGAGCTTGTTGCAGAGCCTGTAATGGAAGAAATTACGGCAGTGGTGGTTTCTGAAGAAGAAGCCAAGCCTATAGAGGAGCCTGCTCCTGTGCTGGAAGCCGAGAACATTTTTGTAGAGTCGCAGCAAAAGGGTGTTGCTCCGAAGGCGGATGAGGAAGCTAAATCCGAGGAAGCTATGGAGGCTGAGGAAGAGACGGCGGCTGTTGAAGCCAAGGGAGAGACAGCAAGTTTAGAAGACGTAAAGAAAGAATCCGAGGCCGCCAAATCGGCCATTAGGAATGATGTTATTAAGGAGCGTATGGAAACTCCAAAAAGAGTGCTGACACCGCTTCCCGAAACCGAAGCAGTGGATGGAGAAGATCATTCCAGTATGAGGTATGATACCGGTGATAAAATGGTTGCAGAAGACTATATAGCTCAGGCTCCGAAGAATATCATTGCTCCGAAAGTTGAGGTTATCAAAGTATCATCTTATGAAATGACGGGCGGTGATGAAGTGCAGATGATGAAAACTGCTGGCATTGATCGCTCTGATATGGGTGGTGTCGAGATATACGAAAACGAGGTTGTTCAGCCTCAAAAGCATATCATAGTTCCAAGGAAAGATATGGGAGCTTACCTCTCTGTTGGTGAGGAAGAGCTTCACGAGATTTATAGTCAGCCATTCTAATACTGGTTTGATTACAGAATTTTGGATATGGAATAAGGAAGGCCGGGGCATATGCTTGCGGCCTTTTTATTTATTAGCTTTCCTATTCAAAACAAACACGCCTAAAACTTTATATAATTTCGAAACGAAAGTCGTGGACAGAGGGCTATATAAGTTTTACCATAATAATATAGGCGTATGGTTTCTTTTTTAAATGATTATACAAAGATTGGCTAAACAATCTGTCCTACGCCTGATTAATCCAGGGACAAGTCGATAAAGGTAAAGCCGCTATTTAACTGGCGGTTTCACGAGATTCGCGTTTAATCGCGCGTTTCTTGTTAAGGCACTTTTGTGCGTACTTTATCGGGCTTGTTTTTAGGAACATTTACTAACACAAACACGAGACGACGAAGTTAGAAAGGGTAAGGTCCAAAATGTCTATTGAAGTAGAAACGATTGTGGCTGCATCGGTCATGATGGCTGTGTTTTCTGCCGTGGCTGCGGTGGGAACAAGCATTGTATTAGGGGCGGGCTTTGAGCGGTTACGTTCGGGGTTTGAAGTTATCCGTAAGCAAACGGGCTTTTTTAGTGATGCGATTCACAAGCTTGAAGAAAAAATGGAAGAGGTTGATGGTCAGACCGACAAGGTGACCAAATCGATTGCTATCATGGAGTCGAAAGTCTCTAACGTTGGCGATCAGGCTAATGCTTTTTCTCAATCCATGCAAAAGCTGGAAGAAAAGGTTGATATTGTTGATAAACAGGCCGGTTTCTTTGGTGATGCTATTAACCGTCTTGAGAAGAAGGTTGAAAGAAGCTCTGAGCATGAAGAGATTATAGCGCGACGTCTGGAAGAAAACGCCGACATGGAAACGATCTCTGTTGGTAAAACAGAGGCGCTGGTATCTCATGCCGAGGAGTTGTTGCATCAAGTGGGAAGTCTGGCTTCCAGAATATCTGTTGACCAGAAGAAGCACGAAGAGAAGATTAACCAGATCTATGAAAACAATAAACCATCTTTAGCTAGCTTTGCTCATTACACGCATATGCCAGCTACGGATTCCGGTATGCATGGAGGTTATAACTAGACAGGCTTTTTAAAAAGCTGTTCCTTATCTTCAAAAGGTTAAAACCCTTAAATGATCGCCACATACGCTCATTTATTTGTCTCGTATCTGGCCTTGCGTTAGTGAGAAAGGCTGGTGCACAAATTAAGTGCGCCAGCCTCTTTGCGTTTGTAATAAACAGGATGGTTACAGCCCTTTATATTTTTGGATAATTTTGAGGTGGAAAGTCTGACAAAAGCTGTTTAGAGTAATTTAAGCGTTTGTAAATACTGTGTTTTAGAGCGTTTTATTGATTTTTGGAGGCAGCATTGTCTATATTCTTTTATCTTTGGGTGGTTATCTCTCTGTTTTTGTTGGGGTTTTGGGCGTGGACACTTCTGGTCGTTACACAACAGAAGAAAGCCTGGAAAATATTTGCCGATAAACGCAATATGCGTTATCACGATACCGGCATGTTTTCTACGCCAATGGTTAGTGGAGCAGTTGATAGTTATGGAGTTTCCCTGTTTGCCAGTGAGCACTCGGAACTTGATGCGCGGACGCAAAAGCGATTGACGGCTATTGAAATTTCCTTGCAATCTGATTTCCCGTTTTTGAGTGCAATAGCCAGTGGCGGTATGGTGAGCGTTGTTGATGCATTTGATATTCGTCATGAATACAAGCCGCAGATTAAGGGGTGGGATAATTCTTATGTTTTGCGGGTAAGTGATTTAAGTGTTGCACAAAATTATTATACGGAGGAGCGTCTGAACAAGCTTATCAAACTTATGAAGATTGATAAAGCATGGGTTATTCTGGCCATTGTTGAGGATCGCGGGGTTTTGCGTTTGGACACTCCTTATCCGATTGATAACCCTAAAAAGCTTGATAATCTTATAAAACAAATGATCGATATTGCGCGCGCTCTGGAGCTAAAGAAGGGGGAGGTCAAGGATCTGAAGCGTAAGATATCGGAAAAAGACAGCGGAAATCCTGTTTTGGATATAGATGATGATTTGCTCGACGATCATTTGGGGCTAGAGCTAGAGGAGTAGCTTAAAACACATACACTGCTAAAGTGGAGTTTTTAAAGAGGCCGTACGCTTTTTTATGCGGCCTTTTTTAGTGCATGTTTTCCATTCTCAGATTCGGATATAATTGGCTATCTATCAAGGGGTGTGTATAAGTGCTGTGAATAAAGTCCCGAATTTGTTGATGAGTTTGAGCAGATATGTTCAAAAACAAATTAAGATACGGTGTATATCGGCTTTATAAATTAAACATACAATTTTTCATTTTTACTTAGTGTGTTGCAGGGTTTTTTTGTTTTTATACATTAAGGTTTTTTAGGGGGGTTGGATTTTTATAAGTATTTATACTTATTTTAAACCCGTCATCGTAGCGAAGTTATCCACCCATACGGATCCCACACGTACACGTTTGTTAGAACAAAAACGCCCGCGAGATGCAGGCGTTTGAGCGGTTGGTAAAGGTGTACTTTACTTTAGCTTATTATTTGTCAGCTATTGTCATCTTTACAATTTTATCAGGGCTGCTAGGCGGTTCGCCAACGGCAACTTTATCAATGAATTCCATGCCTGATGTTACTTGTCCTAGAACTGTATATTGGCCTTTCAGGAAGCTACAGCCTGTGTCTGTAAAGCAGATAAAGAACTGTGAGTTTGCACTGTCAGGATTTTGAGAGCGAGCCATACCGATGGTTCCGCGCTTATATTCTGTCTGGCTGAACTCGGCAGGAACGTCAGGGTATTTAGATCCGCCCATGCCTGTGCCGGTTGGGTCGCCTGTTTGTGCCATAAAGCCGGAGATCACGCGGTGGAAGATAATTCCATCATAGAACCCTTCACCGATAAGCGTTTTAACGCGCTCAACATGCTTGGGAGCTATATCCGGCAGCAGTTCTATAACGACTGTTCCACCAGTTGAAACTTCCATATTTACGGTGTTGCTATCAGCCGCTTTGGCACTTGCTCCTGTCATAATGAATAAACCTCCGATGAGTGTAAATATTAGTTTTTTAAGCATATTAACTCCCTTATATATATTAAAAATTTATATAATTGGTGACATACAAGCTACGTAAAAGCAAGAGGGAAGCTCTAAGTTTTGATGTTAATCTGCAAGGGCGCGATCAATGATATAGCTGATATTTTTTGTGTATGCGCTATAATCGAAGATGTTGTCCAGTGAGGCTTTATCCAGTTTGGATGTGACATCCTCGTCTTTTTCAAGCAATTCACGAAGGGTAAGGGCTCCCTTGCTTTTCCAGACTTCCATGGCACTGCGTTGAACGATGCGGTATGCATCCTCGCGCATAATGCCAGCTTGTGTAAGGGCAAGCATAGCGCGTTGGGAAAAGACCAGCCCGCCTGTTTTTTCCAGATTATCCATCATAGTATCCGGGTATATGAGCAAGTTCTCTATAAGTCCGGCCAGACGGTTAAGGGCGTAGTCAGCAGAGACCAGCGCATCGGGTAAAATAGTGCGCTCTACTGAAGAATGAGAGATATCGCGTTCATGCCACAAGGCAACGTTTTCCAATGCCGGAATAACGCCAGCGCGGATAATGCGGGCTTGTCCGGTGAGGTTCTCGGAGGAAATGGGGTTGCGTTTATGCGGCATGGCGGAAGAGCCTTTTTGCTTTTCAGAGAAAAACTCTTCGGCTTCGCGGACTTCTGTGCGTTGTAAGTGGCGGATTTCTATAGCCAGATTTTCGATTGAGCTGGCAACAACGCCGAGCGTGGCAAAGAACATGGCGTGGCGGTCGCGAGGGATAACCTGCGTTGCAATGTCTTCGACCCTAAGCCCCAGCTTTTCGGCTACGTAAGCTTCGATGGATGGATCAATCGTAGCAAATGTGCCCACTGCGCCGGATATGGTGATTGTTGAGATTTCTTCTTTAGCTGCAATCATACGGTCACGTGCGCGTTTAAAGGCGGCGTAATGTCCGGCTAGTTTCAGGCCGAAGGTTGTTGGCTCGGCGTGTATGCCGTGGCTGCGGCCAATGCAAAGCGTGTCTTTGTGCTCTAGTGTGCGTTTTTTAAGCGCGCTCATAACCTTTTCGATATCTTCGATAATTAAGTCAGCGGCTTGAGTAAGCATAACCGCAAAGCTGGAATCAAGCACGTCAGAGGAGGTCATGCCTTGGTGAACATAGCGGCTTTCTTCGCCGACATATTCGGCAACGCTTGTCAGGAAAGCAATTACATCATGTTTGACTTCGGCTTCGATTTCGTTAATACGGGCAACATCAAAATTGCCTTTCTCGCGCAGGGCAATGGCTGCGCTTTTGGGGACTATGCCCAGATCAGCCATTTTTTCCAGCGCCAGAGTTTCAACCTCCAGCCAGATTTTGTATTTGTTTTCGTCCTCAAAAATTCCGGCCATTTGGGGGCGTGAATAACGATCAATCATAATAAACCTTCTTATATATTATTTCGCGTGCAATTTAGGCCATTTGTTACGGCGTATCAAGGGAATATAGGTTTGCATATTGTAAAGGGCTGCTATTAATTATGTAGCGTTTGCCTATGACCGAGATTCGCGGCGGTATATGGTGCTTCTCGAAATAATCATGACCTTTTTTCAAATCCTGCCAGAAAGGGTACCATTTGGAATAACGGCGCATAGCCATGTTTTCGTCGGTCATGCGGAACGGGAAGATGTGTACCGGGATGGATTGGTGTCCGTATTTAAAGTTCTGTTCTATGATAAGATAAATCTCGGCGATGTTTTTGTTGGTCATGGCCAGACAGCCTTCGGAAACGCATTCGCCATGGATCATAAGGGCGGAGCCTGTGCGTCTATGTGCCCGATCATACTGGTTTGGGTATCCAATGTTAAAAGACAGGAAGTATTTGCTGTTGGGGTTAAGGCGCCCGTGAGTAACATCATAGAAGCCTTCCGGCGTTTGAAGATCGCCTTCTTTTAATTTTGGGCCGAGCGTGCCGGATTTACTGCAAATGTCGTACGATCTAAAAAGCTCAAATTCATTGCGGTACGAATTTTTGACCCATAGCTCCAGCTTCATTTCACTTTTAAATGCGCGGATATACATGGGGTTATCCATGCTCATGCCACGCATAACCATCTCGGTACGCAGGACAGAGAAATTCTTCTCGCGGAGATATTCCAGTTGTTTGTTATAGCCGTAAGTTCCAATTTTGTGCTTTGAGGAATTGTCTGCCGTTACACAGCCATTTAACAAAAGGGAGCTTAAACATAAAACAAAGATTGAAAGAAGTGTGTTATGCGTGGTTCTTATTGTTAATTCTGTCATATCAATCCTTCTTGTTTAAAGGAGAAATGGCAGCCACGAGCCATGACAATGTGGTCGTGCACCGTTATGTTGAAGGGGCGGGAAGCCTCAATAATTTGCCTAGTCATCTCAATGTCGGCCTTTGAAGGCTTGGGATCACCGCTTGGGTGATTATGCATTAATATCATCGCTGTGGCACCAAGTTCCAGCGCCCGCTTCATAATTTCACGTGGGTAAGCCGGAGTATGATCTACTGTGCCGGAAGCCTGAACCTCGTCTGCGATAAGCATATTCTTTTTATTCATAAACAAAATGCGGAAATGTTCTTTGGTTTCAAAATCCATGCTCATGTGGCAGTAATCCATAAGCCGTGTCCAGTTGTTTAGAACAGGTTGCTTTATGATTTCTTGTTTTATCATGCGATGAGCAATGGCGGTAACAGCTTTTATAGCGGTTGCTGTATTTTCGCTTATGCCATCCATTTGGGACAGTGATCCATGTGGTGCGTTCATGAGGGCGCTAAGAGAGCCATAGGTGCTTAATAGCTCTTTGGCTATTGGTTTTACATCACGCCGCGGAATAGCCATGAATAAGAGGAGCTCAAGCAGCTCGTAATCAGGCAAGGCGTCGGCACCTCCGATTATGAAGCGTTCACGCAGGCGCTGTCTGTGGCCTTCGTTGTGGGATTTGGATTTCTTTGTTGTTGGTTGTTCGCTGCTCATTTAATAAAGGATTATACGTTATAAGGTGGTTTTGTATATCCCTTTGGTGAAAGGGTGAATATCTCAAATCCGTCTTGTGTGACGGCCAGAGAATGCTCGAACTGGGCAGATAGGGATCGATCCCGCGTGACGGCGGTCCAGCCATCAGATTTAAGTACTTTTGTTGCATAATGGCCGGCATTTATCATCGGCTCGATCGTAAAGAACATGCCAGGTTCCAGTATGGTTTCATCATTGGGTATGCCATAGTGCAATACTGACGGCGGGCAGTGAAACTGGCGCCCCAGCCCGTGGCCGCAAAAATCGCGGACAACCGAGAAGCGTTCTTTTTCAGCAACGCTTTGGATAGCATAGCCGATATCACTGAGCTTTGCTCCGGGCTTTACAGCCTCAATCCCAGCCATCATCGCATCATAAGTCACATCAACGAGGCGGCGGGCTTTGACAGAGATTTTGTCGCCTACCAGATACATGCGGGAGGTGTCGCCATGCCAGCCGTCAAGGATGACTGTCACGTCGATATTCATTATGTCGCCTTCACGCAGCTTTTTATCATTGGGGATGCCGTGACAAACAACGTGGTTGATCGATGTGCAAGTGGATTTGGGAAAAGGGTTAGGCCCTGCGCCGCGATAGTTTAACGGGGCGGGGATAGCTCCGGCTTTAACGCAGTGCTCATGGCACAGGCGGTCTATTTCTTCTGTGGTGGCATCGGGGACAACATGCGGTGTAATCATGTCCAGTATTTCAGCGGCCAGTTTTCCGGCTTTGCGCATACCTTTAAAGTCTTCTTCGGTATGAAGTTCAATGCCGTCTGCGCTGTAAGTGGTGTTTTCCAAGGAAGTTGTGCCCAATGTCATTATTATTCCTTATAACTGTTTATTTCAGGACATAGTGTCATATTTTTTCTACTCATGTTACATATAATGTTGCGCTTTGCCTGTAAAGTTATACGATTATGTATTATACGTGTTTAAAAATCTTTGTATTCTTTGTATCAAATAAGTGAGCGAATATGGCTAAGATATATAAAGCAGCGCTGATTATAATCGGGAACGAGATTTTATCAGGTCGTACTCAGGATCAAAATCTTAAATACTTTGCCAGTAAAATGGTTGAATCCGGTATCGAAGTTACTGAGGTGCGCATAGTTCCTGATGTTGAGGAAGTAATTGTAGAAGCCGTGCGTGATCTGAAAGACAAGGTTGATTATCTGTTCACTACCGGCGGGATTGGCCCGACGCATGATGATATTACATCTATGAGCGTGGCAAAGGCTTTGGATGTTCCGTTGGTGAAAAACTCGCAGGCTTACCAGATGCTGGAAGAGCATTATGGCAAGAATAGATTTACTCCGGCGCGTCAGAAGATGGCAAAGACGCCCCAAGGGGCAAAGCTTATCCCAAATCCGGTATCTGTCGCTCCGGGCTTTATCAGCAAAAATGTTTATGTTATGGCCGGAGTTCCCGAGGTTATGAGGGCTATGGTTGATTATATAGTCCGTACTCTTAAAGGTGGGGACGTCGTTCTTTCAAAGACTATTCCCTGCCGCTTTCCCGAGAGCATTATTGCCTATGATCTTGCAAATATACAAGACAAGTTTCAGGAAGTCAGCATTGGAAGTTATCCTCATTTTAGTGATGGGGCTTTCGGTGTTAGTATTGTTCTTCGTTCCAGTAATGAGCAGATGTTAATCAGGGCTTCTATGGAAGTCGATTTGATGGTTTCTTCTTTTGAAAGTGCAGCGATTAATGATAGCTCATTGGAGTTTGCTACCTATGATGCGGACAAGCTTGTCTAATAGGCTCCGTTGCGCCCCAGAACGACTTGCACAGTTCTTATCATAATCACGATATCATTCCATACAGACCAGTTTCTGGCGTACCAGCCGTCCCAGTATATGCGACGTTCAAAGCTTGTATCATTGCGGCCACTGACTTGCCACAGGCCGGAAATGCCCGGACGCATTTGTACATATTCGTCTATGGAATCTCCGAAAAGCTCTATCTCGTTTTCTAAAATCGGGCGTGGGCCAATGATACTCATATCGCCTTTAAGGACATTCCAAAGCTGAGGCAGTTCATCAATGCTGGTCTTGCGTATAAAGCAGGCTGTTTTTGTTGTAATGCGCGGATCAGGGACTTTTAGCTTTCGGTATTTCTCCCAATCGGCTCTAGCTTCGGGATTGTTTTCAAGAAGATCATGAAGGAGGTGGTCGGAGTTAGGCTCCATAGAGCGGATTTTCCAGCACCGGAATTTTTTACCGTTTTTGCCAATACGTATACCGTCGTAAAAGATAGAGCCGCTTTGACCTTCTATCTTTAGCATAACGGCGCAGGCCAGTATAATCGGGGAAAAGGCAATCAGGGCAAAAGAAGCCAGAACAATATCCATAGAGCGCTTGATAAATAGCCCCATAGGAGAAGGTGTAGGCTTCTTTGAATGAAGTAGCATGATGTCATAGCCAAAGAAGTGGCAAGGCTCCATCTCGAATGTATTTATTTTGGATGTTGGAGGAACGATAGCATAAAGTGCGCGCATGTCGTTTAGGGTCTTGATGAGCGTGTCGCGCTCTTGTCCGCGAAAAGCTTCCATGGAAATAACAAAGAAATTATCAATGTGTTTTGCGATATAGGTTTTGTAATCAATATTAGCGCGCTTGATATCTATGTTTGAATATTTAGCGGGCAGGGCGTTCGCATCGAGCTTTTTGTCAATGCGGTCGCGTATAAAGATTTTCTTTATGTCATAGCCGGTATAGTGATCTGTAGAGAAAGCATAAAGTGTGTTTATAACTGTATCTATATCGCTGATGATAATTGTAGGGATGCGCCATATGCCCTGTTTGCGGGCGAGCATATAGATGATTTGCCGCCCCATTAACGATAGTAAAAACACGTATACCCAGCTCAGGGCGATCAATGATCTTGAAAATGACATATCAAGCGCCATGCGGGTAAAGGCATCAACGATTAAAAATCGCACACATATAGAAAAGACAGATTGTACCTGACTCCACCATGGAACACGCTGTGTATAGTGGCCTTCAGAGAAAAACAGGAACAGCACGATTGGGCAAAGCCAGAGGAAAAACAAATCTCCGATCTGGGCGTATTCATATAAAGGCTTATAGTAATCATCGGGATGGATAATATCTGTCAGCCACCATGCTGTGTAAAAGGCGAGCAAAAATGACAGAATGATCGCAGTCAGATCAGAAAAGAAAAGAGCAACGCTAACGGTTTCTTTTACCAAAGGCCGTCGGCGGTCGGCGGCGGGGCTGTGTTGCATTTTCTCTTTTGTCATTATTCAATATTTAACTATCGTTATTTAAAATCGTTATTATCGTTACTCAAGGTATTGCGGATATAATATAACAAGCAAACATAACCACACAAGCAACAGGTTGCCAGTGTAAAAATAAACACAACTTTTAGCCGTATACTATTTTTACGGCCTTCTGTTACAAAAGGTGAGGCTTTAACCGCCGGAAATACGCCCCGGAGGTTAAAGCTTCAGATCAAAGTAGACACGGTGATAATCACTGGTTTTATCGGGCGATAGGTGTTCTCGCTGCAATATCCTTGTGTCTTTTTTAAGTGATATAATGACCATAGAGCCTTTGGTTCCATTGATCGGTTCAACGCTTAAATTTTCCAGTAACGCAGAGTTGGGGAAAGATTGCTCTTTCTTCCCATCCCAGGAAGCCTGGGGTAATTCCATTAAAATAAGATGTTCTTCATTGTCCAGTTCAACAGTAAACGGGGTCTCAACATTTGTATCGAAGGCAATGCGTATTTTGTCGCCGTGCTCACCTATACGGAAGTTTGTGGCAACAGGGCCACCACTTTTGTGTTTAGCGGATTGTTCCGGGGGCTTTTGTTGTACGGGAGCTGCTGGTGGCGCGAGCACCGGCGCGGGCTTTGGTTTTGGCGGAGGTGCTGAAGTTTGGGGTGGGGCTGCTGGCCGAGCTTCGACTTGCTGAATGTCTGACATGACATTTTGCATTGTTCGATCAGTCTCGGCATCAGCACCGCCACCACCGGAAAGACCTAAAGGAGGCTGTTTGGTTGGTGTTTCCTGCAGCAATACCTCTAGTTCTTTTATCAGGTTTTGTATGTCGGATTCTACGGCTGCCAGGCGCACAATGGCAGGTTTGTAGGTCTCCAGTTCTTTTCTTAAATCAACTACGGCGTTTTCAACTCTATTAAAGCGTTCATCGGTGTTTTTGATTTTTTCGGCAAAGAGGGTGTCAACGTTGATGCCCTTCATCGGGCTTAGCGCGGGCATACCGTTTGGCATGACGGGAGAGCCGGTCTGGCCGGGTTTCAGCGGTTCGTTATCAAAGCGCGGGGGAATAGCTATAGGTGTGCCAATGGTACCTGGTGTGTTGGTTCTATCAATGTTTTCTGTATTATTGGAAGGGGTTGATTCGGTTTGGCCAAGATGCAGGGATCCGACGGGACTACATGCAGAGAGTAGACCCAGAAATAGCGTGAAACATAGACTCAGAGCTATTTTTTTAAGCATAAAAAAGTGAACCGAAACCTCAGATTGGAGGCGTTAGAACTTAAGAAAGGTACGCAGCAGAAAACACCTAGTAGTATAGTATCCTGAATATGTGTGATTCTTCAATAGGATATTTGAATTATTTCATTATTAAGAGTTTTTGTTTATCTCTTGATTTTTGTTTTGAGCCAATGCTAATCCGCGTGAATTTATGTTTATGCATTGTCAGCTTTTTGTATTGTCATGGGCTTTTTCTTTGGTTAGAGTGTTGGTCTTATGCTCCATGGATGTCGTGTTAACGTGCTTATTCAAATAGTCTTAGAGGTTTATTTTATGTGTAAAAATGTGATGATTGCGCTAATGATATTTATTATGGCTGCTTGTGTTTCACATGAGGCTGCGGCGCAGACTGTAACAACTCAACAGGCGTTATATTTTGGTGAGTGGGTATTTTATAATAACAATGCAGAGTATGAAATTGTCGTTAATACAAATGGAGATTTTACTTTTGACTCAAACGGCCTTGTTCTTCTTACGGAGCCTAGAGAGGGGATTTATGATATCGATGGATATACGCCAGGCGCAGAGGTGATTAGTGTGGTTGTGACGCAAGCATCTCCTTTAACGAAGGGGGGAAGTACTCTGACTGTGGACGATTTTCGGTTAGACTTTCCCCAATACGTTGATGGCGATGGCCATATAATACTTAAAGTCGGAGGTGTCGCTAATACAACGGCAACAGGTGTATCTTATGTTGATGGAATTTACACAGGTTCTATTGATGTTGATATTACTTTTTGACGTTTGTTGTATTAAATAAAAACAGTGTAATAAAACTAAACAACTAAATAAGGAAAGTTTTTGATGACGAAAAGTTTTGTTCTAAAAGCCATTACGTTGGCTGGTCTTTTTTTTGCTGGTATGATTGTAAATAAACCGGCTCTGGCTACGCTTACGATTACACCGGTAGAGGTTTTTTTCGAAGGGCGGGAGCGTTATGCAGAGGTGACATTGGTCAACACCGGGACTACAACCAAAAGTTACGAAATGAAATTTGTTTACTATAGAATGACCGATGAGGGAGCCTATGCGTTAGTAGATGGCTTGGAAGAGGGGGAGTTTGATTTATCGAAATACGTTGTGTTCACACCAAGAAAAGTGCGTTTGGAACCAGGTGCGAAGCAAAGGATACGTCTGGCTTTGAGGCGACCTGCTGAAGTGCCGCCGGGAGACCATCATGTTGATCTGAAGTTTGAAGTTAATGCTACAGAAATAGAGGATGATGAAATTCAATTGAATGAGGGGCAAGCAAGAGCAGGAATGAGAATTAATGTAAGTTATTCAATTCCGGTTATTTTACGGGAAGGGGTTCCTGATACTACGGTCGAATTCGGACAGGTTGAATTTGAGCGCAATAAGGGCACAGGTTTATTGGATGCACTGGTTCCTATAAAACGTATGCCAGAGGGAAGTCCTTATGGAGTTTTAGGGTATCTTAAGGCTATTTACATTGATGGCAATGGCAATGAGACACAGGTTGGGGAGTTAATTAATCCTCATGTCTTTCCAGAAGTTGATTCCCGAATTTTTCGGGTAATTCTAAAGAAAGATATAAATGGGGGATCGCTTCGTTTTGTTTTGCTAAAAGAGAAAGACAGCGATGAAGTCATAGCTGAGAGGACTTTTCTACTGGAACGTTAGCAATTTTCCCAGTTTATATTATTATGCATAAAAGGCCCTTTCATAAGGGCCTTTTATGTTACTTGGGAATGTGTAAGGAACGTGTAATTTGCGTTACGTATATGTAGATAAGAACATCACAGATCTTACCGTTCTGGTGCATGACCCATAGTATCTATAATGGGGAGAGTTAAAACCGGGCTTCGCAGGTTCTTGGCTTGTAATTTAAAGCAATCATGTTTCCGTGTGCTTTGATAAAAACAGAAAAAACGCCACAAATAGTAAGTTATGTGCGTTAAATAAATGGTTTATAAGATATTGGGTTCGAGCGCAGAAACAAATGTTGTGTTGCACTCTTGTGTTTCGCAACAACAAAACAATAAAAAGGCGAAACGATCAACTTTTCGCCCTTTTATTTGTCAATACCCTTTTACGCTATCTCGTCTTATAATAAGATGTGTTTGCTCCTAGTTATAGAGAGATGACACATCTTCGTTTAAGGAGCCTATGGATACGCGAAGACTACATCCAGTGTTGCCGTATCGGCCGCATCAGTAGGTTGGGCTTCAACCGTAACTGTTGCACCTAGTAACAGAACATGGTCAGAAGAATCTGCAGTGCTCAACGAGGTTGGTGTACCGGGAACAATTGATAATGCTCCGGCGGCTGTGGCACCGGCCCAATCGTATGTAGGGTCGCTAACTTCATAAGCAGCGGCGTTTGTTCCCCAGTCATCGTTAATTACGGCGTGCACCTCAATAGTAGCGGCGGCGGGAGTGGCAACTGTGATTGATCCAGGGGTCGCGCCGGCAGTAACTTCTACCGCTTGAGAGGGAGCTACTGCAGTTTCTGCTACTACTCCGGTTGCTGCGGCCATAACGAGCGTTATGTCATTGGTGTCATGATGCAAGAACCATGTGCCAAAATCCATAGTATCACCCAAGGTGACAGTGAATGTGCTCTCTGAGCCAAGCGTTATGGGTAGATTGATCGTGCCTTGTGCAAAGGTGTTGCTTGATACCACCGTTGCGCCAAGTGCCGCAACGCAGGTAAAAGCCAATAGTTTTAGGGTATTGCGTCTCATTTAGGTTTCTCCTTTATTTCCCTAGATTTGAAATACTGTTACTCAGTAAATAATAAGACAAGATTTAATAATCCTCATCTAAGATAGATAACACACAAATTTTGCTAAATCATTATCAATATTGTGTATTCCACAAAAATAATTATTGTTGGCTAAAATTGCAATAGCCAAAGATTATTCTTAAACAATATTATCTGTTTGTCAATGCTGCATGTTTGTGTTCTACTGTCAGTATCGTTTTCTGAGTTTTTTCCACACTATTATACACAATTTTTATAGAAGCCATTTAGTGCTTATGGGTATTTTTATTCGTTGTATACATGTCATGTTATTTTTTCTGTGCATTATTTTTTGTGCACAAAGTCGCTTAGCTTGTGCAGATGTTGCAGGTGATTCGCAAGCACATGATTCTGCACAGCTATCTCATCAAAACAGGCTGTCTTTGGCTCGTGACTTCGTCTCAAGATTAAAAAAGGGGATGGATCGGGCTGATAGTTGGATACTTCCCAAAAAAACAGGATCTTCCAGCGGAAGTGAAAAAGGTGAAAACGTTTTGCCGGAAGGGGAACTTTTATTGCTGCAGCCAATTCTTGATAAAAAAATTCGCCTGGATGGTGTGATCGCTGCCGAAATTCATAATCAAGCTCCTGTAATTTCCTTGCGTGATTTTGCAGATGTCTTGCGGCTTGCCATTGACGTTGCAGGTGACGGGCAGAGCGCCGAAGGCTGGTATATAAGAGAGCAAAAAACGTTCAGTCTGGATTTTGCAAAAAAAGAAGTGGTTACGGATCATGGTCACTTTAATATATCAGGTGATACGCTTTTTCAGGATAACGAGATATTTGTTCCGCCTGCTCAACTGGGTTTGTGGCTGGGGCTTGATATGGAAGTGGATGTTGCAGCTCAGGCATTGAAAATATCGGGAGATGAGAAGCTTCCTATTCAAGAAGAAATTGAGCGCAAGAACAATAAGCTTGTCAGACGTGATATTATTAAGCCTAGTTTGCCTTTAGGCGGGGAGGAATATACCGTGGCCAGCGTGCCGATTGTTGACGTCTCAACGCGTTCGACATACAGAAAACGCCCGGAAGATGAAAGGGGAGATCGTAGAAATCAGGCTTATATTAATACGGCTGGAGATTTCGCCAAGGGGACATTAAAAACGCAAACTTCTATAGATGATGAGCGCCAGATATCCAGAGTGCGCGCAACATATCACAGGGATTCGCTGGAAGGAGATTTGCTCGGAGGGCTTGAGGCCAAGCGCTTTGAAGCTGGTGATGTTACAACTGTGCAAACTCCTTTAGGAGGGAATACGGCGCGCGAGCTTGGTGTGCGTGTGACTAATACAGACCCGCGGCGGACGTTTACCCGACCAACTACAGTAATATCCGGTAATGCTATACCCGGATGGGATGTCGAGCTTTACCGTAATACACAATATCTGGGCATTATTAATATTGATGAATCCGGATTTTACAGTTTCGATGATGTTATCCTTTATCAGGATGATAACAATTTCAGGCTTGTTTTCTATGGGCCTCAGGGGGAAAGACACGAGGAAACGGTGTTTGTGCCGTTTGACAGAAATTTGCTTACAAGGGGTAAGGGAATATACGACGTGTCTTTAAGTTTTGATGGTAAAGGCACATATATAGATAAAACTTTAAAAGGATCAGATCCCGATAGCGGAAGTATGAATATTTCTGCTCTATATGAAAAACCATTGGGTGATGGGCTTACGGGTAGTGCAGGGTTCCGTAGTAATAATAACGATGGCAAACGTGATGCTGTTGGTATTGTGGGGCTTTCATTGATTCGTAATCAGGCACTAATCAATGCAGATGTGGCCGTGGATGATGAGGGAGATGCGGCTGCCGAGCTTTCTGTTCGACGCGATTTTGGAGATCATGGGCTTAGCTATATCGGGAATTGGCGCGGAGCCAATTTTGATGATAAAGGGGATAGTTCGGAGTACGAATTAGATGTTTATAAAAATGCACTGAATGTCAATGGTCCTCTTCCTTTCGGGGAGATATTTAATCCTAATTATTACGCAGGCATAAACTATGAAAAAGCCAGTGATGGGGATTTTTCATTATCATCGAATTTCGGTGTGCATGGTAATTGGCGGAATATCTCCGTTGGTGCTGATCTTCGTCACGCGACAGGAAGCAGCCTTGTGGATGATACGCTTGATTCAACGGTTAATGTTTCTGCAGGTAAAGGCAAGAATAATGTCAGGGTGACAGGAAATTATGAAATTGAGCCGGACGCCAGAGTTGAATCGCTGTCTGCTACTTATTCCAGAAGAATCAATAACAAGCTGGACTTTGATTTCAGCGTTACCAAAGATGCAAACCAGTCACTGGTCGAGTATGAGAGCAGGTTGGACTGGCAGGCAGGGTTTGTCCGCATATCGCCAAGTATCAGCTATGACACAAATGATGAATTATATGCGGGGCTAAGCACTCGCTTTGGTTTCACGCGTGAGCCTGTCAGCGGCGATATTAAGATGTTTGACAGAAGCATTACCAATCACGCATTCGCCAGTGCTTTTGTTTATATGGATAAAAACGGTGATGGGGAATTTAATGGTGATGACGAGCCTTTGGAAGGTGTGGTTGTTACAGCTCCTCAAAACGGGCGCAGGGAAGTGACTGGAGAAGACGGGATCGCTCTGTTCTCCCGTATGATTAATTTGCGTTTGACGGATGTATTTGTTGATAAAGAATCTTTACCTGATCCGGCGTGGATTCCAGGTTTTGAAGGGGTGTCGATTTTGCCGCGTCAGGGTTATGTGGCCAGAATTGAGTTTCCAATACATATGTCAGGGGAGATTGACGGTACGGTTTATGCGAAAGTTGTTCCTTTGCCTGAAGAAGCGCCTGAAGGGGAGCTTTTAGAAGGTGAAGCGCTTGAATCGTCTGATGTTGCGCAGATTGAGCCTGCTTCGGGAGTTGCGCCGGAAATAGGCGAAGAGCAGGAGTTTGACTCTTCTTTAGAAGAGTATCAAAAGGATTTAATTAAGGATCAAGAGACAGCGGATGTGAAAGCTGTTTCAGATGTTGCTGCGGCTCAGCCAGTGCCTCTGCGGAACATAGAGCTGCTGCTTTATAATGATATGGGAGAGGTAGAGCAGGAGGTCACAACAGATATTGACGGGTTTTATTATTTCAGCAATGTTCCCCCCGGTCGCTATTATCTTATGATTAGTGAAGAAAGCGCGCGGCGTAAGAATATTATTCGCCCCAAGCCGGAGCCGATCGAGATTACTTATGAAGGAACACTGATCTATGACCATAAGATATTTGTTGATATGGGAGAGGGGGATATACCCAGTGAAATCGTTGTGGGGTTGCAGGATTATAAGGAACGTCACCCTCATGTATCTTTTGACGATGAAAGGTTGGATATAGCTCTTAATCTTGGTGAGTATAATTCAAGACTGCTTATGTCGCTGGTATGGTATAAATTGCGCTCACGTTATGGGAAAATATTAGGGGAAAAATATACAGAGCCGATGGTTTTGCCGACTGAAAGCTATGCTGATGTTAAAACCGGTAAACATACATTGCGTATCGGGCTTAAAGATAAAACCCTTGATGAGGCCTATTCAATGTGCCGCAGCCTTATAGCACGTGAATTGTACTGCAAGGTGGAGATAATGCCGACTTATATGAGTGTGTTCGCCAGAAAAGAACCTTTGCAGGAGGTTGAGGTTTTGAAGATTGCTAAAGCAACGGAGGGGATTGTTGATCTGCCGGTTTTTGTAGAAGACCTCTTAATCGAAGAAGATCGCTCAGATGAAGAAGAGATTTTGGATGAGGGGGCAGAAGAAGAGGGCGAGCCCGAGAAGGTCTATATTGCTACTGTGGCGCCGATTGACATCACAGGTGATTCATTACTTCTGGAAGAAGATGACAAGTATGAGCCAGAGATGGAGGAAGAAGTCGAAGAAGAAAAATATGAGGTAGAGGAATACGAAGACGAGGAATTCGTTATCCCTGACAGGTTCACACCAACGGGGGAGTACAAAAATATCTCCAAGGTTTCCAAAGTAGTAATTCCTTAAAAAGGATAACACTGCGCATCGATCTATCCTGTTTTTTAAATATCCCTCCCCTCTATTGTTAAACGGAAAAACTTACAAGACGCTAATTGACTAACCAGTCAGTCTATGTTAGACGGATTGGCTTGACGTATCAGTGGCTTACAGATAGGTCATTTTTGGCGAGTCGGGATATGAATGATAAAAAGATATTGATTATTAATGCAGCTATCCAGCTTTTTGCCGAGGAGGGCGTCGGGGTTCCTACGGCTAAAATTGCCAAAGAGGCCGGTGTTTCTAATGGTACTTTGTTTAATTACTTCGATACAAAGCAGAATCTCATTGATGATGTTTGCTTTTTTATCGCAGAGAAAATGGCTGCCGAGATATTTGTTGATTTGGACAGAAGCAGAGATATGGAAGAGATTTTTTTCCATGTCTGGAGCGCTTATATTTACTGGGCGCAGAAAAATCTTTTGGAATACAAGGTACTTGGTTTACTCAAATCATCACAAATTGTGAGTGAAAGCGTGTTTAAGAAAATTGACAATTTCTTTGCCGTGATTGATGAGAATATGGAGCAGGGTATTAAAGACAATATTATAAAGGACTTACCCTTGGATTTGTTGTCTGAAATTGCACGCGGGCAGTTGGATGCGACGGTTTCATATATACAGTCTAATAAATTGAAAAAGGCGGATGTGGACAGGTTTACAAGAATAAGTTTTGAAATATACGTTAAGGGTATTTCAGTATGAAACAGAAGGTGGCTGTCATAACTGGTGCTAATAGCGGCGTAGGATTCGAGACGGCTGTAGGGATGGCGGCGCTTGGCTATGTTGTGGTGATGGCCTGCCGCTCACAGGATCGGGCTGAAGCCGCGAGGCAAAGGATATCACTGTGTGTGCCGGAGGCAAGACTGGACATTATTTTGCTTGATCTAAACAGTCTTTCATCGGTCAGAGATTTCGCAGTTACTTTCAGAAAAAAATACAAGCATCTGGATATTTTGATTAATAATGCAGCTATATTACGATATAACGGTGAGCGTACAGAAGATGGCTTTGAAGCGCAGTTTGGCGTGAATTATCTGGGGCATTTTTATCTTACGGCGTTGCTTATTGATATAATCCCCGATAGCATCGAATCCCGTATTGTATCGGTAAGCAGTGTTGCTCATAAAAGTGCGGTTATTGATTTGGCTGATCTGAATGACCGGAACTGCCTGAAAATGGGTGAGGGATATAACCAGTCCAAGCTGGCTTGTTTGATGTTTTCTGACGAGTTGCAGCGCAGATTGGATGGCGCAGGAAAGAAGATACTTTCTGTTTGTGCACATCCTGGCGGTACGGAAACCGGTATATTTGATGAAATGCACGGATTAAGGCGTTTTTTACTAAAGTATATTTTTGCGCCTTTTGTTGGGCATTCGAATGAAAGTGCAGCTCGTTCGGTTTTGTATGCTGCGCTGGAAAAAGATGTCAAAGGTGGAGAGTATATTGGCCCGCAAGGAGTGTTGGATCTTAAAGGCCTTCCGGGTAGAGCCAATAGAACCGAGTATTCGAAAGATCCGGTAATTGCCGGGCGGCTTTGGAAAAAGAGTGAGGAGTTGCTTGATTATGAATTTAGTATATAGAAGTCAAGCCTCCCTTAGAGTTTTTACTTATATGAAAGGGAAAGAGTAATGCTTTTCAAACAATCGCGTCTGTTGGTTTTGGCACTTATGGCGGCGATGTCGCTTTCGGCTTGTAACGATAAATCAGAAAAACCGGCGGCTGGTGACGGTATGGCGGCGATGTCGCAGGAAGGAATTCCGGCCAGAGTAGAGCACCCGCAGGTGCGCGAAGTGACCGAGTGGAGGGAATTTACCGGGCGTTTTCAGGCAATGCGGCGCGTGGAAATTCGCGCCCGTGTGAGTGGTTATCTTGACGAGGTTAAGTTTGAAGATGGTCAGATTGTGAATGAAGGCGATGTTTTGTTTGTTATTGACCCACGCCCTTACCAGATAGCTGTAGATGGTGCACAGGCAAACTATGACGCTACTTATGCTGAGTATAAACGGGCTAAAAAGCTGCGCTCCAGCAGAGCTATTTCTGAAGAGGATTATGATGCGCGCGTGCAAGCTATGCAAACAACGCGAGCGGAATTGGATAAGGCAAATCTGGATTTAGAATTCACCCAAGTGAAGGCTCCTTTTACTGGAAGGATCAGCAATAACCGCATTGATGTTGGCAATTTGGTTAGTGGAGATTCAACCTTGTTAACAACATTGGTTTCAACATCTCCGATTGAGTTTTATTTTGAAGCCAGCGAGACGGATATGTTGAATTATCTGCGTGCCCGTAAAAGAGAGACGGATGCTCAGGATATGCTTAAAGGCTATCCGGTTTATGTGCGCCTTCAAGATGAGGATGAGTTTGTTCATGAAGGTAAAATCAATTTTCTTGATAATGAGCTGGCTTTGGATACGGGTACGATTCAGGCGCGCGCTGTCTTTGATAATGAGCAGGCTATTTTTGAGCCGGGGATGTTTGCGCGCTTGCGTATAGCGAAAGGTGCTCCGAGTGAGAGGGTGCTTATCCCTCAAAAAATTATAGCGACAGATCAGAACCTCAAATATGTCTATGCGCTGGATGGAGATAACAAAGCTGTACGCAAATATGTAACTCTTGGCGATGTTACCGGTGACGGTATGCAGATTGTTCATGAGGGGTTAAGTGCTGAAGACCGCATTATAGTGGGCGGGTTGCACATGATTCGTCAGCCCGGCACTTTGATTGTGCCTCTTGATGCGGCGGCTATGGCAGAGCAGCAGCAATCAAGTGCTGAAGTCGGGGAGGCCGAATAAATGAAGTTCTCTCATTTCTTTATTGATCGCCCACGTTTTGCAACGGTTATCTCTGTATTGATTGTTGTTATGGGCGTGCTTTCATATATTGCCTTGCCGGTGGCTCAGTATCCAGAAATCGCACCCCCGCAAGTGCAGGTTATGGCTTCATACCCCGGCGCGAATGCTGAAACAGTTGCCGAGACTGTGGCTTCGCCTTTAGAGCAGGAAATCAACGGTGTTGAGAACATGATCTATATGTCCTCACAATCTACCAATGATGGGTCAATGTCTCTGAGTATTACGTTTAAGTCTGGCACAGATATTGATACGGCACAGGTGCTTGTGCAAAATCGTGTTTCTGCAGCAGAGCCGAGGCTTCCCGAAGAGGTTAGAAGGCGTGGTGTTACGACTATCAAGAACTCCCCAGACTTCTTGATGGCAGTAAATTTATACTCTCCAGACAATACATATGATCTGAACTATATAGGTAATTATGCCAAATTGCAGATCAGTGACAGGCTTAATCGTCTGGACGGCGTTGGTAATTCTATGGTTTATGGCGCCAGCGATTATTCTATGCGCGTGTGGTTTGATCCTGACAAAATGGCGTCGCTGGGTATGACGGCAGAGGATGTTATTAACGCGGTGCGTTCCCAGAATATACAGGTTGCAGGCGGGACACTAAATCAGGCTCCCGTAGCTAATGGCCAGCATGCTTTCGAGCTTTCCGTACAGACAAGAGGTCGTATGATCGAAAGCGAGGAGTTTGCCGATATTATAGTTAAATCCGGTGAGAATGGTGCGCTGGTTCGGTTGAAAGATATCGCACGTGTCGAGTTGGGGGCAGAGAACTATGTAACGCGAGGTTATCTTGGCGATGATCCTTCTGTTGTTATTATTCTGACAATGCGCCCGGGGGCTAATGCTCTTGAAACTTCTGATCGTGTTTTGAATGAGCTGGAGCTTTTGGCAAAAGACTTCCCGAATGATATTGAATATAATGTTCTTTATAATCCAACAGAGTATATCGCGCAGTCTATTCATGAAGTGGTTATAACGCTGTTTATTGCCATGGCGCTTGTGGTGCTGGTGATTATTGTATTTTTGCAAAGCTGGCGTACGGCAATTATTCCTGTGATTGCCATTCCAATTTCTCTGGTGGGAACTTTTGCCCTGATGCTTGCTTTCGGGTATTCGCTGAACATGCTTTCTCTTTTTGGGCTGGTGCTGGCAATCGGGATTGTGGTGGATGATGCTATTGTCGTTGTAGAAAATATTGAGCGGAAATTGCGGGAAGGCATCGAGATCAGGAAGGCCGCCAGAGATACTATGAGCGAGGTAGGTACAGCTTTGATTGCAACGTCTCTGGTTTTAGTCGCGGTGTTTCTTCCTACTATATTGATGGAGGGGATAAGCGGGCAGTTCTATAAGCAGTTTGGCGTAACAATCGCTGCTGCGACGATGTTTTCTACGGTGGTTACTTTAACCTTGAGTCCGGCTATGGCAGTGATCTTCATGAAGAACTCCGGTGAGGAGCAAGGCGGGCTATTTCATGCACCGGCACGGCTGTTTAATACATTCATGGATAAACTCTCCGGTGGCTATGGTTTTCTTGTCAGCAAGCTTGTTCGTATCAGTTTTATTGTCGTTATTGTTTATGCTGGATTGATCGCTTTAACCGGCTATCAGTTTACAAAAATACCAAAAGGTTTTATTCCCGCGCAGGATCAAAATATTACGATCACGATAGTAAATCTTCCTTCCGGTGCATCTATTGAGCGCACGGATGCTGTTATCAGTAAGGCAACACAAGCGTTACTTTCTATTCCTGATGTCAGGAACACAGTCGGGGTTGCCGGTTATTCTGCTGCGACTAATACAACGGCAAGTAATGTCGGCGCTATTTTTACCGTGTTAAAACCTCTTGGTACGCGCCGGGAACTTCATGAAATTCTCGCCGATATGAATAAGGTTATGTTTCCTGTTGACGACGCATTTATTGTTACAGTGCCCCCGCCGCCTGTTCAAGGTATGGGGAGCGCCGGTGGTTTCAAGATGATGATTCAAGATCGCGGGGGTAAGGGGCCTCAAGCCTTGGAGCAGGCTGTATGGGGGTTGGCTATGGCGGCTAATCAGGCGCCGGAAACAACCTCGGTCTATACTTTCTTTGAAACGAACACACCAAGGGTATATCTTGATATTGACAGGGAGAAGGCTCGCCGCCTGAAAGTAGAAATGCGGGATGTTTTTAGCCCGCTGGAAAGTAATCTTGGCTCTGTCTATATTAACGACTTTAATTTCCTGGGGCAGACTTTCAGAGTAATGGGACAGGCGGATTCGCCTTACCGTCTTACCAAAGACGATGTTTTGCGTTTGCGCGTACGTAACTCAGAAGGAGATATGATTCCCATTGGATCTTTGGCGACGATTAAAGATACCTCCGGGCCTTCGCGGATTCCTCGTTATAATCTTTACCCTTCAGCGGCTGTAAGCGGGGATACGGTAGAAGGTTTTAGTTCGGGGCAGGCGCTGGATAGAATGGAACAGCTTGCAAGTCAGGTGCTTCCTGATGGCTTTGGTTATGAATGGACAGAGCTTTCTTATCAGGAAAAAGCTACCGGGGATACGGCTGTTATTATATTTTCACTGGCTGTTCTTTTCGTATTCCTTCTGCTTTCTGCACAATATGAGAGCTTTTCATTGCCGCTTGCTATTATCTTGATTGTGCCTATGTGTTTGCTCTCTGCAGGGGCGGGGCTTTTGATTTCCGGTATGGATAATAATATCCTTACGCAAATCGGTTTTATTGTGTTGATTGGCTTGGCGTCCAAGAACGCTATTTTGATTGTGGAGTTTGCCAGACAGAATGAAGATGAACACGGTATGGATCGTTTTACTGCGGCGGTTGAAGCTTGCAAGACCCGGTTGCGACCGATTTTGATGACGGCGTTTTCCTTTATTCTGGGTGTGGTTCCGCTGCTTTTTGCAAGCGGGGCAGGTTTTGAAATGCGTCAGGCTATCGGTTTAACAGTGTTTAGTGGAATGATAGGTGTGACGCTTTTTGGATTGCTCTTTACACCAGTGTTTTATGTGCTATGCCGGAAGATATCCAGATCAGCAAAAAATAAACAAAAACAAGAAAAGGCTCTTTTAAGTGATGCTTAATATAAAAACATTGTTACTTATTTCATCATGCGTGCTGGCTTTGGGAGCCTGTAATACTACGACTCATGACCCTAGAGTGCCTGATGTTCCTGTCGGTTTTGAGCAAACAGACTTAAAGGCTTTTGGAAATGGGCGGTTTGAGGCCGCAGCGCCTGTCAAATTATGGTGGGAAACTCTGGAGGATGAGCAGTTGAATTTCCTTGTTTCGTGGTCGTTGGAGCATAACAAGGATGTCGGGATTGCTCTGGCTAATTTGCAAGAAGCGCGCGGAGTTTATCGTGAGCAGGGGTACGATCGCTTTCCAACTGTAACTGCCGAGGGCGCATATCAACGCCAATATTTAAGTAAAGAAACGGGAACCCCTGTAATTGATCGGAGTGTTAATTCTTATAGCACTGGTTTAGGGGCTTCGTGGGAGCTGGATTTATTTGGCCGTGTTTCTGCAAAAATAGAAGGCGCCGGGGCACGGGAGCAAGCCTCTATTGCAGATTTGCACGGCGCGTATGTAGCTGTGGCCGCCGAGGTCGCAAGTAACTATATTCATTTGCGGGGCGCCCAGTATCGGCTGAATATTGCCAAAAGGAATGCTACGAACCAAAGGGAGACATATGAGCTTACCAAGCGTTTGACAGAAGGCGGGCGGGGGACGCAGCTTGATGTTTCGCGCGCCCTGACACAGCTTGAGCTGACAGAAAGCACTATCCCTGCATTGGAAGCAGCGGTTACAGCTTATATCAACCGTTTGTCTGTTTTGACAGGGCAGATGCCCTATTCCTTGAGGGGCGTTCTTAGTGAAGTAAAGCCTTTGCCAAGTATTCCCGTGGTTGTAAACCTTGGGAATGTATCTGATATTTTGTGCCGCCGCCCCGATATTGTTGCGGCCAGATATAACTTTGAAGCGGCTAGTGCTGATTACAATGTTGCTTCTTCCTATCAATTTCCTGTGGTGAATATTATTGGCTCTCTTGGCTTTGCCGCGACGAATTTATCTAACTTTGGAGCGTCTGCTCTGGCGGCTTCCGTTGGGCCGAGTGTTAGCTGGGCGGCATTTGATATGGGGCGGGTGCGCGCTCGAATTGCGCAGAGCGATGCACGGGCACAGCGTGCTTTAGTGATCTATGAAAAGACTGTTCTTGAGGCTTTGGGGGAGTTACAAACAGCGATTAGTGATTTTTCCAAAGAAGAGGAACGCAGAAGCTATCTACAAAGAGCAGCCCTTTCTAGTAAAGAATCATCGGTTCTGGCGCGCCAGCGTTATGAAGCCGGGGTTGATACATTTCTTGATGTGTTGAACGCGGAAGCCACATTGTTGAGAGCTGAAGACCAGCTTGCGCAAAGCGAGATTAACGCGGCGCTTGATTTGATTATGGTTTACAAGGCGCTTGGTGGTGGATGGCAGGGGAAAGAAGCCAAATAAGCGAGCTATCGTTACTGTTCTTATTTATAGGCACGAAAAAACCAAGGGGCTTGCCCCGTGGATGAAG
>JAGYOK010000039.1 GCA_018399685.1 Alphaproteobacteria bacterium | reverse complement strand
AAATGGGGTTTGTCCAACTTTCAAAAATAAAGAGCCTGCTTCCTCCTCATCCCCGCCAAGCGCCGTTTCCTACTCCCGCCTCGTCATTGCACGCTTCATGCGTGCAATCCACATATCCTCTTGCCTGAAAACATATATATCTTTTCTATATATTTTCGTGAAAAATTTTGCCTAATATAAGGTATTAAAATACATCACAAATAGCTTTTCGAAGGTAAATCGCGAGTATATCGATATAGCATATATATATCTTTCCCTTATATCCCTTTTATATATACGTATGGAGGCTTTGGGCATTCCTTGCCCTTAAAGCCGACTATAGCACAAAATTAAGAAAAAGGGAAGAAATTCCTAAATATTTAAAAACGCCTGTAAAAAGGGGAATCTCTTACCCGTCCAGATTCGCCAGAGCCGCCGCCTGATCTTCCGCAATCAATGCATCAATCACCTCGTCAAGAGCCTCGCCGCGCACCACGTCATCAAGCTTGTAAAGCGTAAGATTAATGCGGTGATCGGTCAGGCGTCCCTGTGGGAAATTATAGGTGCGGATGCGCTCTGAGCGGTCTCCAGAGCCGACTTGCGACTTACGATCATCTGCCCGCTCATCGGCGAGTTGCTGGCGTTTCAGGTCATAAAGCCGTGTCCTCAAGACCTTCATGGCCTTATCTTTGTTCTTATGCTGGGAGCGCTCTTCCTGCATTTCCACCACCAGCCCGGTCGGAAGGTGTGTAATACGAACAGCGCTGTCAGTGGTGTTAACGTGCTGCCCCCCCGCCCCTTGCGAGCGGTATGTATCAATGCGTAAGTCCCGCGCTACATCGATTTCGACGTCAAAGTCTTCGGCTTCCGGCAACACCGCCACGGTCGCCGCAGAGGTATGCACCCGCCCTTGAGTCTCGGTTTTTGGCACACGCTGAACGCGGTGAACGCCTGATTCAAATTTGAGCTTGGAGAACACATTCGTCCCTGAAACTTCGGCCACGACTTCTTTATAGCCGCCGATATCGTTCTCCGAAGCCTCAACAACCTGAAAGCGCCAGCCCATCTTGGCCGCATAGCCCTTATACATTCCACACAGATCAGCCGCAAACAACGATGCCTCATCCCCGCCCGTCCCGGCGCGGATTTCCAAAATCGCGTTCTTGCTATCGGCTTCATCCTTAGGCAAAAGAACGAGTTGCAAATGATGCTCAAGCTCTGGAATGCGTGCTTCTATGGCATAAAGCTCTTCCGCAGCCATGCTTTTCATTTCGGGATCCGCGAGCATTTCCTTGAGATCTCTTTTCTCTGCAAGCAGAGCCTCCAGCTCATCAAACGCCTCAACAACGGGGGAAAGCTCCGCATATTCCATGGATAGTTTTTTGAAATCGTCCCCGCTCAAATTACCGGCTGACATCAGCGCCGACAGCTCCTCATGGCGCAAACGTATGGTTTTGAGCTTTTCATGCATAGACATGGTTTTTGCCTTCTAAAATTACGCCCCCTCACATATGCGCGAGAGGGCATTTTATCCCTAATGGTTGATTTATCTACCTGTTTTTAAGCAAAAATACAATGGCAGAATATGCAAGATATATGAATGAGCACCGGCTCAGGCAGGCACATTCTCCATAAGAGCATCGTCCCCGAGCAGATTATCATCCCTTCCTATATGAAGATTATCTTTGCCACTAAATAATTTTTTAGGAGCCTCACAGTTACTTTGAACAATTTCGTTTTTAAGCTGATCGCTGCACAAACTCTCCGTCCTTGCAAAATACTCAAACAATTCAACACACTCAAGCTTGTCAGCGGGGAAAACGCTTTTATCAATATTACACAAATCCCGGCTGTTAACGATGTCACCAAGCTTCATACGCACAGCATATATCGCCATAGCATCGGTCATGACATCCAGATAATCCCGCACAGCCAGAGCCTCTTCCGCAGAGCAATCATCCAAAGTGTTTTCAAGTCTATCGAGCAATCCCCCAGCGTATTCAACAATAGTTAATCCGGTTATACGCGCGAACTCTTCAGAGCTTCTACCGTAACGCATACCTTTTAAAGGTATGATATGCTGGCTAAGTAGATAATTTTTTTTCTGGTCAATTTCGTCAAGAAAAGAAATATTCCCCGCGCCGTTAAACTGCGCCTGAATTCTTGGATTATCTGTCATGATGGGCTTTATCTCCGTTTGTTATCATAAGCAAGCCGACATTCTATAGCTGATAAAGAAGGAATGTCAATTTTATGATATGACTTTATTTTATGGATATTTTATAAGCCCTGCCCTTGGGCATCTTTGAATTCCAACGTCTTCAGATAAGTTGTGTTAAGAGGAATCCCGCGGCGCACATCGCCATCCTTCCCCAAAGGTTTAAGCGCATTCCCTTCAACGATGATTTCTACATTCGCAGCATTACCCAGCGACATGCTCAGGCCCGGATTATCGGGAACAAAATACTCTTCCCCTTTTTCTAAAACGCGAGACACAAGAACTCCGCCCTCGCCATCTTTGATCTCCACCCAGCTATCATCTGTAATTTTCAATATAATGCCAGTTTGTTGCAGACCTCCCATATTTTCAACTTCATGATCGTCTGCGATCCGCTCTCCGATATCATCACTAACAAGGCCAAACTGCCCTTGTTCTGCTACTTCCCGTAAAGCTCCACCCAGCACATCAGTCATTATTTCTTCATTCACATGCGCCTCGATATGTTCCGGCAACACCGCCACTTTCTGAACAATAGAGCGATCCAGCCTGTTAAACTGATGCCATGCAAACATAAAAATGGAGGCAACAATAAGCGTAATACTAATAAGCCAGAGTGCAGGGGTTTTGGTTTCAGAAGCAGGGACAGGAAAAGACAAAGACATTCTGCCCTGCCCATCCATATATTGAGCTTTATACAGTTGCACAACCCTTGCTCCATCCAGCTCAAGATACTCGGCATAGCTTCGCACAAAGCCGATCACATAAACCCGTCCGGGAAGCTTTGAAATATCGCCGCTCTCGATTGCCCCAATCTGCGATTTGCGAATACGTAAGGCCCGCTCAATATCTTCCAGAGTCTTTCCATAGTACTCCCGCGTGCGGCGCAAAACTTCGCCCACGTTTTTCTCCGCCAGAGACTCCATCTCATCGACTGATAATTCTTCTTCCATGTGCAGGATAATACGACATTTTTATGAGCTGCGCTAGGTAAAGCAATGATTATATACAAAGATTAAGCAGGATCAGCCCCCAAGCCGTAAGCCTCATGCAAAGCGCGAAGAGCCAGCTCGGTATAATCACTGTCAATCAGAACACTGATCTTGATTTCAGAGGTTGAAATCACCTGAATATTGATCCCTTTTTCACCCAACGTCCTGAACATAGTATTAGCAACGCCGGCATGTGACTGCATCCCGATACCAACCACAGAGATCTTGACAACATTTTCCTCGGTAATTACCTTCTTGTAATTAATCTCCATATCCTCTTCAAGAGTCTTGAGCGCCAAAGCTAGATCGGTTTTAGCAACTGTAAAGGTCATATCTGTATACCCGTCCACTGAGATATTCTGGACAATCATATCAACGCTCACGGCAACTTTTGCCAACGGCTCGAATATTCCTGCTGCCACGCCCGGAACATCCTTAACGCCAACCACAGTAACTTTTGCCTCATCTTTACTGTGTGCAATACCTGTCACAATTTCCTGTTCCACTATCTCATCCTCATTTACTACTAATGTACCTTTTAACGCGCTGCCGACCTCATCACTAAAACTCGACAAAACCTGAATCGTCACACCACTTTTAGCAGCCATTTCAACCGAGCGAGTTTGCAAAACCTTACTCCCCAGCGAAGCAAGCTCCAGCATTTCCTCATAAGAAATGCGTTCAATCTTGCGGGCTTCGGGAACAATACGAGGATCGGCTGTATAAACCCCGTCAACATCTGTATATATATCACAGCGATCAGCCCCAAGCGCCGCAGCTATAGCCACAGCGGATGTATCAGACCCACCGCGCCCCAGCGTAGTAATCCGCTTTTTTTCTGTTACTCCCTGGAACCCCGGAACCACGACAACTTCGCCATACTCCAGCCGCTCGTGCAACGCCGCGGTTTCAATAGATTCAATTCGCGCCTTGCTGTGAGTATCATTAGAAATAATCGGAATTTGCCACCCCATCCAGGAGCGCGCTCTCAAGCCTTTTTTGTGTATGGCAATACACAAAAGCCCCGCAGTAATCTGCTCCCCCGAAGAAACAACCACATCATATTCGGAAGCATCGTGAATCCCGCTAATCTGTCTGCAATAATCAACAAGTTGGTTTGTAACGCCTGACATAGCCGAGACTACTACTACAACCTCGTTACCGGCCAGTGTCTCGCGCACGATTTTATCAGCAACGCACTCTATGCGCTCAATATCAGCTACGGATGTTCCTCCAAATTTCAAAACGATAAGCGCCATGCTCTCTGATCTTTGCCTTCTCGTGACTTGCCTCTCCCCAAAGCAAAACACATACTAGCGAACAGCCCAATGCAAAATCAAAGGATTTCGTAATGGCTCCACAATCAACTATTGATAACAGCGAGATTGGTCTTTTTATATAAGAATAAAAAACCGATGGGACGAAAAAGCCCTAAGCCGCCATAGGCTCGGTACCCGTACCTCGTTCACTATAGGCCTCAAGCAATGTTTGATAAGGAACTGTTTTTCCACTTTTATCAATATCTCCACGCTTGATAGCAGCTTCCAGATCAGCCTGAGAATAAATAACGTTTGTAAAAACCTTTGGATTTGAAAAGCATACGATTGGACTAGCACCTAAAGTCCAGTGATACGTCCAGAAAATATTTTTTGAGCGTATAAGAAATTCTTTTTTCATTTTCATCACCAATCCATCACCAATTACAAAATTAAAGTTTTGTTAATTATTATGGAAACCTTTATACCATTGTTTTACATAATTATGCAAATAATCTTTGGTATATATTCTTGATATATTATAATGCGGCGCACACTTTATTATTCTTAATTCTTCCCGATTCTTCTTGCGATAATTCACCCAATGCCCCAGTATAACCCTCTTTGACACAAGATAACCTGCAATAGCGATGAAGATACTAGTCCCCATTAAACGTGTTATAGACCACACGGTAAAAGTACGCATAAACAGCGAGAACAGTGCTATTGACACAAACAACGTCAAGATGGCTATAAACCCGTTCGACGCCAACGCTTTGGAAGAAGCTGTGCGCTTAAAAGAATCCGGCAAAGCCAGTGAAGTAATTACGATCACGATAGGCACAGAAAAAGCACAGGAACAGCTCAGGACAGCTCTGGCCATGGGCGCTGATCGCGCTATTTTGATAAAGTCCGCTTTACCTGTTGATTTAGGCGGCATCCAGTCTTTGGATGTAGCCAAAACCTTCTACCGTATAGCAAACAGGGAAAACCCCGACCTGATCCTTATGGGTAAACAATCCATTGACAGCGATGCAGGCCAGACACCGCAAATGCTTGCCGCCCTGCTCGGCTGGCCACAAAGCACTTACACATCCTCTATCACAATTCTGGAAGATGGTGATGAACAGCTGGAAGTCGCCCGTGAGGTAGATGGCGGAGTTGAGACTCTGCGCCTAAAAATCCCAGCCGTTATTTCTGTTGATTTACAACTCAACAAACCACGCTATGCCAGACTCCCTGATATTATGAAGGCGAAGAATAAACCTCTGGAGATGCTGGAATTCGTTGATTTGCTACAGGGCAGCTCTCATATAAAACTGTTAAAAGTATCAGAGCCGCCGCCGCGCGCTCCGGGCGTAACTCTGCCGGATGTTGACACTCTAATAGACAAGCTCAGACACGAAGCCAAAGTGATATAGGAGATAACAATAATGCCCGTTCTGATCCTTGCTCAGCATAATAATAAAGCAATCCACCCGGCAACTTTAAGCACCATAACCGCTGCAACCAGACTTGGTAACAACGAAATCCACGTGCTGATCGCCGGATATAAATGCGAAAATGTCGCCAGAAGCGCATGCCTGATCACCGGCGTTGACAAGGTTCTCCACGCCGAAGCCCCCCATTATGAGCATTTTCTGGCAGAAGAAATAACCCCGCTGGTTATTGGATTAACCGAGGATGAAAACTACACACACATTATCGCTCCGGCCACCAGCTTTGGTAAAAATATCCTGCCGCGCATCGCCGCCCTGCTTGATATACAGCAAATATCCAATGTCTCGGAGATTATAGACGAAAACACCTTTGTTCAGCCCGTCTACACAGGAAACGCACTGGCCACAGTTCAATCCGAATCCAAAGTAAAAGCTTTAACAATAAGAACCACCTTGTTCGACAAAGCCCCCCTCTCGGTAGAAAATCCGGCATCTTTAGAGCACGTAAATCACACTCCGGCAGTAAATATCAGCCGCTTTATCCAGCGCGAGATTATCGAAACCGAGCGCCCAAACCTTACCACAGCAAAAATCGTGGTTGCAGGAGGGCGGGCTTTAGGCTCGAAAGAAAACTTCAAAATGCTTGAAACTCTGGCGGATAAATTAGGCGGTGCTATTGGAGCTACTCGCGCAGCCGTCGACGCCGGATATATCCCTAATGACGCACAAATCGGCCAGACCGGTAAGATTATCGCCCCTGACCTATATATCGGTATAGGCCTGTCCGGCGCTGTTCAGCACACTTCCGGCCTCAGGGACTCGAAAGTCATAGTTGCCATTAACACAGACGAAAAAGCGCCCATTTGCGAAATGGCCGACTATACCTTGAATGCCGATTTGTTCGAGGTCTTGCCTGAGCTTATTGAAAAACTATAGCTCTGGATCAGTAGAAACATCCGGGTAAACATTTGGGAATGTGTCATTTTGCACACTCGTAGGAGCATCCACGCTTTCCGGCCTGACGCCGCAGCCACCTAATGACAAAAGCGAAAAGCTCATCAAGAACAATGTGGTGGTGTATCGCAACTTTTTCATAGCCTTATTATCCGTTTAATTTCAGTATAACTTCTAGTGTAATTGTATTGTGCCCATTAATTTTGTATCTTGTAAAAACAAAAATGTGAACCCCTAAACACATAACACCAGCTTTATTTAAAAGCCCTTACTTAAAAGGCCTCTGGAGAAAAATACCGTGATACGAAAGTATTTTTTATATATCGGCATCGTGTGCGTATTAATTCTCTCTGCTTTTCTTAATCAGGCAAGGCATTCCATTGCTTACGAAAATATTAAAAAAGCGGCTCTTGGCAAACTCACCCTTGCGCAGGAAATTATCGTCCAGCCCCAAATGCCTCCAATAGAGATTGCCGGCCCGAAAGGTGAGCTTGTCTCCCTTCCCGAAAAAGGCCAATATATGCTGATTAATCTGTGGTCGGCAAAATACAGCGATTCTCTTTTCAACCTGAACACCATGCGTCATTTACAAACCATTCTTCATGGCTATGGCGAAAACTGGAAAATTATCGGCGTTTCTATCGACAACCCTAAAGACATCGAGCTGGTCTCCCGAACGATAAAGAAATACAATATTTCGGAGATAGCGGGCTATTACGACGCTCGCGGGGATTTACTAAAATTCATAGACCCTAAAGCCTTCCCCGCAACAATAATCGTCAATGACAAGGGGCATGTGTTATATAAAATATACGGAAACGCGCCGTGGCTTGATCCTGATGTTATCGCTTTTCTAAGAACTTTACCGCGCGCTATGAAAGAATAATAAATGATAATTAATATGTTATGACCCTAATTTATATGCTCTTTATTAAGATTAAACATGTAATAATAGAAAGTAGACCCGTGGTTTTTAATTCGTCAATTCAGATTTTTTAAGGAGATAGTTTATCACAATGCAGCAAAAAGATGTTTCTGGCCTTGAAAAAATCACTCAAGACCAGCTTGATGCGATGGTAAAACTACACAACCGCTTTCTTGAGGGGCGTCTTGGTGGACGACGCGCCCATCTTGAAAACGTGGATTTGCGCGGCTTGTCATTAAAAGACCGCGATCTCCGCCAATCAAATTTTAGCGGATGCTCGATGCAAGCTATGGATCTCTCTGGCGCGAGTTTTAAAGAAGCAACCCTTTATGCCTGTGATTTGAGCAACTCAAACCTGTTCAAAACAGTCTTCACCAGAGCTGACATGCGGGGCGCGCGCATTGAAAACGCAAACCTTGAAGGCGCCGACCTCGAATCGGCAGACCTTCGTCAAGGCGGCGTGTCCTTCACCAATGAATACCCGGTCAACCACAGCGCAGTTAATTTCCGCGGTGCAAACCTTAGTGGCGCAAAGCTTACCGGCTCGATGGCTTCCCATGCTGATTTTTCCGACGCAATGATGTCAGGCGCAAATATGAGCGGCGCCGATCTCAGGGGGGCACAGCTTGTCGGCGCAGACATGTCTAATGTTGAAATTGAAGGAGCGCGCCTTGCCGGAGCCAACACAAAATCCGCTATCCTTATCGGCGTTGCAACAGCTATTTTGAAAGATACCGGCGCTGATTTTAGTACCGCCATCACAGATGATAATGTTGGTGTTTCGATATCCGACCTCGATGAGCCGCTGCCAAAGCTTCTCGAATATCACCGCGAATGGCTGAAAACTCGCGGCAAAGCAGGAAAACAGCTTGACCTTACAGAAATAGATCTGCGAAAGCTCGGCTCCCTGAAGATGGAGCAGATGACAGCCATTAAAGCCTATGGCGCAAAATTCTTCGGTATGAACTTGTACAAAGTCGAAATGCAAAGCGCTATCCTTGATAATTCCGATTTTCGCAGTTGCGATATGGAAGAATCTGACTTGCGCGGTTCCTCCTTCAAAAGAGCTAATTTTTCTCACGCAAATCTAAAGAAAGTAAATTGTAGCGCTCTAATGCTCGGAGCTGGCGGTACAAGCCGCTTCAACCCCTGTATTTTTGAAAACGCTATCCTCCGTTATGCCAAAATGGAAGAAGGCATGTATAAAGACGCAATCTTTCGCGGGGCTGATCTGTCATATGCCAATCTTGCCGGATGCGACTTGAGCGGGGCTGACTTCTCCGGTGCTATCCTCAACAACACCAATCTGGATGATACAAAAACCGAAGGCGCAATTTTTGATCGGGATGAGAACCGCCCCGTCTTCCGCATTCCTACAGAAGCAATAGATGACGATAATGAAGATACATAATAACCCAGACATTTGTATGTTCTCTTGCTTTTTCTCTTATTTGTTCTCTTGGGATTTACTTAAAAACGGTGTAATCTCTTCGCTGCAATGATGGATCCGATCAACAGAAGATACCGACCTTTCCTGCTTTTTCTGGAGCGCAAGCGCCGAGGCGCATTCCTTGTGCTGACACTGGAAAAAGTCATCTGCCATACGTGGCAGCTTGTCTTCTGGTGCCTGTTTTTTGCCGGATTGTGGATGCTCTCCCTACCTGCCTTTTTTGGCACAGCCATAAGCATAGCCACACTGCTCGTTTTTTTGATCGGAGTGGCTCACCTGATCCGAAACGACATTACAAAATTCAGTTTCCCAAAGCCCAAAGATATCGACATCCGCCTTGAAAAGCGCAGTAATCTAGGGCGCGGACATATTGCCCTGATTGAAGACCAGCTTGCAAATCCATCAATTATCAGCACCCGCCTTTTATGGCACAAAGCACAAAGGGACGGACTATTCCGGCTGAAAAAGCTGCACATTCCATGGATAAATACGCATCTTTCAAGGAAAGACCCTCACGCCCTTAGATTTATCGCCCTGCTCGTCTTTGTCTCAGGCTTGTTTGTCGCCGGTCATAACTGGAAAGAAAGAATCATCAGCGGCCTGATTCCCGCAACCCCGTCTCTTTTTTCCATCGCGCCGGAACACAGCATGGATCTATGGATAAAGCCACCGGATTACACCCAGATGCCGCAATTCCATCTTTCCGGCTCAGGGCGTTACGACGGCACTTTGGAAATACCGGAAGGAAGCACCTATCGCATAAGAATGCGCAGCAGGCTTGGCCGGATATTTACTCCGCGCCTGCACATGGGGGAAGCCTCCGGCATTGCGCTTAATTACATGAAAGACGGCTTATACGGCAAAGAAGGGGTAATTCAACCGGGGAGGGCCATGCGCATAACCCAGGCTATGCTGCCGCGCGCCACATGGCCTTATCAATATTTGATAGACACCCCACCTGAAATTCGCATTGACGCTGGCAGTAAAACCGAAGACAAAGAACCCCAATCCGCCCCCGCATACGAAATACTCGAAGACGCTCAAATACGCTTCCCTTTAATCGTCAAGGATGATTACGGTGTCAAAGAGCTGCACATGACCATGCGTCTGAATGACATGATCGAAGACGCCCCTTTAGGAGAAGAAACCAGCGAATCCCGCCTGATTATGTCACAGCCCGAAAGCGAATTTAAAATAGCTCCCATCTATGATCTGTCATGGCATAGCTGGTCTGGCCTGCCCGTTACATTCGAATTTTCTGCAACCGACCATAAAGGTCAAATCACAACACTGGAGAAAATTGGCCTGATCCTGCCAGAGCGCAAATTCAAACATCCCTTGGCCAAATCGCTTATATTTGCCCGCAAGGCGCTTGCATGGAATTATAAAAGCTCATTCAAGGATATTGCCTTCAGCTTGGAAATGCACCTAAACAACCCCGAACTTTTCCAGAATGATCCGGTTATTTTTCTTGCCCTGAGAAGCGCCAGCTCAAGACTTATTCACAACGACCATAAACCCGATCCTCAGCGAATAAACGCCGCCAGTGAGGTTATAAGCCTGCTTTGGGAGACCGCGTTAGTCATTGAAGAAGGAGATATAGTCCTCGCCCTGCGTGAGCTGCGCGACGCTCAACGTGCCCTCGAGCAGGCGATGCGCGATCCAGATATTGATGATCAAGAACTACAATCGCTTATGGAAACGCTCCAGCAAAAAATGGTTAACTATTTCAACGAAATCCGGCGGGAAATGCAAAAGCGCATTGCTGAAGGCGAGGATATGCCCCCAATAGCGCCCGAAAATTTTGGCTCCTTGATAACACCTGACACCCTTGCCGATCTAATGTCACAGCTTGAGCAAGCCATGCGCGATGGCAACGAGCAAAAAACCCGCGAGCTTATGTCACAGCTCCAGCGCATGATGGAAATGATCTCCCCCAGCAAAGGAGCCTCCCTTCCCCGCGATATGCAAATGATGCGCGAAGGCGTAAATGAACTGCAAAAACTGATAGAACGTCAGGAAGAACTTATCGAGCAAACCGAAGAACAGGCCGAAAAACAGCGCCAGTCAAGTTACGAAAACAGCTACTCACAGATAAGCCCCGGAGAGTCCAGCATCACAGAGCGCGACCTTCCGGCTATTGAACAAATACTCAAAGATTTTGGCATGGATAATATTCCACCAGCCCCTCAACAAACACAACCCGCAGAACAGGTGCAGGAAAATAGCGAAGAGCAAAAAATCGACACCAGCTTGAATAAAGCCGAGCAAGAAGCTCTGCGCCACATCCTTGGCCAGCTTATGATGTCCGCCGCCGAAAAGCTTGATAAAGTTCCAGAAAATATGGGCAACGCCGAACAGGAAATGCGCGGCTCTTCAAAGGAGCTTGGCGAAAACAATCCCGCACAATCCTTGCCGCACCAGAATAAAGCAGTAGAAAATCTTAAAAATGCTCAGGAACAGCTCGCCAAACAATTCCGCCAGCGCATGCAACAAATGGTCGGGATTAGCCTGAGCGGTAGCGGCCAACAGCTAGACCCTCTGGGGCGTCCATACGATGGTGACCAAACCGGCCAAAACCCGGATTCAGCTGTTAAAGTACCTGATGAAGCAAAGCAAAAGCGCGTCGATGAAATTATCCGCCAGCTTCGCAGCCGCTCCGGCGATCGCTCCCGTTCCCGCGAGGAACTGGAATATTACCGGCGTCTGCTCCGGCAATTTTAAGCACTAATCGTTATGAGCCGTTTCTTCTGCCACGGATTTTTCTTGAGATTCTTCTTGAGGCTCGCCCTCATCTCCGGTGCTTACAACAAAATGGACACGCACCATAACCATATCTTTTTCTTCATCTACAGCATCTAAATCGCCGACCTTCTCCCCAAACGAAACATGGCGTGTATAGGAAAATGGCAAATCCTTTTCTGCGCTAATAAACGGTTCCGGCGGAGCCTCAACCCATTTGGCCAGAACTTCCTCTCCCGCATTGCCGCTCTCATTAACAACGGGGCGAAAAACAACAACTTCAATCATCGGCAGCTTCCACTCCCGCAAACTAAGATTAACAATCCGCCCACTGACAGTAACCGAA
This sequence comes from Alphaproteobacteria bacterium, assembly GCA_018399685.1. Classification (GTDB taxonomy): domain Bacteria; phylum Pseudomonadota; class Alphaproteobacteria; order Micavibrionales; family Micavibrionaceae; genus UBA1672. The sequence continues at coordinate 4,041 of JAGYOK010000039.1, read as the reverse complement.
GTTCCCTCACGCTCGGCCTTGATCCCTTCGAACATGATAGAAAGCGTGTCCGGCAGCTCCATCCTGATACCGAAAAACTTGTAAAAACCCTGCATCGAAGGATATGACTTCAACACATGCGAGCTGAACAAAAGCAATATCGCCAGTATAAATAAAAACAACCCACCGGCAATATAATGAGCCAGCTTTCGCCCTTGCTCCATATTATATTCTTCAACACGCTCCTGAGATCTTTGTAAGAACTCTTCTTCAGAGATTTCATCTTCTTCCGCGGCTTCTGCAATATCCACAATATCATCGGATTCGAAGACACCTTGCTGAACATCTTCCACGACATCTTCAGTCACATGTTCCAAAGTCGGTTCCTGCCACCATGTTTCTTTACAGGATGAACACTTGACATTACGTCCTTCACGTCCGAAAACGGCAAGGCTAACCTTGAATTTGCAATTACAGTTGGGACAAGTGAAAATCATTGAATTAAGGTTCTTCTCTTTTTCGAATGAGTTTAGTAATGATTATCAGGCAATCAGCCAAAACAAAAGTACACACACTATGCAGGATATTCAATATGCACCGGAAAGCAAAACCCTTTTTACCCGTTTTTTTATTTTTCTTGAGTATGATAGGCTCCATCATATTTATCGGGACTGCTCCGGCATATGCCGAAGAAACCAATAAAACACAATCTTGTAGCGCACATAACCGCCCTTGCCTGATTGATGAAATGACCGCCCTCACCGCAGATATTGATAAAAAAGCATGGCGCGACCAGACCTACCGGGAAATTGCAAAAACATTAGCCTTCGATGGCCAGTTCGAAAAGGCCGTATCTATTATCGACAAAATAGAAACCCCCGATACAAAAGCCATGACCATCCGCGGAATTGGCGTGATACTGGCTGCACAAAGCCATAGCGCGGAAGAACTGAACAACAAATTTTCTACCCTGCACAGCAAGGCAAAAGAAATTGAACACGCTGCCTCCCATGGTATAGCACTAACCTATATCGCCATGGCCCAGGCCTTTGCCGGAGATGATAAAGGCGCATGGGAAACCTGCGCCATGATGGAGAACGTCTCCCTGCAAAACAAAGCCTATGGGGAAACAGCAGAAATACAGGCCGAGCGCGGCGATTTTAAAGCTGCACAAAAAAGCATCCAGAGCATAGAAAGCCCTGCATTCCGTAACAAGGCCTATGTAACTATCTCTCGTATTTTATCTGATAAAGGATTATACGATGATGCATTGAGCGCAGCAACAAACATTACGAATGCTTATAAAAAGACACAGGCGCTGCAATATTTGCTCGATGCACAAAAACCAAGAGAGCGCATTCTAGAAAAAGTGCATAAAGAATAAGAAAGAACAAACAAGTGATCCAGTTTGAAAATGTACATTTCCATTATAACAAGCACGCACCGGATATACTGCACGATGTGAGCTTCACGCTCGCACGCGGTTCGTATCACTTCCTTACAGGCCCAAGCGGCGCCGGAAAAACGTCGCTAATCAAACTTCTGTTTTTGGGAAAAATCCCACAAGAGGGAAAGATCACCCTGTTCGGCTCTGACACTGCCGCAGCCTCCCGCAAGGAATTGAGTGAAATAAGAAGAAATATCGGCGTAGTCTTTCAGGACTTTCGCCTTCTTGGAAATCTCTCGGCGTTTGATAACGTTGCACTGCCCCTGCGCATTTCAGGCCGCCCTCGTGAGGAAATTAACAACCATGTGAACGAGCTTCTCGACTGGGTAGGTCTGGGCGATCACAAACAAAATCTGCCAGAAACCCTCTCTGGAGGCCAACAACAACGGATTGCCATTGCCAGAGCGGTTATCGCCCAGCCAAAGCTTTTATTGGCTGATGAGCCTACCGGAAACCTTGATAACGAAATTGGCTTTCGCCTGATGGGATTATTCGAACAACTTAACCGCACCGGCACAACGATAGTTATCGCCACACACAACCCCAATATAATCGAGCAATTCGGCCACCCCTGCTTGCGGCTTGTTGGCGGCACGGTCAAGCAGGACAATACAGAAGCCCACGCAAGAAAGAAGATCCGCCATGTTTTCTAAAATCTTGCACATCTTGCACATAAAAATTATTAAAACACATTGGGACAGTGTAAAATTTTACAAGCTCCCGAAGCCTGATATGTCGTACATTCGCGCTCTATTTAACAGGTACAGCCCGCTTAAAGATCAAAATTACGATCTCCCGCTTAACAAGGGCAGTGACACAAACTTCCTCGTCTTGCTGATTTCCTTAATGAGCTTCCTCGCAGTTCTGGCACTCAGCGGCAGTATAGCGATTAATTCCATGACCAATCGCTGGTCTTCGGGGCTGGAGAACAAAATCACCATCGAAATAGCCGTTGAGACAAAAGAAGGCCACATTCTCTCTCAGGAAACTATCGGGCAGGAAACCATAGCCCTGTATAAAATGCTCTCCGAAAACAAGCGGGTAAAATCTGCAAATGTCCTGAACCATGAAGATATTCAAGAGCTGCTCTCCCCGTGGATCGGCAACGACATGAATCTTGAAGACCTTCCCCTGCCCGGCCTAATTGCTATAGAGCTGCACAACATCGATGAAAAAGGCCTCAAAGAACTCACGGAAGAAATAGAAAAAACCTCTCAATACGCACAGCTTGAAACCCACCGTGAATGGCTCTCGGATCTTATTAATTTTGCCAACACCTTACAGATGCTGGCTCTCGTCGTAACTTTAATTATCGGATCTATCACAATCATTGCCATAGCCTACGCCGTGCGCACGCGCCTTGCCCTTCACCACAACGAAGTAGCCCTCCTGCATCATATGGGGGCAAGCGATAATTACATCGCCAGACAATTCCGTAATCATGCGATTATACTTTCTTTCAAAGGGGGAATGATCGGGACATCCGCGGGAATAGCAATGACCTTTATTCTTACGCTGCTATCCCGCAATTCCGGCACAGATCTGATTCCTGTAATCAATATCGGGCTATGGGGTATGGCATTACTATTACTGATCCCCGTCATTGTATGTAGTGTCGCAGTAATAACTTCCTATCTTACAGTATTGCGCAGTCTTGCAAAAATGCCGTAAAAAGGAAGTATCATGACTATCGTAACGACGATGAAAAAAATAATTGCTTACTCAATCTTCCTGATCCTTCTTTTATGGATTTGCGGATATGGCTTCTTTTTACTTCATATAAGCTCTATTAAACCGGAGCATCCCTTGAAGAAGACCGATGCTATTATTGTTCTTACCGGCGGAACCATGCGCATAGGAACCGGGCTGGAGCTTTACAAAGACGGCCTTGCCCCCCAGCTATTTATTACCGGAGTGCACAATCTTGTAACTGACAAGGACATCAAAGCCATGTGGCACAACACTTCAGAGCCTTTGCCGGAGTGCTGTATTACTCTGGGACACGATGCCACAACAACAACCGGAAACTCGCAAGAGGCCTATAAGTGGATCAAAGACAACAACATAAAAAGCATCCGCCTTGTCACGTCGAGCTATCATATGCCCCGCGCCATGCTGGAATTCTCCCCTGTCAAAAACGAAGGGGGCATAGTTATCATTCCCCATCCGGTTGATGAAAAAGAAACATTCAAACATCTGAGCCTCGCCTTCAAGGAATACAGCAAGGTTCTTTTCAGGTGGGGTATGCTGGCATTGCACAAAAAGGACTTCCCCTTATGAGTAAAGAAATAAGTAAAGAAACAAAACACACATACTTTCTGCGTTCCAGTCTTTTCAATCTCTGCTTTTATTCAATTATTGGAATCTTTTGCATAGTCCTTCTTCCTTTATTACTTATGCCCCGCAAAATTATGATGGGCGCAGTATATATCTTCATACACACAACCGCGTTCCTCGAAAAATATATTTTGGGTCTTACCTACGAAGTCCGAGGAGCCGAAAACCTCCCCGTCGCTCCGCCCTACATTGTCGCAGCCAAGCACCAGTCAGCCTATGAAACATTCAAGCTGCATTTTTTGTTTGATAACCCTGCTACTATCCTGAAAAAAGAGCTG
>JAGYOK010000038.1 GCA_018399685.1 Alphaproteobacteria bacterium | reverse complement strand
GAACCCGCGTAGCTCCCGGAGTTGGTGCAGACGAAAAGCCCTATAAGGCAGGTGTTACACAAATTCAAAAAGCTACCGGCCTGCCTGTTATCCCCATGGCAACCAATACGGGAGTTTTTTATCCAAAAGGCAAATGGTGCAAAAAACCCGGACGCGTTGTATTTGAGTTCTTACCGGCTATCGAACCATCAGATGAGCGCGGCTCTAAAGAAACCTTAAAACAGCTTGAAAAAGCCATAGAGGAAGCCTCAAACAAACTGGCCGAAGAGGCATACTCATCGCTTGCACAAAAGAAAAAGCCGCTCATTATAAGAAAAGCTTTGGTCGGCCTGATCCTGTTATTTGTCGCATATAGCGGCTTTTGGCTTTATACAGCCCGCGCCCTTGAAAACAGCTATATTAACTGGATAACGGGGCTTCAACACGAGCCCTCCATAAAAAGAGTCCAAAGCACAGATCTTCACATCAATGGTTATCCCGGAAAAATCAGGGTCTACCTGCCGCACTTGAGGATAAAAAGCCATGAGGGTGAGCTGGATATCAAAGACATAAACGCTCAGGGCTGGCCTTTCCCAAAAAGCCTTATAGAGCTGCAAACCGGCATAATAAGCACAGGGATGAACCAATGGAAAAACCCTATAATATATGATTTTCTACGAGCCGACTTCAACTTTTGGAACAATGAACTGACCATCCATAAAGCCGTGCTCGAACGCAGAGGGGCAAGAGCCTCCCTTTCAGGTACAATCGCATTGCAAACACCTGCACATTACCCGGAAATAAATCTGGATATTCTCCTGACCGGTTATGAAATTTTCCTTATGGAGCTTATAGACAAGGAAATCATAAAACGAAAACAAGCCATGATGACCGCTATGGCGCTAAAAGCTCTGGAGCGGAAAAATGGCCTGCAAACGGGCATAGCCACACGGGGGAACAGGCTTTACCTCGGCCCGTTACTCATTCATCAATTCCCAGAATATAGGTACTGACCCGCCTAAGCAATGAAAGTTTAAGCCTGCCCGATATCTACAATCGCCTTACGGATCGCGCGTGTCTCTCCGAAGCGTCGATAAAGATAATCCCCGTCTCCCTTGCGAATAGCCCGCTGCATAGCGGTTAAATCCTCATTAAAACGCTGTAATATCTCAAGAACTGCCTCTTTATTGTTAAGGAATACATCGCGCCACATTGTCGGATCAGACGAAGCAATCCGCGTAAAATCACGAAATCCACTGGCAGAAAACTTGATAACCTCGGACTTGATATCATCCTCAAGCTCGTTTGCCGTACCAACAATGGTATAAGCAATCAAGTGCGGTAAATGCGATGTAATCCCCAAAACCAGATCATGGTACTTCACATCCATAATCTCGACCATAGAGCCGCATCCCTCCCAAAGACGGGTTACTTCTTCTATCGCCCGCGCACTGACATCCGGCAGAGGCGTCAAGATGCACCAGCGCCCATCAAACAATTCCGCGAAACCTGCTTCCGGGCCTGAAAACTCTGTTCCTGCAACAGGATGCCCCGGAACAAAATGTATACCAGAGCGGCAAAAGGGCTTAATCGCGTCAATAACCGCAGCCTTCACAGAACCGGTATCTGTGATAATAGCTCCCTTTTTAAGATGCGGAGCAATGCGCTGCGCCACCTTGCCCATAGCGCCAACCGGAACCGCAATAACAACCATATCGGCGTCTTTCACGCTTTCCTCAAGATTATTGGTAACCGCATCGGCTATTGCCAGATCTTCAACTTTTTTGCAAACATCCAGATTGTTATCAGCAGCAATTACTTTGTCCGCCAGACCTCCTTGTTTAATTCTTCTAGCCAGAGAAGAGCCAATCAGACCCATGCCAATTATTGTAATGGTATTCATGTCCATTATACTTTCTTATAAATATTATATTATTTGTAAATTTTTGGGGGTGCTCGCTTATAGCCCGAGCACGCGGCTTTAATCTTTGCTATCCGGTATAACCGGATAACCGCCAATAGCATTGTAATAGTGACATGTCTTCCCAAGGAGTTCGGCAAACTTTGCCAGCTTTTTATCCCCCTTTGGAACATAGCCCCGAACAAGCAGTAGGCAGATATTGGCCTTGTTATTATGAGCAACACAGGCGCTATACATGTTAATTAAATCAAGCCCCGCCGCTCTGGCTTTTTCACTGATGCTTACCCGGCTAACTCCGGCTTCAAGCTCCAAAGCAATAAAGCTGTTATCCATATCAGACGGCATAAAAGAGACTTTGGAAACCACAACCGCTTTATCAGCAACATCGGAAGTTTGCAGAGCTTCGGTTTCATCATAAGGCAACGCACAAATAATAGAGAGCGGCTCCTCCCCTTCCTGATAATTAAGCAAACTCGACCACCACGGCTTTTCCTCATCCATCTCCGGCCATGGCATAACCGCGAAGTCCGCCCTATCCTTTATAACCTCGCTAATTGCGTTTTGCACACCACCAACAGAACGCATTGGCAAAGAGCTGCCAAAGTAGTTCTTAGCCATATCCCAGCGGGAGTAGCCTTCCTCATCCGCCACAACAACGCTCAGGCCGGTTTGCAGCATAGAAACAGAGCTGATAAGCTCGCGCCAGATGCGGATAATCGTCCGACGAGGCAACAATCCCTCATGGCGGCCAAGCAACCTGCGCATCAAACGCGCCTCTCTTGCAGGCTGAACAATCTGCATTCCTTCGCCACGCTTGGCTCTGGCAACCGAAGAAACCAAAGATGCACGCGCCATAAAAAGATCATGCACCTCATTATCAATGTGGTCGATCTCATTACGAATTTCTTCTAATGATTTCACTGCTACTGCTTCTTCTGACATAATCGCGTGGCATTCATAAAAATTAAAATATGTCTTCCCCTCTCGGCAAAAGATCATAGCTTATTACAGTGTTGCAGGAAATAAATCAAATGCGATGTTGAAAAAAATAAACATCGCCTGACCCTGGTTTTGATTTTTTAATTAGGGTCACTAAATCCTTGAGGAACAGCAGCACCCTTTATCCCCATAATTTCTTTTGTTTTTGCCAGCACAGACGACCCACCGCCCTTTTGATCGATACCGGCAAAAACGCGCTTGTTAACTTCGTATATATGCACACCGGCGACAAACGGCAACAGTGCCCCTCCAGTGCGCTCGATCAAATGAGCAAAGCGCATAAGCATCGGAGATTTTGCAACGGGAGGCACGAACAATGCACCTGTATGGCCGCAATGCTCGAACAATTTATTACAGAGCAAATCGCTAATCTGATTATTTGTAAATGGCCTCCCATATCCAAAAGGTGACCATTCCGCATGAGCCCACGCGCCCAGCCGATTTGGTACAATAACCAAAGCACGGCCATTAGCTTTTAGAACCCGCCAGATTTCGCGTATACTGGCGCGCAGATCATTACACCCTTCCAGATGGTGAACTAATAGCACCCTGTCAATCGAGGCATTTTCAATGGGAAACCGCTCTTCATCACAGAAGAAGCTGATATTTTTGCCCCCTTCAGGCCAGTATTGAGCGCCCTGCCCCTTTGGCATCATAGATATAATGCGCTCTGGATTATGTTTTTTGAATCCTTCCAGATACGGCAAAGCATAACCGCACCCCATAATTCTATACCCCCTCAAATCCGGCCAAATTTTATCAATGTGCTTTTGCAGCACATCTTGAACCAGACCGCCCGCCTCGCTTTCATAAAAATCTATCAATTTTGTAACAGGACAATACATAAAGCCCATCATAACTATACTGGTAAGATAATTCTATAGGTGATCTCTAGGGTCAGGACCTAAGCTGAGATATTAAAGTAATGTCGGCCTGCGGCATCGCATAGTCATACAAATCCTGAGGCTTAACCCATTTCAACTCCGCATGTTCAAGAGCCTTTGGCTCTCCCTTCCATACCCTGCACACAAATAAAGGCATAAGAAGGTGGAACGATTCATAGCTATGCGAAGTAAACCCGATCGGCGAGAAACAACACTCCCGCGTCTCAATCCCAAGTTCCTCATCAAGTTCCCTCATTAAGGAAAATTCAGGAGTTTCCCCAGCCTCAACCTTACCCCCCGGAAACTCCCATAATCCTGCCATACTCTTCCCTTCAGGGCGGCGGGCAATTAACACCCGATTCTCTTTATTAATAAGCGCCACTGCCGAAACCAGAATGATCGGCAATTCAGAAGGGTTCTCAGGTCTTGGCATATCCAAAGCTTCTTTGCAATTCATACCTTATAACAGCTCCTGACCTTAAAACATCTTTTCAACTTTAATATTGAAAAGCCGCACTAACACATATAGCACGGCTTTATCAGAAATATTTATATTAGCAAAATATAATCAAGTTATATTTACTCTTGAGCGGCTGGCTCTGCTTCATCTCCGGCGGCTGGCTCGGCAGCTTGAGGCTCGCCATCAGTTTGAGCAGTCACAGCATTATCATCAGATGTTATAGGATTGCCGTTAAAGTCAAAGCGCTCAATATCTGCTTCGCTCTTCCACTCTTCCAGCATAGCCTGCAATTCCTTGCGCTGAAGCTCTTGCTGAATAAATGGCTTAACGCTTTCAAATGCAGCCGGTGGACGCATACGCTTTTCATCAACGCGGACAACGTGATAACCGAAATCAGATTTCACAGGATTTTTCACATATGTACCGACTTGTGCGGAAAAGGCTGCTTCAGCAAATTCTGGAACAACTTCGTTTTCAGCAAAATACCCAAGCTCTCCGCCGCGCTCGGCAGAACCATCCTTGGAATTTTCTTTTGCCAGTTCGGCAAAGTCCGCACCACCATCAAGCTTCTTGATTATTTCCTTGGCAGTTTTTTCATCATCAACAAGGATATGAGCAGATTTTACTTCTTCAATTTCAGGGAAGTTCTCAATATAGTTTTCATATTCTGCCTTGAGCTTATCTTCAGAAATGCGTGCATTCACAGCTCTTTCAACAAAGTTATTGCGAATAATCTGCTCTCTGGCCTGCCAAAGCTGCTTTTGCACTTCTGGATCTTTATCCAAAAAAGATAACGCTGCTTTGCTATCCGCCAGCTTATTGCTGATCGCTTGCTCAAGAGCCATAGGATAAAGCTGAGCTCCCGAATTCTGACGCACTTGAGCGGGCATAGAGTTTAAAAGCGCAACAATTTCCTGCTGCTTGATTTCCGTACCATTTACCTTGGCAACCACAGGGTTAGGCTTCGCCGAAGTTTCATTCTCGGCAGCCTGAATCTCTTGTGCTGTGGGTTGTTTAATATCAGTTAATGATACTGACCCACTATTATTGCCAGCCACAAACCCTAAAACACCGGCAGCCGCAACAGCAACAACAGCCAAAATGATAACATTCGAGTTACCTTTTTGTGCCGTACCGAGAGTCCGGCATGATTTCTTAAAATCCTTCATAATTATCCTCTAGCTCTTCTTTTGTTAAAAACAAACATCATATATATGTGTATAGGGTGAAACTAACTCATGAACCTTTGTTTTTCAAGCACATTTATGACTTATCCCATAAGCATTTTTATGGATGTGTTGACGTGACGCCCTTTGCAGCTTATATGAGAACCACCAATATAATTAAAAAATAACCAATAAATTCTTTAGGTGACTACATGGTATTGTCCTTGGCAATGAAAATATTCGGCTCATCAAATGAAAGAGCTTTAAAAAAATACTATCGGCAGATTGAGCCGATTAACGCTCTGGAAGACAATTACGTGTCTATGAGCGATGAAGAGCTAAGGAATCAAACACACCTGTTTCGTCAGCGCCTGCAAAACGGAGAGCCTTTAAGCAAGCTCACAAATGAGGCTTTTGCCGTTGTTCGTGAAGCCGCCAAACGTACTTTGGGGCAACGCCACTATGACGTTCAGCTAATCGGCGGATTAGTCCTTAATGATGGTAAAATCGCCGAGATGCGCACTGGTGAAGGTAAAACTCTTGTTGCGACCCTGCCAGTTTATCTCAACGCCTTGTCCGGTGAAGGCGTCCATGTTGTCACCGTAAACGACTACCTTGCCGAGCGCGATGCCGCATGGATGGGGCAAATATACGAGTTTCTAGGGTTAAGCACAGGCTGCATCGTAAGCAATATGAAAGAAGACGAACGTCGCAAATCTTACGCAAGCGACGTAACCTATGGCACTAACAACGAATTTGGCTTTGATTATCTGCGCGACAATATGAAATTCCGCCTAGATCAGATGGTGCAACGCCCGTTTAACTACGCCATTGTTGACGAGGTTGACTCTATCCTGATCGACGAAGCCAGAACTCCGCTTATCATTTCCGGCCCGTCTGAAGGCAATACCGATCTTTACATAGCCGTCGATAAAGTCATTCCTCAACTTGACGAAGCTGACTATGACCTTGAAGAAAAGCACAAAAGCATTGTCTTAACCGAACAAGGCCAGGAGCATGTCGAGCAAATTCTAAAAGAACGAGGCCTGCTTGAAGAAGGCAGCATGTATGACATGCAAAACATTGCCCTTGTCCACCATGTAAATCAGGCCTTGCGCGCGCATAAAATGTTCCACCTTGATAAGGACTACATCATCAAGGACAACAAAATTATGCTGATTGATGAGTTCACAGGCCGTATGATGGACGGACGCCGCCTATCCGAAGGTCTACATCAGGCCATCGAAGCCAAGGAAAATGTAGACATTCAAAACGAAAACCAGACCCTTGCTTCTGTAACGTTCCAGAACTATTTCCGCCTTTATCCAAAACTGGCCGGTATGACAGGAACCGGTATGACCGAAGCCGCAGAATTCGACGAAATTTACCATTTGGGGGTTATCTCTATCCCGACTCATGAGCCGGTTTCCCGCCTCGATTATGATGACAAAATCTATAAATCCCTTAGGGAAAAGGAAGAAGCTGTTGTCGAGCTTATCAAGGAATGTGTGAAGCGCGAGCAGCCTGTTCTCGTCGGAACCGTTTCCATCGAAAAATCAGAAGGCCTTTCAGAACGCCTGAAAAAAGCCAAAATAAAGCATAATGTCCTGAACGCCCGCCACCACGAACAAGAAGCCTACATTGTCGCTCAGGCAGGGCGCCCCGGCTCGATCACTATAGCCACTAACATGGCTGGCCGCGGTACAGATATCCAGCTTGGCGGTAATGCCGATATGCGCATTGCACAGGAAGTTGATCCAAACTGGCCCGAAGACAGACGGGAAAAAGCCGCGATCAAAATCCGCGAAGAAGTCAAAAGCGACAAAGACAGGGTTAAGGAAGCAGGCGGCCTTTATATCATAGGAACCGAGCGCCACGAATCTCGCCGCATTGATAACCAGCTCCGAGGCCGTTCCGGTCGTCAGGGCGACCCCGGCGCCTCTATGTTCTTCCTTTCAGTTGAAGACGACCTCATGCGCATATTCGCAGGACAACAGCTTGAAGGTCTTCTCTCAAGCAAGCATATAGGCCTTGAAGAAGGCGAAGCGCTAGAGCATCCGTGGATTTCCAAAATGCTTGAACGCGCACAGGGCAAAGTCGAATCAATGAACTTTGAAATGCGTAAGAACCTCCTTAAATTCGACAACGTCATGAACGACCAGCGTAAAGAAATTTACGAAGAGCGCCGCGAGATTATGAGGTCAGACAATCTGGAAGCTATGGTCAAAGACATGCGCCACAGCGTTATCGAAGACATGGTTTCACTCGCCATTCCGGCAGGCAGCTACGCCGAGCAATGGAACATGGAAACTCTCGAAAACGAAGTCCTGCGCGTCCTGAACCTGAGCTTGCCTGTCAAAGAATGGGCAAAAGAAGAAGGCATAGCCGACAATGAAATCATAGACCGCCTGATTGATCTCTCTGATAAGAAAATGGCAGAAAAAGCCGTTAATACAGGCACAGACATCTGGCGCCAGATTGAAAAATCTATCGTCCTGCAAATGCTTGACCAGCACTGGAAAGAGCATTTGCTCAACCTTGACCATCTGCGTCAAGGTATTAACCTGCGCGCATTTGGGCAAAAAGACCCGCTCAATGAATATAAGACAGAAGCCTTCGCAATGTTCGAAGCCATGCTTGATAAAATGCGCGAGACGATCACGCGTACATTATGTCTGGTAGAATTCAACATGGATCATGATCGCCCCGGCCTTATTATTCGTGGCTCTCAAGCCCCGGACGAAAGCAAAATACAGGAAACACGGGCGGATCCTGCCGCAACGGATGCTAAAAAACAACAAGATGGCAATATAAAGCCCTTCCCTCAAAAGCGCGCTTTTGATAAGAATGATCCACAGACATGGGGGAAAATTCAGCGCAACGCCCCTTGCCCTTGTGGATCAGCAAAGAAATTTAAGCACTGCCATGGAAAAATCATATAAAAACCAAAAGACACTTCACTTCTTTATACTGACGCTGGCTTTATGTATCATTTCGCAGCCAGCTTGGGCAAACATGGGCGTCCCAATGATTTTTATAACCTTGCCAATGATGCTGGTTGGTTTGCTTCCCATTATTGGCATTGAAGGTTATGTGCTAAAAAAACAACTAGCTCTTCAACCCAAAAAAGCATTCACCTCTGCTGCCATAAGCAATATATTTTCTACCTTTATCGGCACACCTGTAACATGGGGAATTCTCCTTTTGCTCCAAATCATAACCGGTGGCGGGACATCACACGGTATAGAAACAATCACTGAAAAATTTCTAGCAGTTACCTGGCAGGTTGCCTGGCTTGTTCCTTACGAAGCAGAGATTCACTGGATGGTTCCAACAGCATTACTAATACTCCTAATTCCCTATTTCATTGTCTCATGGAAAATCGAGGCCTTCATAACGGCAAAATTGAACAAAGATATAGACGCAAAGAAAATTAATCAGACCTGTTTAAAAGCCAACTCAATCACATACGCTTTACTAGCTCTGTTCCCGATTGGAATACTCTTATTCGATTAAACTTATTTCTTCGGTGGCGTTAAACGCACCAGCGTAATTTGATTACGTTGCTTGCGCACAACATCAATCTGAAACCCGTGAAAGCGGAATGACTGCCCGACATCAGGAACCATCTGGGACTCGAACAAGACCAGCCCAGCAATAGTCGCATAGTCATCATGAGGCAAGCCCCACTCAAACGCTCTGTTCAAATCACGAACAGGCACAGCCCCGTCTATAATATAAGAGCCATTGGATAAACGCCGCACACCGCTCACAGCCTCGTCATGTTCATCGTCAATATCACCGACGATTTCCTCAAGAATATCCTCAAGCGTGACAATCCCCATAAAAGAGCCATACTCATCAATTACAACAGCAAAATGCTCCTTACGCTCACGGAAAGCCTGAAGCTGGTCATAAAGATTAGTAGTCTCAGGGATAAACCACGGAGTCATAACCACGCGCATAAGATTAACCTGAGCAGCATCCCCGCCCACATCCATCAATTCCCGCAACAATTCCCTGACATGAAGAACGCCAACTATGTTGTCATGATCGTCTTTCCATAAAGGCAGCCTTGTATAAGGACTGCTCATAACATCTTCGATAATCTGCTCTGTGGGCTTGTCCATATCAATCATGGTTACATTACTACGATGGATCATAATATCCTCGACATCCACTTCGGCCAGATCGAGGATAGAGCGCAGCATCGCCCGCTGCTCCAGCTCTTTTCCCTTTGAGTCCAAAGCCTTGTGCATATCGATAACCCCGCGAAGAAGCTCCAGATGCGAGCCTGCCTCCACCTTTGAAATATCAACACCAAACAACCGCAGAACCTTACGCACAATCCATGTCACAGCCTCGGTAACAGGGGCAAATATAATAATAACCACACGAATAATCGGGGCAATCCTCATAGACATACGCTCGGCATTGTGAAACGCATATGTCTTTGGCAAGACCTCTGCAAAAATCAATATCAGCAAAGTCATAATGAAAGTCGCATAAATCACGCCACTTTCACCAAACAATTTTATCAAAACACTGGTTGCCAAAGCCGAACCAAGAATATTCACCAGATTATTTCCAAGGAGCAAAGCGCCAATCATCCGGTCTTTCTGGTCACGGATTTTATTTATCATAGCCGCGCGCTTGTTTCCCTCTTTCTCCCGCGCTTTAAGGCGCACTTTTGACGCAGCGGTCAAGGCCGTTTCCGAGCCCGAAAAGAAAGCCGAAAACAGCAGCAATACAAAAATTGCAATAATCGATAAAATAAGAGAGAGTTCCATAAAACTATAATCCTTAAAGGAAAAACCCCGGCCTTTAGCCTTTATTTAAAAAATCTTTAATCACAGCATCAACCAGTTCTTCAGGAACCTCTTTGTGAATAAGAGCATTCCCGATGCCGCGTACCAAAACAAAAACCATTTTACCGTTTAATGCCTTTTTATCCCGCAGCATAATATCTTTATAAACCTTTATATCTGCCCTCAAGGCCGCCGCAGCAGAAGTATCTCCAGCGCACACGGGCAATCCGGCATCGCGGAAATGGCCAACTACTCGATCATAATCCTGCGCCGGACACAAGCCCATGCGCACAGACAAATCAAACGCGAGCACTGTTCCCAAAGCAACCGCCTCACCATGTAATAACGACCCGTCATAACCTGCCAAAGCTTCAAACGCATGCCCGAAAGTATGCCCCAGATTTAAAAGAGCGCGCACGCCCCCTTCCCGCTCATCCGCTTCGACGACTTTTGCTTTGGCTTTACACGAAACCTCTATAGCTTTTGCAGTTGCCTGAGGATCCAAAGATAAAACCCGCTTGGCGTTTTCATCTTCCAGCCACTCGAAAAACTCCACATCTGCGATAAGCCCATATTTCACGACCTCGGCATAACCCGCGCAAAGCTCACGCTTTGGCAAGGTCTTCAAAGTCTCCGTGTCAATGACAACGCTTATGGGTTGATAAAAATTCCCCACCAGATTTTTTCCGTGCGCTGTATTAATCCCTGTTTTGCCTCCGACCGAGCTATCAACCTGCGCCAGCAAGCTAGTAGGGATTTGCACAAACGGAACCCCACGCAACACAGTCGCGGCAGCAAATCCGGTTAAATCCCCGATCACACCGCCACCAACAGCGATAATAACTGAATCGCGGTGAATGTTGTTTATCAGCATCCACTCATGAACTGCTTTCAAATTATCGTATGATTTGGTTGCCTCCCCCGCCGGAAAGATCTTTTCCTCGCACCAGCGCGCACCCAAAGCCAAAAGCGCTTCTTTTAAGCTTTTTGCATAAGGGCAAACATTCTCATCTGTCACTATAAACAGCTTTTTACCCGCTACATCAAAAGGCAGATACTTATCAATAGAGGATAAAAGATTGCTCCCGATTGCAATATCATAGCTGCGTTCGCACAAATCTATATGCACATTAAGCGGTTCCATTATTTACCTTTCTTTGCATCTTGAAACTCAATAATAGAATCAATAATCTGATCCGTCAGAACATCTATATCCACGTACCGGTTGTTTTCAATATGAATATCAGCCGAAGCATATAATGGCTCGCGCTTTTCCAGCAACTCCGCCATAGCCTTGGCCGGATCACCACCCTGCAAAAGCATCGGTCTGCCCTTGCCATTCTTCACACGTTCCAGCAAAACCGGCATATCCACCTTGAGCCATACAGATATGGCCAGATCCCTTATCGCCCGCATGTTTTCCGCTCGCCCCATAACGCCGCCGCCGCCAGATATCACACAAGGCCGCCTATCTTGCAAAAGCCCGACAAGCAGCTCGGTTTCCAGCAAACGAAAATGCGTCTGGCCATACTCTTCGAAAATTTGTGAAATGCTCATTCCCTGAGTTTTCTCGATAATCTCATCCATTTCATAGTGATCGAGATTGCATTTTCTGGCCAGCGCCCTGCTAACATAACTTTTCCCGCAGCCCATCATTCCGATAAAAATGACAGGTTTGGACAATTTGCCTTCCAGATTTTTATTGTTTCCCAATATTTTTACCAATCATTCTTTAAAACAATCACCACATTTGCTATACATGTCATACGCAATTTTTACAACATGAAGACAAGAACGATTATGAAACTAATCATCAAAATACTGCTTGCCCTTTTCGTGCTTTTTATCGTCGGCGGGGCCGCTATGGTTATGTTAAGCGACGTAGAAATCACACAAACTTCTGTTGTAAAAACAGTTCCTAATGAGAAAATACTCGGTAAATGACTGATATAGACACGCTTTTCTTCCGGCAGCATCGCAGCATACACGCCTGGTTGCGCTGGATATTATCCTTTTTATTCCTTTTACTGATTGTAATTGGCGGTAAAAGCCACGCGCAAGCGCAGCAGGATCAGGCAGAAGAAGAGCTACCCCAGACCACAAACTACGCGCTAACAGAGTCTCTTGGTCTTCTTGATATAAAAGACAAGGGCAGTTTCGGTAGCGGCGTATATAGAGGAACAAAACGATCAGAGCTAACTTCATTGCTCAAACTTGTTGAGCAAAGCCAATGGCAGGCTTTACGGCCTCTTGTAAGGGATTTTATTCTAACCGGGGCGGATGCAACCGCGCTGGATCAGGATATTGCCATTACGCCGGGCGAAGATTTACTGACCTTGCGCCTCAACGCCCTGCTTCGATTGGGATATAATCGCGAAGCTTTCGAGCTATACCGGAAAGCCTCCGAACACCCGCTTGATGAGCCAACCTCCCGCACAGGCATCTTTGCCATGCTATTTAACCAGCAAAAAGGCTTGGCCTGCCTTGATGTAAAAACTTTAGCGCAGCATCATAAAGGCATACCTTCATGGGAAGCGCTTATTATATACTGCGAGAATTTACTGCCCGATAGCGCAGCTCCGACCGAAGAGCAAGAAAAGCTTTTATCAAAATACCCGGAGCTATTAGCGCTGCTCAAATCTCCCGACTATATGTTTGAGTATTCGCCCGAAAGCTTTGCAAAACTCGATATGCTGGAGCGTGCAGTTCTAAGCGCACAGGGAAAAATCTCAAGCAAATACATCACCCCCCAAACCGCGCCCGAAATACCGCCGCAGGATATTTCCATTCTTCTGGCGCAGCCTTATATAAACGACATCCAAAAAGCACTGCTCCTTGGCCTTGCCATTGATTACGCTATTATGCCACCTCAATCCTTGTCAGAATTTTATGAAGAGCTTTTAAACCAGCACGATGAAAACAAAAATAGCAAAACCGACGCCTCGCCTGCTATCTCCTCATCGGAATTTACTAACGACTTGCTTGCTCTGGCTAGCATTTACAAGGAAACAATCGATAGCCTGCCAGACAAAGATCGGGCAGAAAAAATCTCTCAAGCCATGATGATTGCACATAAGCACTCTGACAATTTATTGATCCCCCTCCTGCCGATCATCGGCGAGTTAAAAATCAATACAGATATTTCAATTGAAGATGCGTTTTTGCTCGCGCCCTTATATTTATACACACCGGATGAAGTTTCCAAAACATGGATAAATGATTTATTGAATATCAATTTTCCCGATGATATGAAAAAAGAAACGACACGAGAAAAGCTTCTTATATCACTGTTTTTGCTACTAGAAAACATCGATGAAGCCCCCGGCGACAAAGTCTATGAATATATATTTTCCGCCTCATTACAAACAAGCTTGTTAAAAGACATAAAAAATATTATAGAAAATATTGACAGCACCCCGACTAATAGTGATAAAGTGCGCACTAAAGATACAAATGGCTTTGACTTGATTGCCGATAAGGGGTATACAATGCCTCCCAATCGCGCTTTGAGTGCTTTAAAAAGCGCCAGCAACGATCAGGATATCAGCGTATCTTTGCTTCTGTCATCTTACATATTAAGTAATATAGACAGAGAAAAAATAAATACTGAAATTCTGGCTGATATAGCTTCAGCCCTGAATAACTTGGGTATAAAAACCGCTCCCCGCCGCATTCTGGCTCAGGCTTTGATGCAGCAGGAATAAACAAAAACATTAAATAAATAAGATATATAAAATTTTAAGGAGATAAACATGGCAAGACCCGGACGTCCCGCAATGCCCAAACCGGATTTACATCCTCTTGTTGATGCGTTTCTAGATATGCTGACTACTGAGCGCGGCGCCGCGATGAACACACGCCAGGCCTATTGGAGAGATCTCGCCGACGTGAGTCTTTATCTCCGCGATCAAAAGAACAAGGAAATAAATAAAGCATCCACCGATGATCTAAAGGATTACATCAAGCATTTAAACAACAAAACCAGCTCCAGAGAAGGTGACAACAGCAAGATCGCCGTACGTACGGTAGCTCGCCGCCTTTCGGCTTTGCGTCAGTTCTTTCGCTACCTCGTCTCCGAGGGAGAGCGCGAAGATGACCCAACATCAACAATAGAAAGCCCAAAGCAAGGCCGCACCCTGCCCAAAACTTTATCAGAAGACGAAGTAACCAACCTGATTAATACAGCCGCTGAGAAAAACACAGCGGAAAGCATTCGTCTGGTCTGCCTTATCGAAATGCTCTACGCAACCGGATTACGTGTTTCCGAGCTTGTAGGACTTCCTCTTTCTGCAATCGGCAAAAACTCTGACCACATGATTGTTGAAGGAAAAGGAGGACGTGAGCGCATGGTTCCCCTTTCAACAACTGCACAAAAAGCCGTCAAAAAATATCTGGACGTACGCAAGCAACATATTTCTCAGGATAATGATTCATCTGCACAAGACAAATGGTTGTTCCCGTCAAAGACATCTGTAAGCGGACATTTGACCCGCCAGCGTTTTGCTCAACTGCTTAAAGATCTTGCCAAAGAAGCAAAAATTGATGATGGCCGCGTTAGCCCGCACGTGCTGCGCCACGCCTTTGCAACACATTTGCTTAACAACGGAGCAGACCTGCGCTCTGTGCAAAAAATGCTTGGCCACGCGGATATTGCAACAACGCAGATTTACACTCATATACTAAATGAGGATGCCCGAAAAACAGTCGAAGAAAAACATCCTTTGGCTAAAACCGGAACCAAGAAAAAATAAGTCATAAATACCAACAGGAAAACCATACATGACGCAGATACATTTATGCGTCATGTTTTATACAACTAAGGTATATATCAGACTATGAGTCAGTTAGATTTTGAAAAACCAATTTTAGAGCTTGAAGGCAAAATCGCCGAACTTCGCCATGTGAACAGCGACACACAGCTTAACATTGCTGATGAAATCTCACGTATGCAAAGCAAGGCTGACAAGCTTTTAAAAGCAACATATAGCAAACTGACCGCAGAGCAAAAAGTACAGGTCGCCCGCCATCAAGAGCGCCCTCACATGCTTGATTACGTTAATGGCATGGTTGAGGATTTCATGCCTCTGGCCGGTGACCGTAATTTTGGCGAAGATAAAGCGCTGGTTGGCGGACTTGGCAGATTCAAAGGCCGTTCCTGCATTATCATGGGACATGAAAAAGGCAATGATACGGGGAGCCGCATTAAACGCAATTTTGGCATGGCTCTTCCCGAAGGATACCGCAAGGCAATGCGCCTGATGAACATGGCCAGCCAATTCCAAATCCCTGTAATTACCCTTGTTGATACAGCCGGAGCATATCCCGGCATTGGCGCAGAAGAGCGCGGCCAGTCTGAAGCGATTGCAAAATCTATTGAAACATGCTTCAGAACCACTGTCCCCATCATCTCTGTTGTTATCGGAGAAGGCGGCTCTGGCGGCGCTATAGCCATCGCTGTTGCAGATAAAATCTACATGCTGGAGCACTCAACATACTCTGTTATATCCCCTGAGGGCTGCGCATCTATTTTGTGGAGAGACGGTGCATATGCAAAGGATGCAGCCGCAGCGCTGAAACTTACGGCGCAAGACCTTATGGAATTAAAGCTTATTGACGGCATTATTCCCGAGCCGGTCGGCGGCGCCCATCGCAATAAAGAAAAAATTATTAAAGCCGTATCCGATCAAATCGAAAAAGGACTGGAAGAGCTTACCCCATGGGACACTTCCACCTTGTCGAAAAACCGCAGAAACAAGTTTCTTAAATACGGTCGTACCCTTTAAAAAATATGAACGCGCCTCCCGCGCGTTACTTTAATCTCCTATATGCTCCTATATGGTAACGGATTACACTCGCGGTGAACGGAGTTTAACCGGATGTCTTACGTTGCTTTGCCTCGCGTTTATCAAAATAGCTCTCATAAACTGCGGGAATTCGTGCACGTCTTTTCATAATATTGAAATCACCATGCCCCGCATTTTTATGTCCGATATCAGTCGTTGCTGCCTTATAATACAGCATCAAAAACACCCGGATCGCCGCAGTAAGTGATGTTAACGAGCTTTTCCTGACATACACTAATGAGCATATATCATGCACAGAGCATTTCTCTCTATCCGCAATATCGTTAAGAGCCGACCACATTTCAGGCTCAAGCCTGATCGAAGTCCTCCGCCCAAAGATAGTAATATTACGACTAACCAATGAACTCTGACCTGGTTGAAAAGAATACTTCTCAACATCCTCAGCGTCTGTATCCGACGTTTTATCATTCATAATAGACCCCACACGAAAAATTTAAATTATACGCGTATACTATCGCATTTTCTTCATACATGCAACCATAAGATAGAATAATTTTGAAATGCTTGTAATATAATGAATTATTACTTTTTATTTTAGAAAAGCCTTATTAGCTACATTTACGCAATGCACAACATTTTATAGGCACGAAAAAACCAAGGGGCTTGCCCCGTGGATGAAG
>JAGYOK010000037.1 GCA_018399685.1 Alphaproteobacteria bacterium | reverse complement strand
GGTAATTTGGGAGGGTTATGCAGAGGTCTCTATAAATAATAAGTATAAAAAAAAGTGATTCATATTAGTCCTTTAGAGTTTTTGTTCTTTTTATGTTCTATAATAAAGCACTGACTCTATTGGATTTTTTTCTTGATCCACAGAAATCTTTATGATTCTATACAAGTTATGGATAAATCTGTGGATATCTTTG
This sequence comes from Alphaproteobacteria bacterium, assembly GCA_018399685.1. GTDB lineage: Bacteria > Pseudomonadota > Alphaproteobacteria > Micavibrionales > Micavibrionaceae > UBA1672. Next base: position 17,207 of record JAGYOK010000037.1, on the reverse strand, counting down.
GCTCATTTAAACAAAACATACCTCTTTTTATAGGGGTGTGCTTGTGCGCCTATTTTTCATATCATATTGTACTTGGTCGCTATAGTTACCAACAACTTGTCTCAATGCAGCCCGCAGCAACGGCAAAGTCCAAAGAGCTGGATTCTTTAAAAGATAAAACAGCAACATTGGAAGAAAAGGTAACATTGATGCGTCCAGCTACATTATCTTCCGATCTTCTGGAAGAGCAAATTCGGCTTATCCTTGGATATAATAAAAGCGGTGAAATCGTTATTTTAAGCCATTAAACAGGTAATATAACCCAGCTTCTTAACGCAGTTTTTCCTTAAATAACAACATGTTGCACTGCAATAAAAATGTAATTCTTACTAGAATTTACTTTTTAAATGGTGTAGCACTTCTTGGTTTTAAGATTTTGACTAAGCTTTCTGGAAGGAATTAATCTGTGGTGTCAGCAAAAGAAACCAGCTCTAAAGAGGAAAGAAATGAGAATTCCACGACAAATCTGTCGATAGATAAATTAAAAAAATTCTATCACGATATGCTGCTCATTCGTCGTTTTGAAGAAAAAGCCGCGCAGCTTTATGGTATGGGGCTCATCGGTGGTTTTTGCCACCTATATATTGGGCAAGAGGCCGTAGTAACAGGCATTACATCGGTACAAAAGCATCAGGATACTGTGGTCACTACGTACCGAGATCATGCGCATATGCTTGCCTGTGATATGGACCCAAAGGGCATTATGGCTGAACTTACTGGTCGCATTGATGGTTATTCGCGAGGGAAGGGTGGCTCTATGCACATGTTCTCGCTTGAGAAGAACTTCTTCGGAGGGCATGGTATTGTTGGGGCTGGAACATCCATTGGCACCGGACTTGGTTTTGCCCATAAGTACAAAAATGACGACGGTGTCGCTATTGCCTACATGGGTGATGGGGCTTCTAATCAAGGACAGGTTGCAGAGTGCTATAATATGGCGGCTCTTTGGGACTTGCCGGTTCTTTTTGTTATTGAGAATAATAAATACGGTATGGGAACCGATGTATCACGCTCTTCAGCTGGTCAGCTTTACCGACGCGGTGAAGGATATGGAATTCCTGGAGAACAAGTTGATGGCATGGATGTTCTGGCTGTACGAGACGCAGCTCAGCAGGCTTTGAACTATATCCGTTCAGGTAATGGGCCTTATATCTTAGAGATGATGACATATCGTTATCGTGGTCACTCCATGTCTGATCCTGCGAAATATCGGACAAAAGAGGAGGTTTCTTCTATGAAAGATGAGCGTGATCCCATTATTAATGTGAAAAGCATCTTATTGGAAATGGATGTGGAAGAAAACGACCTTAAAGAAATTGATAAAGAAATTAAATCCATTATTAAGGAGTCGGCGACTTTTGCTCAGGAAAGCCCAGAGCCACCGCTCGAAGATTTATGGACAGACGTATTAGTGGAGAGTAAATAATCATGCCCATTGAAATATTAATGCCAGCTCTATCACCGACTATGGCTGAAGGAAACCTTGCGAAGTGGCTGAAATCCGAGGGTGACGCTATTGAATCCGGTGATGTTATTGCCGAGATCGAGACAGACAAAGCGACAATGGAAGTCGAGGCTGTTGATGATGGGGTGATTGGAAAGATTTTGGTTCCTGCTGGAACGCAAAATGTTGCCGTGAATACGCCTATTGCATTGTTGTTAGAAGATGGTGAGAGTGCGGATAGTCTAAGTGATCGTAAATCTAGTAATAAAGTGCAGCCTCAAGCTTATGAAGAGGCTAATAAAAAAGAAGACAGTCCTGCCATGTCTTCTGAGCAAATAGTTGGGCAGCCTACTGGCGCCGTTATAGAAAATCGAGACATTCTATATGCGCAAGGTGCCGTGATTGAACCACCACCATTTGATGAAGCGGCTTTCTTTACAGATACAAAAGAACTTAGCGTTCGTGAAGCTTTACGTGATGCGATGGCTGAGGAAATGAGAGCAGATGAAACCGTCTACCTTATGGGTGAAGAAGTAGCGCAATATAATGGCGCTTATAAAGTATCCCAAGGATTGCTTGATGAGTTTGGAGAAAAACGTGTCATTGATACGCCGATTACCGAGCACGGATTTGCCGGAATGGCTGTTGGTTCTGCGATGAATGGGCTTAGGCCGATTGTCGAGTTTATGACATGGAACTTTGCTATGCAGGCGATTGATCACATTATTAACTCTGCGGCCAAGACATTATATATGGCGGGTGGAAAGCTTGGCTGCCCGATTGTATTTCGTGGGCCTAATGGTGCTGCATCGCGGGTTGCGGCACAACACTCACAATGCTTTGCGAGCTGGTATGCTCATGTTCCGGGATTGAAGGTTATTGCTCCTTGGTCTGCTGCGGATGCTAAAGGCTTGATGAAAGCAGCTATTCGCGATCCGAATCCTGTCGTGTTTCTTGAAAATGAGATGCTGTACGGGCAGAGCTTTGATGTACCAACAGACGAGAATTACGTTATTCCGATAGGGCGTGCAAAAATTGAGCGCACGGGTAGTGATGTAACCATTACAGCGTTCTCAATAAATGTTGGGAAAGCACTAAAAGCTGCTGAAGAGTTGGCAAAACAAGGTATTGATGCAGAAGTGATTAACTTACGCACGCTACGCCCACTTGACCGCTGGACTATACTTGAAAGTGTTAAAAAGACAAACCGTATTGTGTCTGTAGAAGAAGGGTGGCCTGCTGCGGGTATTGGTGCGGAGATCGCAGCATTATGTTGTGAACATGTCTTTGATTACCTAGATGCACCAGTCACAAGGGTGTGCGGGAAAGATGTCCCAATGCCTTATGCTGCAAATCTTGAAGCGCTGGTATTGCCGCAAAGTGACGATATTATCGCAGCAGTCAAAAAAGTTTGCTACGTCGATTAGTCACCAGTTTTATTTGTTAACAATAAATGTGAGTTAAGTAATAACAATGTCAATTAATATTACAATGCCGGCCCTTTCACCAACTATGACAGAGGGCACTTTAGCCAAATGGCTTAAATCTGAAGGTGATACCGTTGAATCAGGCGACGTTATCGCCGAGATTGAAACCGATAAGGCGACGATGGAAGTTGAAGCCGTTGACGATGGCATAATCGGAAAGATCGTTATTAAAGAAGGAACGGAGAACGTTCCGGTTAATGCTGTGATTGCTATTCTTTTAGAGGATGGGGAGAGCGCCAGTGATATTGACTTATCCGCACCAAATGCTGCGGCTCCTGTAACAGCAGAAGAGATGCCAAAAGAAACTGTTAAGGTGGCTCCGGTTGCTGCTTCGACCCCTGAATCTGGCGGACGGGTTTTTGCTTCTCCACTTGCCAAGCGCCTTGCAAAAGATGCTAGCATTGCTTTAACGGGAGTAAAGGGGAGTGGCCCACATGGACGTATTATTAAAGCAGATATAGAAACTGCTAAGAAGGCTCCTGCTCCAGTGGCTGTAGCTCAGGTGAACACGGATGTTTATGACGATCCGACGATCAAAACCAACATCTTTGGCATGGCTTATAAAGAAATACCGAATAACAATATTCGCAAAGTTGCTGCGCGGCGATTAACCGAGTCTAAGCAGCAAGTTCCGCATTTCTACTTAACCGTGGAATGTAAACTGGATACCTTGCTGGCAGCTCGCAAGGAGCTTAATGACAAAGCAAAGGGTGAATACAAGCTCTCCGTTAATGACTTTATCATGAAAGCGGCGGCTATGGCTCTTAAAGCATATCCTGCGGCTAATGTTTCATGGTCGGAAGACGCTATTCATCAATACCTTAAAGCAGATGTTTGTGTAGCAGTTTCTACACCGCACGGCTTGATTACACCTATTGTAAAATCGGCTGAAGATAAGGGATTGAAAGAGATTTCTGCTGAAGTAAAAGATCTGGCTACGCGCGCTCGGGATAATAAGCTTAAACCTGAAGAATTTCAGGGAGGTACGTTTACTGTCTCTAATCTGGGTATGTTTGGTGTTAAGGAGTTCTCACCTATAATTAACCCACCTCAAGGATGCATTCTTGCTATTGGAGCAGGCGAACGGCGCCCTGTCGTAGAAAAAGGCGAAATACAAATCAGAACTGTGATGAACTGCACGCTTAGCGTTGACCACCGCTGCGTTGATGGGGCTGTTGGTGCTGAATATCTGCAAATCTTTAAGCAATATATTGAGAACCCAGTCTCCATGCTAGTTTAAAAAAATCAAACTAAAAGAAAGTTTGTCTAATGAGTGATAAGAATTTTGATGTTGTTGTTATTGGTGGTGGCCCCGGTGGTTATGTTGCAGCAATTCGCGGGGCACAGCTGAATATGAAAGTGGCGCTTGTTGAAGCAAACCATTTAGGTGGTATATGTTTAAACTGGGGTTGCATTCCGACTAAGGCATTGCTGCGCTCTAGTGAGATTTATCACACTATGCATCGACTTGACGAATTCGGGCTTAGTGCAAAAGATATGGGCTTTGATATTAAAAAAATAGTTAAGCGTTCACGCGATGTTGCTGCGCAATTATCAGGCGGGATATCGCACTTACTTAAAAAGAATAAAGTTACAGTTTTTGACGGTTGGGGCAAGTTGCAAGGTGGTGGCAAGCTCACCGTTGAGAAGGATGGAAAGGTTTTCGAGACACTTTCAGCAAAACACATTATTGTTGCTACAGGCGCGCGAGCGCGCGTTCTGCCCGGATTTGAACCTGGTGGTAAACTGATTTGGAACTATAAAGGTGCAATGACACCGGAGAAAATGCCTAAGTCTTTACTGGTTGTAGGCTCTGGCGCTATTGGAATTGAGTTCGCTAGCTTCTATCGCTCTATGGGCGTGGAAGTCACGGTTGCCGAGGTTTTGCCCCGTGTAATGCCTGTGGAAGATGAAGAGATTTCAGCTATGGCGCAAAAAGCCTTTGAAAAGCAGGGCATGAAGATTATGACGGGGGTGAAGGTTACTAAGCTTGATAAGGGTAAAGACAGTGTGAAAGCAACGATTGAAACGCCAAAAGGCACGCAAGAGCTTGTTGTTGATAATGTAATTATGGCGGTTGGTATTGTTGCTAATGTCGAGAATATCGGGCTTGAGAATACCAAAGTTAAGCTGGATCGCGGCCATATTCTTACCAATGAATGGCTGGAAACTGCGGAGAAGGGCGTTTATGCTATTGGTGATGTAGCCGGAGCACCTTGGCTTGCGCATAAAGCTTCACATGAAGGTATTATTTGCATTGAAAAAATCGCTGGCGAAAAGGGTGTTCACCCGATTAATCCGCTGCGCGTTCCGGGCTGTACTTATTGCCATCCGCAGGTTGCCTCGATTGGTTTAACTGAAAGCAAAGCAAAAGAGCTTGGCTACAAGATCAAGGTTGGACGTTTCCCATTTATGGGTAATGGTAAAGCAATTACTTTGGGTGAGCCGGAAGGCATAGTCAAAACCATTTTTGATGCAAAAACCGGAGAGCTTTTGGGAGCGCATATGATCGGCGCGGAAGTTACAGAAATGATCCAAGGCTATGGCATTGCGCAAACGCTTGAAGCAACTGAGGAAGAATTAATGCACACAATTTTTGCTCATCCAACCTTGTCCGAGATGATGCATGAAAGCGTTCTTGCCGCCTATGGAAAAGCTATACATTTCTAGCCCTGTGGCGTAAAGCTAATCATCTATGCTATTTGGAAAGGCATTCTTATGGATATCAAAGAAGAAAGTATTCTTGGTAACAAAATTCAATCACACTGGTATTACATTTCAAAAGGGCGCGCAATGCGTGCATTACTGGGTTCTAATCTTTCTGTTAATGAAGTTCTCGATGTCGGGGCGGGATCCGGTATTTTTTCCAAACAGCTTATTGATAATAATATATGTCAAAGTTCTGTGTGCGTTGATCCGGCTTATGTAGAAGAAAGAGAAGAGATATATAAAGATAAATCTATTCGTTTTGTCAGATCACTGGAAAAAACGACACAGAATCTTATTATTATGATGGATGTGTTAGAGCACGTTCCTAATGATGTTGCGTTGCTTAAACAATATACAGAATCTATGCCAAAAGGAGGAAAAGTATTCATCACAGTTCCAGCCTTCCAATTTGTTTGGTCTGGTCACGATGTATTTTTAGAGCATTACCGACGATATACCATTAAGAGCCTTGAAAAAGCCGTCCGCGATGCTGGACTTACTCCTATGAAAAGCCGTTATTTCTTTGCAACAAAATTCCCCATTGTTGCTGTTATTCGTTGGTTTAAAAACTATCTTTTCAATCACGGGAAAATTGAAGGGAAGAGTGAGCTTAGGATTTATCCAGAATGGTTTAACAAAACACTTATTTTTGTACATGACTTAGAGCGCATAGTGTTTTATCCCTTTAATGGATTTTTTGGGCTTAGTGTTGTCATGCTTTGTGAAAAGCAATAAATACGAGGACTAGAGTATAATGACTTACAATCCGAAGCTTCTAGATAAAGCCAAGCGCCATCCTGAAAAACAGAAAAATCCTGATCAACCATCAGGAAAGAAACCTGACTGGCTACGTGTTCCTGCTCCTCAAGGAAAAATATATGCAGAGACTTTGGAGATTGTTAGAAAAGGTAACCTAACTACGGTTTGTGAAGAAGCTGGCTGTCCGAATATGGGGGAATGCTGGAGACATAAACATGCAGCATTTATGATTTTGGGTGAAGTTTGCACGCGGGCTTGTGCTTTTTGTAATGTTGCGACCGGAAAGCCTGATGCTGTTGACAAGATGGAACCTTTACGAATTGGGGTTGCTGTTAAACAAATGGGGCTAGAGCATGTTGTAGTGACGGCAGTTGATCGCGATGACCTAAAAGATGGTGGGGCAGATCATTTTGCAAAGACTATTGAGGCTATTCGTATGAAGAGTCCAGAGACTACAATTGAAGTCCTGCCCGGTGATTTTAAGGGAAATTATGATGATATCGACCATGTAACTCGCGCTAAGCCTGATGTTTTCAACCATAATATTGAGACTGTGCCACGGCTTTATCCAACAATTCGTCCCGGAGCGCGCTATTTCCGCTCCATGAATTTGCTCAAACGTGTGAAAGATGTTGATCAGGGCATGTTCACAAAGTCAGGCATGATGGTTGGATTGGGTGAGAGTATGGAAGAAGTCCTGCAAGTGATGGATGATTTGCGTGCGGCGGATGTTGATTTTATTACGATTGGTCAGTATATGCAGCCAACACCAAAGCATGCGCCCGTTATGACGTGGTGGACGCCTGATGAATTTAAGGAATTTGAGAAGAAAGCTTATGCCAAAGGGTTTTTAATGGTTTCGGCAAGCCCGCTAACTCGCTCATCGCATCATGCTGGAGATGATTTTAGGAAACTTCAAGCTGCACGCGAAAAGAAAGTTAATTCACAAAAATAAAAGCATTCGGGGGTAGGGCGGCTATATTATATGGCGCTAGCGGCTTGGATCAAGAGGTTGAGAGCTTTGCTGCACGTTGACGCGCGTACCTTCGCACGATCTCCCGAAAAATCACACTGCGCCACATCAGGCTCTCCATTGCGCAAACATATTGCAATATATACAAGCCCCACCGGCTTTTCTTGCGTCCCACCATCAGGGCCAGTAATACCCGTCACAGAAACTGCTATATTTGCTGCACTATTTTCTAAAGCACCGAGCACCATTTCAGCAGCGCATTCCTTGCTTACTGCGCCGTTTTCGTTTATTGTTGCGGCAGAGACATTGAGCATTTCTTGTTTCGCTGCGTTAGAGTAAGTTACGAATCCTCTATCAAAAACATCAGAAGAACCAGGAATATCTGTGATTGCTGCAGCTACCATACCGCCAGTGCAACTTTCCGCACTGACTAGAGACAATGATTTTCTTCTAAGGATAATACTGAGTTCTTCTGCAAGACCCCGCATAGATAATCCCCTTATAATTACAATAAACCATCTACAAATATGACTATAGCAGCAGCATACAAACCCGCAACAATATCATCACCCATAACACCGGCTGCACCTTTTACCTTTTTATCAAAGAAGCTGACTGGCCAGAGTTTTAGAATATCAAAAAAGCGAAAAGCTATGAAAGCAACAATAATTAAATAAGGATTAAGAGCCGCGGGAATAAGGGCTATCCATTGGCCGGCAACTTCATCAATAACAATCATTTTACTGTCATGACCATCCATATCTTTATCAAAAAGATCTGCCGCCCATAAGCCTATAATCGCAATGATAAAAACCGCTATAGCCAATAGAGTGCTTCCTCCAAGCAAGTATAAAATAATTCCAAAAGGAACGGCTCCCAAGCTGCCCCAAGTTCCTGGAGCAGGGTTTATAAAACCACATCCAAACCAGCTTGCAAGCCATGTATAGTGCTTTTTTCGATCTAGTTTCTCGGGTATTTTATAATTCAAAAACATTGTCTTATTTATCTTTTCTCTTTTATTTTTCTTCAGGGAGAGACACACTTACAACAGCTTGCGCAGCTATACCTTCCCGACGTCCTGCAAAACCAAGCTGTTCGGTAGTTGTAGCTTTAATGTTCACGCTACGCTTAGAAACCTGCATGATTCGTGCTACGCAAGCAATCATTGCTTCTCTATGAGAAAAAATTTTTGGCTGTTCACAAATTAAAGTTATATCTGCATTAATCAATTTTCCATTTTTAGCACGAAGGAGGGACATTGCATGTTTTAAAAACACCGAGCTATCCACATCTTTAAATGTGTTATTGTCGGGTGGGAAATGTAATCCAATATCTCCTTCTCCAACCGCCCCATAAATTGCATCGCATAAAGCATGTAAACCTACATCCGCGTCAGAATGACCTTTTAACCTACGATCATATTTTATATCAACTCCACACAAGCGGACGTAATCAGTAGGATGTACGTCATCATCAAAAGCATGAACATCGTACCCCATACCGCAGCGAATAACTGTGGACGAACTTGTTGATAATAATTGCTCCGCCATGTGCATATCTTCCTGAGTTGTTATTTTAAAATTATATTTACTTGCTGGAACCAGAACAACATCACAACCAATTTCAGAAACCAATTCTGTGTCATCTGTATAATTTTTATTTGGGTCACATTGTGCATGCGCCTTTCTTATTGTTGCAAAACAAAATGCCTGAGGTGTTTGTATAGCCCATAATTTTTCTCTATTTACATTTTCCTGAGCTATATTAAGCTCGTTTACACTACGACACGTATCTGTAATATTGTATGCAAGTGATGCGCCTTCATGCTTCTCCATTACATTAAGCAGAGCCTCTATATCATTGTGTGCAACAAAGGGTCTGGCCGCGTCATGAATTAAAACAATAGTCTCCCCCTTAATAGGAAAAATTTCTTCCAGCGACATTAACCCATTGTGGACACTTTGTTGTCGAGTTTTTCCACCGACACATATCGAGATTGGAACTGGTGCACCTTTTTTATCTATAGAAAAATTATTCAGAGCTTTTTTATAATGCACTTCATCTTGTGGATTTACGACAAGGCAAATGTGGTTAAGTCCAGAAATAGAAGAAAACGCCTCTAGCGTATGCCGTAAAATAGGCTTGTTTCCCAGCTTCATGTACTGCTTGGGAATATCATTATTCATACGGTTTCCCCTACCCGCTGCAACTATAATCAAATAAAAATCCATAGCCATTTAATGTACTCTACTCATTTTACATGTTGTGTTTATGTTTTATACGTTGTAAAAATGCAACACTTAATTAAAAAATCTGGAAGCATCAAGTAACCCTGAGTTTTCTACAAAAGTGAATCTACAGGAAAACAATATAAATGGACAGATATGATCGGGGCTAAAAATACAGAAGCAACAAACACCGCAAAAGAGCTTGCTAACAACAAGTTTACTACCCATTATTTGTTACAAAAAACATTGTCTGGTTTAAATCTTTCAAAACTAAAATACCGCTCTTGGCAAACAAAGGCAGGTGTTTTTCTGGTATTTGCTGCTATTATCAGTGGTTTTTTAACATATGGTGCTCTGACACAAACGCCTCCTTTTGGAAACAACCCTGATACAGTTATCTGGTTACTTAATGTCGATCTAATAATTCTGTTATTGCTTGTCTCTCTTATTGCACGGCGCCTTATCAGCGTATGGAATAATAAAAAGCGAGGAATCGCCGGGTCTCACTTACATGTACGCCTTGTTTATATCTTTAGTATTCTGGTGGCTGTGCCAACAATAATCATGGCTGTTTTTTCTGCACTTTTGTTTCACTATGGTGTGCAAGCCTGGTTCAACCAGCGCGTACAAACTGCAATTAATGAATCCAGCGCTGTGGCTCAATCCTATTTAGAAGAGCATAAGCAGGTTATTAGGGCAGATACTATGGCTATGGCAGGAGATCTGGATCGACATGGTGATCGTCTGTTGCTTGATGAACGGTTGTTCTCTAAAGTAATAGATACGCAATCGTTGTTGCGCAATCTATCAGAAGCTATTGTTATTACCCGGAACGGCCAGGTTCTGGCGCGTTCGGCTCTAACTTTTACATTGGAATATGAGCTTCCTTCAGAGTTTTTATTCAAACAGGCAGTTAATGGCGATGTCGTGCTGATGATGAATGAAGATCAGGATCGTGTTCGCGCACTAACGCAACTGACCACAATTCCAGGAGCCTACTTATATGTTGGTCGTATGGTTGACCCAGAAGTGCTGTCGCATTTGAGCGCTGCTGATCTGGCTATTCAAGATTATAATAATCTGCAAGCTCGTTACTCTGGAATGCGTATAACAGTTTTAATGTTGTTTGTTGTGGTAGCTTTGCTGCTGCTGCTTGCAGCAATATGGTCCGGTTTGCTACTTGCAAAACAGCTTGTTAATCCCATTGGTGAATTAGTTCAAGCAGCAGACCGTATGCGTGCAGGTGACTTGTCGTCAAGGCTTCCTACGGAGGCAGGACGCATAGAAGAGTTTGAGTATCTGGCCAAATCCTTTAACCGTATGACCAGTCAACTGCAGTCCCAACGTGATGCCCTTATTGATGCAAACCTGCAAATTGATCAACGTCGAAGAATGATAGAAACCGTTTTGGCTGGTGTTTCTTCAGGTGTTATTGGGGTAGACGGACAGGGGATTATTAATCTTGCAAATAACTCTGCATCCAACCTTCTCGGAAAAGCCCATGAGCAAATAACGGGACATTATGTCTTAGACATCATTCCCGAACTAAAAAATTTATTGGGAAGCATTGCTAAAAAACCTAAAAAAATGTTGCAGGAAGAAATACCGGTTTTTTTTGAAAAGCGGGGGAAGCGAAGCTTTCTATTTAGGATATCTATTGAAATAATCGAAGAAGATATGGCCGGATTGATTATAACTTTTGATGACATTACCGAGCTTCAGTCTGCACAAAGAAAAGCTGCGTGGTCTGATGTTGCGCGCCGCATAGCGCATGAAATAAAGAATCCACTAACACCTATTCAGCTTTCTGCGGAAAGATTGAAACGCAAATACCTCAAGGATATAAAAGATAGTCCAGAAACTTTCGAGCAGTGCACAGATACAATTATCAAGCATGTAAGCGACATTGGCCGTATGGTAGACGAGTTTTCTTCTTTTGCTCGTATGCCAAATCCTGTATTAAAAGTTCAGGATATCACAAAGCATATTGAAGAATCTCTTATTTTAACCAAGCAATCACACGATAATATTGCGATTGATATGCGTAATATTGCACAAAACTCCATGGTTAATTGTGACGGACAGCAAATCCGTCAAGTTATGAACAACCTGATTAAAAATGCTATTGAATCTATAGAAATGCGCTCTAATGAGGCGCAAAAACAGCAAGGAGAAGTTGGCATATTAGTAGGCCAACATAAAAAAAGTGAATTATTTATCTCAATAACAGATAATGGCGTAGGCTTACCAAATGATAAAGATATTGTAAATTTAGCTGAGCCATATATTACGCACAAACCAAAGGGGACAGGCTTGGGATTGGCTATTGTTAAAAAGATTATAGAAGATCATGGTGGCTCGCTCATAATAGGCGCGCCCAAATGGCTTGAGAATTTTTCGCAATGGGAAAACAAGTCGGGTGCTTGCTTTGTAATAACCATCCCACTCTCTGCACAAAACGAAATGCAACCCATTAATGCAAAAAAACTAAAAGAAAGGCGGGCTTAAACAATGTCAACATCACCAGTCATCCTAATTATTGATGATGAAGATGATATCCGTATGCTGATAGCCGGTATTCTGGAAGATGAGGGATATCTCGTAAAGCATGCAGCAACCAGCGATCAAGCATTACAAATGATAGGTAAGCATTCTCCCGACCTGATTATTCAAGATATATGGCTTCAAGGCAGTGAGAAAGATGGTATAGAAATTCTTCAATCAGTAAAAATAACTCACTCCGACTTACCTTTTTTAATGATTAGTGGTCACGGCACTATTGAAACCGCTGTTTCAGCAATCAAAGCCGGGGCTTATGACTTTATCGAAAAGCCTTTTAAGAGCGACCGTTTGCTGCTAATGATTAGTCGAGCACTAGAGAATGCTGCACTTAAAAAACAGAATGCTGAATTGCGTAAAAAAACTTCTGGAATAGCTTTTGATGATGCCAGATCGCTCCCTGAGCCAACCCAACATCTTCTTGAAAAAGCCGCAAAGTCTAATAGTCGTATAATGATTACCGGGGAGGTTGGAACAGGGAAGCTTATTGCTGCACATTTTGTCCATGAAAAATCTAATCGCTCTGCAATGCCTTTTATAACATTGGATTGTGCAGCTTTGCATCCTGAACAGCTTGAAAAAGAGCTTTTTGGCAACGCCTCAGGTGCACAACAAGCTTATACCCCTGGATTATTGCGCAGGATTAATGGCGGTACGCTTGTGCTGAATGAGGTGTCAGCCATGCCTTTGGAAACACAAGGAAAATTACTGAGTTTTTTACAAGATAGTATGTATTATGATACAAAATCTCACAAGAATATTCCCATTGATCTACGCATTATTGCCACTTCAAGCGATAATATTGATGATAAAATTCGATCCGGAGGTTTCAGGAAAGATTTGTTTTATCGTTTAAATGTTGTGCCAATTATGCTTACACCACTAAGAAAACGCAAAAACGAGATAGGAACACTTATTGAACTATTCAGTAATTTAAAATTTTCTGAGCAGGCTTTAATTAAACTTAAATCATATAAATGGCCTGGTAATATCAAACAATTGCAAAATGTGCTGGAGTGGGTGTCCCTTATGCATGAAGATAAAGATGTTATTGTTGAAGCGTCTATTCTTCCTATGGAAATAAATGGTAATAGCGCTAAAGAAGCAAAAAATATTGCCGAAAACGATAATATTATTCCCCCATGTAATCTTCTCGAAATGTCGTTACGTGAGGCTAGGGAAAGCTTTGAAAGACATTACTTGCTATCACAGGTTAACCGTTTTGATGGAAATATCTCTCGAACCGCAGAATTTATTGGTATGGAACGCTCTGCGCTACATCGCAAATTAAAATCACTTGAAGTTTTCTCGGACGACAAGCAAAATATTGCGTAACAAATGTTAATGATTATAGACACTCTACAAGCACAATCACGAAAGACACCTGAATTATGAGAGTTATTATTTGTGGTGCCAATCAAATCGGTTCAAGCATTGCATCTTATTTATCTAAAGAAGACAACGATGTAACAGTCATTGATACAGACGCTAATAGTCTTTCGCAGATTGGTAGTGATCTGGATGTAAACACTGTTGCAGGGCTTTCCTCTGATCCAGATACACTAAAAAATGCAGGTGCCAGCGAGTGTGATTTAATGATTTCTGTAACTGACAGTGACGAAACTAACATGGTCGCGTGTCAGGTTGGACATTCTCTTTTTGGTATTCCCAAAAAGATTGCCCGTATTCAAAACCAACACTATCTTGACCCCGCTTGGGCAAACCTTTTTAGCCGCTCACATGTGCCTATTGACGTAATCATCTCTCCGGAGCAGCTTATTGCAGAAGATATATACCAGCGCCTTATAATACCGGGGGCTACAAACGTCATTAATCTGGGAGAATATAAGGCATACCTTATCGGCGTTATATGCATGGAAGATTGCCCCGTGCTACACACAGCTTTAGGGCATTTAAACAATCTTTTTCCAGACCTGTCATTTTCTGTTGTTTCTTTGATACGGGGAACAAAAACAATAGTTCCTGATGAAACAGAAATGCTGGAAGAGGGGGATGAAGTTTTTATTGTTGTAGAATCGCAACATATAAGGCGCGTTATGGCAGCTTTCGGTCACATGGAAAAAGACGCCAGCAAAATTATCATCTCAGGTGGCGGGAATGTAAGCAGGGCACTAATTCGTAAATTACAAAATGATATTGGCAATCTACAAATAAAAGTCATTGAGCGCGATGCCGATCTCGCGAAGCAGTTAAGTGAGCAACTAACTGATATTGTTATTGTTAATGGCCATACTTTGGAACGCTCCATTATGGAAGAAGCTTTGATTTCAAGTGCAGATACCTATATAGGCCTCACAAATGATGATGAAAATAATATATTAGGATCTTTACTTGCTAAACAATATGGCTGCGCGCGAGTGTCTGCTATGGTTCACAATAACTCTTACTTTCCACTAGTTGGTTCTTTGGGCATCGATATGCTGATATCACCAAAATCAATTATTGTATCTAACATCATGCAACACGTCAGAAGAGGGCGTATTATTAGCATTCATAGCATTAATGACGGTGAAACTGAAGTAACTGAGATCGAAGTTTCAGAATCATCCGGTGTAGCTAATCAGATTATTGAAGATCTGGAACTCCCGGCAAATGTTGTTATTATATCGCTTATTCGTGAGGGTAATATCATTATACCCAAACAAAATGATAAAATATTGCCGCACGATCATTTAATTATTCTCTCACCACGAAATAAGGCGCGTGAAATGGAGGAAATTCTCTCTGTCCACGTTGATCTGATATAAGTTTGTTATATGAAGCTAGGTATATTTGATTCCGGGCTTGGCGGCCTACTAATAGCCAAATCAATCCGTGAAAAGATGCCCGATATAGATATAATATATTTCGGGGACACCCTTCATTTACCCTATGGGAATCGTTCAGGGAAGGCGATCTACGCCCATAGTGAGCGCGCTGTAGACTTTTTGTTTTCTCAGGACTGTGCTTTAATAATTACGGCCTGTAATACAGCAAGCGCGGCAGCCTTACGCACTCTACAGCAACAATATCTGCCTGCAAGTATGTATAAAAATCGTCGTATATTGGGTGTCATTGTTCCTACGCTTGAAACAGCCATTGATGGGGGACACAAGCGCTTGGGCATTATTGCAACTAACCACACAGTTGAAACCATGATCTATCCTGTGGAGCTTGAAAAGATTGACCCTGAAATATCAATTATTCAAAAAAAGACTCCTCTTTTAGTTCCTTTAATTGAAAATGGGGGAGCAAATTGGCTACCTTCAGTTCTGGAACACTATTTGACACCAATGATAGAAGAAGATGCTATTGAGTGCCTGATCCTAGGATGCACACATTACTCTTTATTAAAAAATGAAATACCATCCATTATAGGAAAGTACGTTTCGATAATATCACAAGATGAGATTATTCCTGATAAGCTTATAAATTACTTTAATAGGCACCAAGAAATATATGAAAAAATTGATAAAAATAGTAAAATTAAATTTTATGTAAGTGACAAAACCGAGAGCTATTGTAAGACAGCAGACCAGATTTTTGGTCATAGCATCAATATCGAGCTTACGCATCTTGACCCTGTTTCAAATAAATTTGTAATAGCGAGCGAACCAATATGACACATTTCCCTCAGATTGATGCTTTGCCTGATGCCATATTCTGGGATTGGGATGGGACGATTGTTAATAGTTATAATATGCTCAGCGAAACACATAACTATACTTTACGCAAACTGGGCATGAATGAGCTTAAAAAAGGGGAGTTCAAAGACTATTTCGGCAAAGAAAGAATGTTTATCTTTTCCAGCATTTATGGAGACAATATGGAGAGGGCTGCCGAGATCTTTCAAAAACGTGTCATGGTAAACAGCCATATGATAAAACCTATGGATGGTGTGATAGAGGTTCTTGATTTCCTGAAAATCAGAGGGGTTGTACTTGGGCTTGTTACAAATAAAAGGCGCTGTTTTGTAGAAAAAGAGCTAGAACACACGGGATTCAAGGAATTCCTACCCATCGTTGTTTGTGCGGGTGAAGCACAGCAGGATAAACCATATCCTGATCCTTTATTAATGGCTTTAGAGAATGCTGGATTAAGCCTCCTTAAACATAGAATATGGTATGTTGGTGACACTGAAACAGACCTAAAATGCGCCGCAAAAGCAAGGTGTGAGAGCGTCTTTATAAAAGGGCACAAAGACACTATTTCACTTATCGATAAATATACACCATTCATTAGTTTTGATAATTATCATGCATTTAAAGACTTTTTAGTTGCAATCTAGTGAGGTTGCTTTAAAAACTGATGGTATATATGTTTTTACTTTTTCAGGTAAATGGTTTAGATGTTATGTAAAAAACACTATTTGTAGATAAATTAAAATATAATTAGGAAACTAAGATGTCCGATAAAATACAAAATGTCCAAGACGTTTTTCTCAATAAGATCCGCAAAGAAAAGATGTCCGTAACAGTGTTCTTGGTAAACGGCGTGAAATTACAAGGGATTGTAACATGGTTTGACAATTTCTGTTTATTGCTTCGTAGAGATTCACATGTACAGTTAATATACAAGCACGCTATTTCAACAATTATGCCTGGCGGCCCGCTAAGCCTTAACGACGAAGAAAAGCAAGATTCTTCAGAGTAAATCTTTGCTAATAGAAATCAGATCATCTTACCAATACCTGATATGATCTTCCGTCTTTCTTATTTTTTTAAGAATGTTTACGGCGCAATTTTAATTGAAATCAATAAACATAACATTTGAAGAAGATTTGTAGGTAGGGAGCACTGAACTAATTTTGATATGTTGCAACAAAATTAAATTGTCACTGTTTTTGCAAAGTAGAAGTGTCATTACCGGTAATTGATCAAGAAAGGCTTTCCATCCTGGAGACCCCACAAATCGCAGGGTGGAAAGCCTTTCTTGCCTCTTAGAGATTTACTGCTTTTTTGACCTGTAAACCCGGGCGTGCCGGAGCTTTGCGGCCCGTCGGAGTATAC
>JAGYOK010000036.1 GCA_018399685.1 Alphaproteobacteria bacterium | reverse complement strand
GGCGCCCATTTTTTTAAGAAGAAGAAAGAAAAAATGAAGGAAAGAAGGAAAAAGAAAGCAAAGGAAAAAATAATTGGCCAAAAATTTAGCCAATAAAAAAATGTTAAAACAAACTAGGGTCAGGACCTATTAATTATATCCATTCTGCGCCTGTCAAATTTTTAGTAAATGGAAGCCAAAATCGCGCAGGGCATAGCCGTAGCTACGTTCAAGCGGTTTTGGCGAGCAGATGCAAAAATTTGCGGCGCCCTGAAGGGTTCCATTATATGAGACAAATTACCTTCTTTTTTGGCCTTCGAATATGCTACGGCATGTCCTTCAGTCCAAAAAATTGATCCTTTGCCTCATATAATGGAACAGAATTGTACATAATTAATAAGTCCTGACCCTAAACAAAACAGGGAAAAACGGCAGAAAACCCTTAACGATACAGCCTAACTCGATTCAAAATCGCCCCAAGCGCCTATTTTCCAAACGGGCAGACAGAAGAAACACGCACAACATATTGATTAAAAACAATAAAACCCCGTACGCCTAGAGCGAAAAAACAGCTTTAAAAAAGACTTTCAGCCATTAATAGCCAATTACTCCGCCTGATTCGCAGGAGGATCGAGCGGCTCGCGCGCCTCAAAAGGCATCCTTCCAGGCGCAGCGTCAATAGCTCCCTTTTTATGCATTCGCTCCGAATCGAAACGTCTGGTTTTATGCGAGCGCATCCCCTCCCTCTTCTCCGGACGGGGAGGTTTGCCCAGCAATTTTTCAACTGTATGGTCTGCAATCTTTGCGCGCTCCTCCTGCGGCAGCCCTGCAAAAATAGCCTTTATAGAAGAAATGCGATGATCCATAAGCTTCCCGTTTAATATCTTCAGCTCTTCGGCCAGCGCGTCGTAAGCATCACCATCCATTTCAGGGGCGGTTATAACTTCTTTCATTGCGCTCTTTTTCTGGCTCGCCTCTTTGAAAAGCGGGACGATCTCTTCCTTTTTCTCTTTAAATGTTGATTTTATCACCTCGATTGTTTCCGGCGCCAAAGTCTCTTTCGCCTTTTCCCAAGGCGGCATCTCGCGGGGTTCGTGATGAAACATGCCCCCTGCGGCAATCCCCAGAAAAAGCACATTTAAAATAATAGAAGCTGTAAAAACAATTTTCATCGGCCTGCTCATAAAAAATCTCCATATTCAAAACTGTCAGTCGCCATAATATAAGTCTCGACATCGCTGCTGTCATAGGTGGAAGTATACCCGGACTCGTCATTGCTCAGAAATGTAGCACTTCCCAAACCCCCGCTATGCAAGCCAAGAACCGTTCCGCCGATCATAACCACAACAACCGCCATAGCAAACGCCGGTTGCGGCAAAGCGACGTGATCCAAAACACCGGCCACGCCCTTTAGTAACGCTCCGCCAGCGCCTTTAGCCAAAGCTAAGATCTTTGCGCCACCCGTTTTCCCCCGCTTATAATACCATTTTGCATTCAAAGCATGAGCAGGCGTCCAAGGCGAGCCGCGCGGAACGTAGTGACCTACTTGAGCACGGCGAGACCGAAGGACAACGAACTCATGCGAAGAAGGCGAATTGGTATTGAGTGAAGCCTCAATAATACGATAAGCCAGATTGCTCCGCATTTCAGGCACAGCCCTGGCTCTTAACAAAACATCAAGCTGCATATCTAATTCATCATGATCCATAACAATGCCGCCCTTTCTTTGTTTCACTGGTATCTTTTCCCTCTTCTTGCGCCGAATAGTTCAGCACGCCTTGCCTCAGCAAAATATCCTTCAGCCCTTTTTTCGCGCGCACCAACAAGGACTCCAGCGCCTTTATATTCACATCCATAACCTCGGCAGCCTCTTTATTGCTAAGCCCCTCATAAAAGCACAAATTAAGAGCAAGCTTCTGGCGCTCGGGCAAAATGCCAATCGCTCTTTCCAGAATAACCTGCTTTTCCTGCTCTTCGAGCCTCTCTTGCTGCCCCGGCGCCTTATCCATAATACGTTCTAAAGCATCAGAACCCTTCGTGTTCTTTTTCTTGCGTAGATGGTCAATCGCCAGATTTGTAACAACGCGGTAAAACCATGTAGTGAACTTGGCTCCCTTACCGGCATCCCAGATTTGCGGGCGCGCCCAGAGCTTTAAAAACGCTTCCTGAACAATGTCTTCCGCCTCATTAGCATTTGGATACATGCGATAAGCCGCGCTAAAGAACATCCTTGTATGACGATTTACAAGCACGGAAAAAGCCCCATGATCCGCTTTTTGCACACGAACCATGAGGTCTTCGTCGGACAGTATTTCCAGGTTGCCAGAGTTTAAATTCACCTGGTTATTTCCCTAACAGGTTATATCTTTATTTTTACTCTTTATCGCCATCAGAAGACTTGGATTCTTCACGGCTTTTCTTCATTTTTTCGAACTTTTCTTTCATCTGTTCTCTTTTTTGCACAGCGTGAGCTTTTGCTTCTTCCTTGGTGATATTGCCATCTTTATCAGCATCAATCTCGACAAACCGCTTTTCAGCATTCTGCAAAAATTCTGCCTTTGAGATAGCACCGTCATTATCGCTGTCATGTTGGTTAAACATCATTTCAATCATTTTTTCAGGGTCACCATGCCTTGGGCCTTTGCCTTTGCCCTCGCCTTTGCCCCATCCTTCAGCCATAACAGGCGCGCTTACAACCATTGCCAAAGCACTCAGCATTAATAATTTTTTCATCTCGATTATCCTTTCAATAGATCAGTAATACCGTTAGTACGCTCCGAGTACTCGCTGCCCTTCGAAAAAATCGACGGCGCAGCAAAAAAACCATACAAGCGTTATTAATAAAGAACAGGATAACACCAAGGCGCAAAAAGGCAAGGGTACCCAAAAGCCAGAGACAGCACCTAAAGAAATATCTATTCCTTCAGATCAATGACAATGCGGTGCTGGGAAGATAGATTAGGTCGCATCATCACAGTATCAAGAATTTTGCTCTGCTTACCGAGACGCACTTCAAAAAGCACGCTGCCATCGGCCTGCTGCCTTGCTATATAGGTTCCCAGCAACTTGCTTTGCGCAAAGCTGTCTTGAGGGGGCATAGCCCATTGGGTATTTTCTATTTTCACACGCAACACATTGCGCACATGGTCAATCGCCACTTTATATTCCACAGGTCTGGTGACCTCGATCACCAATCGTGTTTTGCCTTTGTGCATACCACTGCGTATCTTCACAGCCTGCGCGTGGCCTTTAGCCATAGCCGAAGAAGGCTCCGCCCCCGCGCTCTTTAATATATCAGGCTTGGCGCGCGGTATAACAACATCCTTTCCAGCAGCTATTTTCCTTACCGGCAAAGCAGGAGGAACAACCGCGCCTCCGGCAATCTCCTCTTTAGCAACAGCAGGCTTAACAACAAAGCCCCGCTCTGGCTTGCGCTCCGGCACAACGACACCCAAAGCACTAACTTTTGAAGCACTTGCCCGCGCCTCTTCCACCACCGGCACAGCATCATCCATTGCCGAAGAAGCCTCATTCAGGTTTTTGCCGCCCGCATCTTCTTCCCCGAACAGCGATTTTATCTTCCTGAGCAAATCACTCTCGGCCACAGTGCGGGAGGGCTTCACAACAGAGCTTTCCGCCAGATCATACCGCCCGTTATCAGCACCGCTATCTTTTCGATTATCAAGCTCCATACGCAACACGCGCATTTTTCCGTCTTCCCCGCTTTTGGCATCAGGCGTAAAATGAGCACTAAGCTCTTCTTTTTTGCTACGCCGCCTGACATTTACATTTTCACGTGCCAGCTTATGAGCCTCGGCAGGATCCATAGCCCCGCCCTGCTCAACCAGATTCCAGTTACCGCGAGCCACCAGCAAAGCATTGCTGTTAACATTGGTTGGCTTTCGCGCATCATTTTGCATATCATTTCGTATATCATATTGTGTACCGGCATCGGAGTTCACCTCCTTTGCCTCACTCTCTCGTCCAGCAGTTTGCAAAGCCTGTCCGGCGCGCTGAATACTGGTAATAAACTCAGGCATATCAACATTGTTGACGCACGCGCTTAAACCAAAACAAACAACGCACAGCCCTAAAAAGCGCACAGCTTTGGCAAGCCCAAAAGAAACCTTTGATAATCGTCCGGTACTATAAATGAACCTGTGAGAAATGGCTCGTGACATAAAAAATACTCTTGTAAACTGATAGGGTCAGAACCCTAGTGAATTTATCCTAACGGATAAGACTGCGTGCACGCAATATTATTTAAAGATCAGGTACTACCTGACAAGTGGAGCAAAGAACCTGCGCAAAAACCATACATAGCGCGCAGGCCTGCTGGACAGCCATATATGGGCAAAAAGCATCACAATCCACCCGACTGTCAAAAAGACTTCGGGCACGCCGAGCATATAGGCTCCATAGCCGAACCCTCCCATCAAAGCCACGATAGCCATGATAAACGGCGTGGCATAATGTACCGGAATACCGGCATTTATAAAGTGGTGATGGAAGTGCCCGCGATCCGGCGCGAAGGGGTCTTGCCCTTTGCGAATGCGGCGATAGAACTGCGCGCATGTATCAAAAATCGGAAAGCCAATGATCCACGCCACGACAATAGGCTCCAAAGGCGCATAAGACCCTCTGGCCAGATGAACGGAAAACCACGCAACCACCAGCCCGATAGCCGTACTGCCCGCATCCCCCATAAACAAGCTGGCTTTACGGCGCCATGGATTGCGCATATTAAACACAAGAAAGCCCAGAATAACCGCAATCAAAAGCCCCAGAACCTGCGCAGAGCCGTACCAGCCCGCGCTTATCGCCGCTATCATAAATATAGTGAAAAACACCGCTGAAATCCCGCCCAGCAGCCCGTCTATTCCATCGAGCAAATTCATCGCATTAATCAGCAAAACAATAGCCGTTAGTGTAAACGGATAAGACATATACCCTGTCCAGACCACGCCCAGACCAAACAAATCCCCCAGATACGCAGCTTGCACATTCCCGTAAAAAGCAACAATGCAAGCAGCAAATAACTGCAATAAAAGCTTGATCCGCGCTGGAATATAAAGCTGGTCATCAATCGCCCCGGCCATCATCAGAATAATCAGCCCGACATAAAGCGCCCAGTATTGCTGTAGATCGACAACTCCCGATACAGCGCCCCAAAGCATAAACACGGAAAAAATAATCAGCCCGCCAATCGGAGGGACAGCCTTTTGATGCTTTTTCCGGCCTCCGGGCTTATCGACAATTCCCGAAATCCTTGCCAGTTTGCGTAAAGGAATAACCAGCAATATAACCAAAAAAAACGCAATTATTTGAGGTAGGAATAACGGCATAAAAAACCCTGTATTATAATTTCCAGATTATGCGCTCATATTGAAAACAGCCTAAACATATAAACGCAACGCAGACATAAATCCATACGCCTTATCCGTAAAAACAGGAATAATCCCGCTTTATTGCGTCGAGGATATATACTCGTGGATCACTGTGAAGAAGCCCTCGATATCCTCTCCAATAGCAAACACAGTTATCACAATCGCAACACTTATAAAGCCGATAAGAAGCCCGTATTCAACTGCCGTCGCCGCGGACTCGTCACGCAAAAACCGCAATCCCAGCTTCTTCAGATAACACACCATAAGATTTACCTTCCCCTCGTGATAGCAAAAGCCCTGATTTATAAATATAAACTCAATGAAGCCGCATACAAAAGAACATATATCTATTATTGCCCTTCATGCGTGGATAACAAATTTTCCAAAGTCCAGAGCAAAGATAGAGGCAAAGCTCTTCGCGCCTTCTTAAAAACGCTCTGGAGAGAGTTGCCTAATCACATCTTCCGGCATAGCGTCTTCATTTTTAACGATCTTTTTGGCCAAAATAATAGCCGATGAAAGAGCGCTGACAAATCCATGCGAGCCATGCGCCGAAGAAACATAGACCTTATCCGATAACCGGCCAACTACAGGAAAGTGATCGCCCGCCGCGGCGCGCATACCCGCTTTGCTGGCGACAACCTCATACTCTCCCGCCGCTGCCGGAAAGCGCTCACACAGATTGCGTATGTTTTGCACATCATCATCGGGGAGAAGATCAGTATGCTTCAGCCACGGCTGAAAGGTTGCGCCTATATACTGCACACCATTCAGGGACGGAGATATATGCCCGCCATAATTAACCGTCGTCTTCACTTTGGCCGAAACCGCTGTCTCGCGCAGAAAAGTAACCTGCCCGCGCACCCCTTTAATGGGCAAATGAGCCGCCTCCCTAAACGACGTAACCTTTGTTCCGCAAGCTAAAATCGTTGCATCTCCGGGCAGTGCGCCAGCATCTTCAACCCATTGATTAAGTTTCACCTCTACGCCGTTGATTAACTTGGAACATACACGCCACGGAGATATCACTCCGGCGCGTTTCAAAAACATGCCTTCCTTTTCGACTTCCAGCCCTGCAATATCCGAAGCCTCTTTTGCATCGACCAGAGCGATGTCATCCTCACTCCAGCCATTTCCCCGCCAGCTCGCCACAGTCTTGGGATAGCGCCGCGCCTTCTTGTCATTTGCCAGCAACTGCAAAGTCCCGCACTGATCCCAGCGAATATCCTCACTCCCGAATTCCTCAAACAGGCGCAGGGCTTCGAAATACCCCAGCGAGAAATACTTGGCGTTCTCATCCCACTGCGCACTATAGCGCGGATTATAGGTGGAGCAATCATGCTCCGGCGCCTGCCCGTCCTCATAAAGAGAAGGCCCTGCCTCATAAATAACCGGCTCCCCGCCCTCGCGGCGGATCATATAGGCCAGAGCGCATCCCGCTATCCCGCCACCGATAATATTTACACGCATTTCCTGGATCCCTTGTTAACAAAACCACAAAGACACCAAGTCACAAAGACTTTCATGTTGTCAATGCGCGTCAGCGCAAATATAAGAAAAAACCTTAGTGTCTTCGTGCCTTAGTGGTTATAAATACCCACAACCATCTCCCGCTTGCGCCCAAAGCCCTGAACCTTACGAACCTCGAACCCCACAGCCATCAGCCCTCTTCGAACAAACCCCGCCGCCGTAAAGGTCGCCAAACGCGCCCCGAACGCGCTTAGCCGAGCCATATTGGCAAACACGGTTTCGCTCCACATATCAGGGTTGCTCGATGGCTTAAACCCGTCTAAAAACCAGCAATCCACCTGCGCATCGAGTTTCGGCATTTCCTCATTCACATCCCCGATGACCAGTTCAAGCGTAACCCCCAAAGGCAAATCTTCCGCCAAAAGCATCTCCAGCTCTTCGGCCAACTCCACCCAATGCGAAAGATAGCGCCGTATCTCATCCGGCGTTAACGGATATTTCTCAAAAGAAATATAGCGCAATTCCTTTGGCCGCTCTTCCCTGGCAGTATCCCGCCACAGCTTTAATAAAGCCAAAAAATTCAACCCCGTGCCAAATCCCGTCTCACAGATGGTAAAGCTCTCCCGCCCTTGCCAAAACTCCGGCAAGCCATTGCCGCCCAAAAACACATGGCGAGTTTCGGCAAGCCCGTCTTGTACAGAAAAATAAACATCATCAAATTGCTGAGACCTTGGCACATTCATCATTTTACCTTTATATATAAAGAACTCTCTATCCGGTACAGTAAAAAGGAATTTTAATGAGCATCAATAA
The DNA here is from genome assembly GCA_018399685.1 of Alphaproteobacteria bacterium. Classification (GTDB taxonomy): domain Bacteria; phylum Pseudomonadota; class Alphaproteobacteria; order Micavibrionales; family Micavibrionaceae; genus UBA1672. Next base: position 9,873 of record JAGYOK010000036.1, on the reverse strand, counting down.
CCCCCTTCTTGAAAAATCGACATGCCCCAATCAAGCGCCTGCCTTTGATAAAATCAAAACAGAGCATTACCTGCCCGCGATTGAAGAAGGCATAAAGCGCGCCCGCGCTAACATTGATGCGATCAAGAACAACAAGGATGCTCCGACTTTTGAAAACACAATCATCGCCCTTGAAACCGCCAGCGAGGATTTAGGACAAGCCGCCTCGATATTCTACAACCAGCTTTCGGCCATGGGAGGCGACGACCTCCACGCGATTGCCATGCAGATCGGTCCCATCAATGCCGCATTTTCCAACGACATCATGCTGGATGCCCAGCTATTCGCCCGCGTCAAAGCCGTTTACGACCAGCGCGAGGATTTAGATTTAAAGACCGAAGAAGACACTCTTCTTGATGATACCTATCGCGGCTTTGTCCGCAGCGGGGCTTTGCTGGACGATAAAGCCAAAACCCGCTTTCGTGAAATTTCCAAAGAAATGTCCACCCTTTCTCCGGCTTTCATGCAAAACACTATCAAATCTGCCGAGGCTTTCGAACTCCTCATAGAGAACGTTGACGACCTTTCCGGCCTGCCCGAAAGCGCCCGCGAGTCCGCAGCCCACGCCGCAGCCGAAAAAGCCAAAGAAGATAAAAAATATGAAGGCAAATGGCTGTTCACCCTTGATTACCCAAGCTTCGGGCCTTTCATGCAATACGCCGATAATCGGGAATTGCGCGAAAAAATCTGGCGGGCTTTTGCCAGCCGCGCTTGGAAAGACGAGTATGACAACTCGGACAATATAAAACGAATCGTATCCTTACGTAAGGAGCGCGCCGCCCTGCTTGGCTTTGACACTCACGCCCATTACGTACTTGAAGAGCGCATGGCAAAGACCCCGCAAACAGTAAATGACTTTCTTGAAAAGCTCAAAACCACTTACAAACCCGCGGCCATAAAAGACCTTGAAACGCTCAAAGCCTTCGCAAAAGATGAGTGCGGCCTTGAAGACCTCAAACCTTGGGACGTCGGCTATTATTCCGAAAAGCTCAAACAAAAGCTGTTTGAATTCACAAGTGAAGATTTCCGCCCCTACCTCCAGCTAGATAAAGTGCTGGACGGTTGCTTCAAGCACTTTGAAAAACTCTTTTCTTTAAGTTTTGAACAATGTGAAACCTATACAACACCCCCTCCCCCTCAAGGGGGAGGGAATAAATATCCCGTTTGGCACAAGGATGTGAAAGTTTTTGAAGTCTACGACACCTCCTCCCGCCACTTCGTCGGAACCCTTTACGGAGATTTCCACCCGCGCACCGGCAAAAATCAGGGAGCATGGATGACCAGCTACCGCGACCAAGGGCTATTCCGCGGACATGTGGAGCGTCCCGTTATCGCCATTGTCTGCAACTTCACCAAGCCCACAGGCACGCGTCCATCCCTGCTCACCCACGGCGAAGTCACCACGCTTTATCACGAGATGGGGCACGCGGTGCATGGCCTGCTTTCAAATGTGACCTACCGCGCCCACGCGGGAAATTCTGTGCTCTGGGATTTTGTAGAGCTTCCATCACAGCTTCAGGAAAACTGGTGCTATGAAAAAGAGGTACTGGACACCTTCGCCGCCCATTATAATACCGGCGATAAGCTCCCCGCCGAATTAATAGAAAAGCTCAGACAAGCCAAAAACTTTATGGCAGGCTGGGCAGGCTTGCGCCAAATGGGACTAAGCTTGCTGGATATGGCATGGCACACACACAAGCACCCCGAAGACATAGACGACATCGCAGAGTTCGAGGACGAAGCCATCAAAGACACCACCCTCTTCCCGCGCTTGGCAGGGCCAACCTCAAGCTCTTTCGGGCACATCTTCGCCGGAGGTTACAGCGCGGGCTATTACTCCTACAAATGGGCGGAAGTGCTGGAAGCCGACACGTTCGAGCTTTTCGAGGAAAAAGGCCTGTATAATCAGGAAGTCGCGCAAAGCTATAAAAACAACATCCTCACCCGCGGCGGCAGTGAAAAACCGGACGTGCTTTATAAACGCTTCCGTGGCCGCGACGCCGACCCGGATGCATTGCTGCGCAGAGAGGGTTTACTATGACCGAAAAGAAACCCCCTAAGGCAAATAAAAACCAGTCTATAACAGAGCCAGATCCTAAGGCAGAGCCGCAAACTCCGGTCTTCCTCGATCAGGACGGCAACCCCATCCCGTTTTTTAAAAAAGAAAAAGAAAGACAAAAAGAGCAGGAAACAAAAAAGTTCAGGATTGGCCTACCCGCCTTTCTCGGCGGCATTGCCCTGCTCCTTCTGCTTGCAACACTGACGCCTTTTTACTCGATATTGATGCGCATCACGCCTGCATCATGGCAGAAAGCTGTTCTTAAACCCTTATACATCGACGTTACTTTAGGCTCCCAGCCCCAAACATATAGCGAGCCACTTAAAATGCCTATCCCCGAGTCGGGCACTTTGCCCGTACTGGGCTTCGATACCGGAATTTGCTTTTTCTTTTACTCAACACTGCACAGCCCTGATCCGGCTTACATCGGCGCCGGACAAATGGAAGGCGCAAAGCGCGGAAAACCTCTCGCCGAAATCATAGCCATAGGCGCAAAGGATAAGTACGAATACAAGATGGAAGCGACAAGCTACAGCGAGAATATCGACAAAGAAAATAATATAATCTCCGTAATCTGCCAGAAATTTGGTCGAGCCTACGGCACCACGCCTGAAAGCATCAGCGCTTTATACATCCGCCCTTTAGAGAATTTCAAGGCCGCAAAAACCTCATGGAAAAGCATCAAACATCTTTATGATGATTACTCCTCCCCTCTGGAGCCAAATACAATTCAAATGCCGTAGGGACTAGCATCCTCCAGTCATAAACCACCTCCTCGTCATACCTGTATAAGTCCCCGCCAAACAAAACTTAGCTTTGTTATGCTTTGTAAAAACGAACACCTTCCCCTGTCATGCCCGCCCCCGTGCGGGCATCCGGATACTTTGGAGAAGGTTTTGCCGGATCCCCGCACACGCTGCGCTTGGCGGGGATGACGAGGAAAGAAGCGGATGTCTCCACCTTGTCATTGCCTGAATTTTGTAAAAATTCTAAGGCAATCCATTGATGCAGAATACGTGGATTGCCACACCACCCCACCTCCTCGAAGTGACAGCCTTATTTTCATCATACCCGCTTTAAAAACACAAAAAAGCCGTCCGAGACATCACAGCCCGGAGCGGCTTTTTTAACCTTTTTATTTATTGACTTTAAAAGCGGCTTAACCTCTTTTGATCGAGCATATTCATTGCTTTTCTAGTCATAGGAGCTTCAAAGCCTGCGCTGCTCAAAGTCTCCAAACGACGCTTCAGATACGAAGCCCCGATGCTGAATTTATCCCTGCCGGCCTTGCTCGAATTTGCAGGAACCTTGTGGTAAACCGCACGATATCCTGTCGGATCTTCATCCGGTTCACAAGACTCAAGAACAACATCCCTCACGTCGTTTTCCCAATTAGCAACAACAGAAATGCGGTCTTTACGAGCCCTCGCCAAATGATCACTTATAAACATAGATATAACTCCCTTTAAATTTCTATAATTTTATCATTGATTTTTCTTGGCCGGTTTTTCTGTTTCCCTTAATCTTTTTATCACAGCGTCTCTCTACCACCTGCAACAAAAAATACTCCAGAAAATACCGACAATCTCCCCTGACACAGGTTTAATTTATACGCATTATTTGTGTCAGTCAGTTTTATTGTACGAAAAAAGTACCAAATAGCAAGAACTTCTCACGGGTCGTGTATTAGACAATTCTAATTATTGCATGTTATCAGTAACATATACTTTATATTTTTGTGCAAAAATATTTACGCGCAGGGTTAATTCCCTTTGACATACAAAACGATTTGGTATAAAAAGCTTGTTTGCGCTACTTTCGAAATCCTGTATTTACACTCACATCTTGTAGCCTGTACACCGCCGAAAAGCTTGGCTGGAGCGCCTTTCAAACCCCTCTTTATAGAGTCTAAAATCCCCTTTATAACCGATTCGCTAAAAATATTTACAACATGATTATAATTAACAGATCATGACCCTAATCACTTTTGGGCAGAATAAGGTCTTCCAGCTCCGGTATATTATCCTTCGGCAAGGTCGCCGGATCTACACCGTTAAGCAAATATGACGCATCCTTCAATTTGCGCATAACTTCAAGCCGCCCCATCATAAATTCCAGATCATCGCACTTGGGCTGCTCCTTCTGGATTTTATCCAAAAAGGCCTGAACCTCCTTTTCCATCACACTGGCAAGCTCATCTTTTTGTGCAATCGTCACGCTTTCCTTCAGGAAAAACTGATCGAGATAATCCGAAGCCATAGAGCTAGGCTCCTCGCTACAATATGCGTTATATGCATCAGCCTTGGTCGCGTATTTCACGGCATCTTTCATCAAATCCATAGGATCAATCGGCTCTACCGCCTCTTGCGCAAACGCTTGCCCCGCAAAAACCGCCACCCCTGCAAACACCAGTAAACCAAATCTCTTCTTCATAGTTATTCCTTTAACACCCAATTTTTAGAGCAAAACAGATTTAAACGTGACTAGGCACGAGGAGCGCGGCGTAGTCAAGCCTACGTAAGCGACGAGTAACGACGTTCACGGTTAAGTCTGGGAAGCTCTACGCAATCTATCATTAATCGCCACGCCCACACCTGTATCAGGTATATCCATCACAGCAATCGCCTTATGCTCCGTCCTGTCAAGCTGATGCAGCATAGAAAACAAATTCGCCGCTGCTTCATACAAATCCCCATCCCTGCTCAAATGAGCAACCGAGCCTTCCGGCAAAGCGCTTATAGCCTGCCTCCCGCTCTCGCGCATTCCTATAAATTGCGCCGCCCCAAAAGTCAGGAGCGCCTCTCCCTTGCGCACATCTATTGCCTTGAGGCGCACAGGAACCCGCGGAGCATAATGCCGCAATATCTGCCCCGGAGATTTTATCTCTCCACTTTCCTTATCACCAAGATCATATTCCACCGCGCAGCGAAGAACCTCGGACAGATCCTCTGCCGTTACCGCTCCCGGACGCAATATGCAAGGCACATCCCCCGTACAATCAAGAACAGTAGACTCCAGCCCTACTTCGCTCATACCATCGGCCAAAATCAAATCGACCGCCTCGCCCAGACTTTGTGCAACATGCTTTGGAGTTGTTGTGCTGAGCGTTCCAGACCTGTTAGCGCTAGGCGCAGCAATCGGCGTTTTGCAAGCTTCGATAAAAGCGCGCGCGGTTTTGTGCGAAGGCACCCGCACAGCCACAGTCTCCAGCCCCGCACTCACCAGATCGGACAAGCCGCTATCCTTGCGCCTGCGCAAAATCAGGGTCAGCGGCCCCGGCCAGAATTCCTTTGCTACGGCCATGTCACGCGCATTCATATGTGCGATTTTCTTGGCAGCCTCAATGTCATTAACATGCACAATCAAAGGGTTAAACGCGGGGCGCCCTTTGGCCTCGAATATGCGCGCCACCGCCCGCCCATCGCAGGCATTAGCCGCAAGCCCATAGACCGTTTCGGTCGGCATACCAACCAGCCCGCCATCCCTGATGATAGCAGCAGCCCGCTCTATAGCCTCCATACTCGCACTAATAATCCGCGTCATTAAACCTGATCTCTAAAAACTCGAGCGTTACTATAGAAGCTTCCTTTGCTTTTGTAAAATATTGTTGTACCCCCCGCCTAAAGCGGAGGTGACACAAATCCGCGAGATCACCCTTTCGCCACCACCCCGCCGGTAATCGCCCACTTCACCCCTGTTGTGCTCGGAGCGCTCAAAGTCTCCCCCAGCAGCGAGCGCACCGCCAGATAAGCAAAGCCTTCGGCTTCTGTTGCATCGCCGTTACACCCCAAAACTTCAATCGGCGAAACGGGCATCGGCAAATAACTGGCGAGCACATCCATTAAAAATACATTTTTCCGCCCACCTCCTGCGACATAAATATACTTCGGAGCTTCCGGTAGATGTTTAAACCCGTCAGATATCGAGCGGGCAGTCATTTCCAACAGCGTCGCCGCCCCATCCTCATCATTGGCATACATCACGCAATCCCGCGAAAACTCATCACGATCCAAAGATTTAGGAGGCTTTTTGCTGAAATAATCATGCTTTAAAAAGCTTTTAACCAGATGCTCCTGCGCCCGTCCTTTAGAAGCCAGCAGCCCGTTTTTGTCAAACGGAGTGCCCAACCGCTCGGAAATAAAATCATCCATCAGCGCATTACCCGGCCCGGTATCAAAAGCGAGGATATCCTCTGGCTTGTCCGAGCCGATATAAGTCAGATTAGCCACCCCGCCGATATTCAAAACAGCCACAGGCTTTTCATGCTCGGCCAGCAACGCCCTGTGATACAAAGGCAACAAAGGCGCCCCCTGCCCTCCGGCTTTTATATCCGCTTGGCGCATATCATAAACGGTAGTTATCCCGCTCTCACGCGCCAGCCTCTCCCCGTCCCCCAACTGCCACGTAAAACGGTTATTAGGATCATGCGTAATCGTCTGACCATGGAAACCAATCACATCGGCCTGCTCGCCAAAAGCCTTAACCGCTTCGATATGCAAATCAGTGACCAGCTTTTCGGCCTCAACCGTCTGTGCATCGGGCTTTTTCTTGCCAAAGCACGCCCGCACCTTATCGCGCACACTTTTATCATACGGATAAGCCATATAGCGCAAAGGCTTCACATAGCCATAACCATCTGTCTCAATCAGGGCAACATCGATCTCCCCATCGAGAACCGTTCCCGACATCAACCCTATTGCTCTATAGACATTTTGCGCACACATGTTTATAAAATCCTACTATGATGAAATACAAATCAGAATTCTTAAACATATTAGACGAACGCGGGTTCATTAACCAGTGCTCCGACCTCGAATCTTTGGATAAAAAACTCTGCGAAGGTGTACAAAGCGCATATATCGGCTTTGATGCTACGGCCAAGTCTTTGCATGTCGGCAACCTTACGGGCATCATGATGCTCTACTGGTTCCAGCAAAGCGGGCATAAGCCTATCACCCTGATGGGCGGTGGAACCTCCAAGATCGGCGACCCCTCTTTCAAGGATGAGCAGCGCAAGCTAATGGACGATGCCGCCATTCAAGCCAATATGGAGAGCATCCGCTCCACCTGCTTTAAACAGTTCTTACGCTACGACGACAGCGAAACCGGCGCGATGATGGCCAACAATGATGATTGGCTCTCCGAATTAAAATATCTAGATTTCCTGCGCGATTACGGCCGCTATTTCACCATCAACCGCATGATTTCCTTTGACTCAGTTAAGCAGCGCCTTGAGCGCGAAAGCCCGCTAACCTTGCTCGAATTCAACTACATGGTAATGCAGGGCTACGACTTTGTTGAATTAAGAAGAAGGTACGGCACAATCCTCCAGATGGGTGGTTCAGATCAGTGGGGAAATATAATAAACGGTGTGGATTTGTGGCACAAACTCACTTCCGGATTACGAAATGCATTGAGCGGTAACAAGATAGAAGGTCCGATTTTCGCTCTGACAGCCCCCCTGCTCACCACACCCGATGGCAAGAAAATGGGCAAGACCTTGAACGGCGCGGTATGGCTTAACGCGAATATGCTCAGCCCCTATGATTATTACCAATACTGGCGCAACGTCGATGATGTAATGGTGGGCACATTGCTCCGCCGCTTTACCACTTTGCCGATGATGGAAATCCGGAAATTAGAGAACCTACAAGGCGCAGACATCAACGAAGCCAAGAAAATTCTGGCCTTCGAAGCCACCAAGATTTGCCACGGCGAAAATGCCGCAACCGACGCCCAAGCCACTGCACAAAAAGTCTTTGAACAAGGCGGCGTAGGCGATGACCTCCCCGCTATTACACTTGATGCAAAATATCTGGAAAGCGGCATAGAAGTGGTTGAGCTGTTGCAAGAAACCGGCTTATGCGCCTCCAAAGGTGAGGCCAAGCGCCTTATCCAAGGCGGCGGCGCCCGTGTAAATGATGCGCAAGTCACGGATATTGATGCAAAAATCTCTATGGCTGACCTGACCGATGAAGGCCATATCAAGCTTTCATCAGGCAAAAAACGCCACGCACTGGTGAGGATTTAACAGCTTTTAACCACTAAGACACAAAGTCACAGAGGAATTGAAATAACTGCGAGCGAAAGCGAGCAATAACAAAACTTCTTAATACTCATTTAACTCTGTAGTTTTTAAAAACGTGGAAAAAAACCTTAGGGTCTTAGTGACTTGGTGGTTAATAGTGACTTGGTGGTAAATAAAAAAGGAAGCGACTATGCGCATACTTCAAGTAATGGCTGGCGACAGCGTCGGCGGAGCGGAGACCTTCTTCGTTGATGCAATAAAAGCGCTCCACGAAACGCCGCACGAGCAATACGTCATCACCCGCGACAACAACCCGCACAAAATCGCCCAAATCCAGCAGCGCGGCATTCCGCTCAAAACCGCCAGCTTCTCAAAGCTCTTGCGCTGGCCAACCGCGCAAACAATCAAACAATCAATCAAGGAGTTCCAGCCCGACATTGTGCACCACTATATGGGCAGAGCGGGCAGCTTCTCGCAAGCAGGCGATCACGTCAATCTCGGCTGGTATGGCGGGTATTACAAGCCCTCGCGCTTCAAGCACTGCACCCACCACGCCGCGGTTACCCAAGACATCGTCGAGCACATAATCGCCCAAGGCGTCCCCAGACAAAACGCCCATTTGCTGCACATCTATGCCGAGTTCGATCAAGGCAAGCCCATAGATCGCGCACAATTTAACACTCCCGATGACGCCCCCCTGCTCGTTTCGCTTTCAAGGCTGCATGAGAAAAAAGGCCTCGACGTTTTATTAGAAGCTCTTGCAAAAGTGCCCGATGCTTATTTATGGATCGCCGGATCAGGCCCCATCGAATCTCGGCTCAAGCAACAGATGATAGATCTAAAACTACAAGACCGTGTACGATTTTTGGGCTGGAGAAACGATCAAGCAGACCTCTTGGCCACCGCCGATATTTGCGCCTTCCCCTCAAGGTATGAGCCATTTGGCGCAGTAGTGATTGAGGCATGGGCATGCAAAAAACCCCTAGTAACCGCCCGCGCCAAAGGCCCAGCAGCCTACGTTAAAAATGAAGAAAACGGCCTGATCGTGGACATAGACGACGTAGACGCCCTCGCTAGAGCGCTCCGCCGCGTTATCATCGACAAGCAACTAAGCGACCATATCGTGGAAAACGGCTATCAAGCCTACCTCTCCACCTTCACCCGCGAAGTGTTCAAGAAAAACGTAACCGAACTTTACGAACGCATTTTGCAGAGGCGCTAACTCAATACTGTCATCCCCTGAATTCGTGAAACGAATTGTAAGGGGATCCGGTAAAAAACCTCCTAATTCAGATTAAGGCCGAACGCTTTAGAACCAAGCTTCTCTTTCCACTCTCCTTCACAATAGATAATATCTTCGCGTGTATCAGAAGAAGAGCAAACTTCCAAAATACTTATTTGAAACTCCGGGTTCTTCAGCTTTTTCAAAAGCGCATTACCACCGTGTCCTGTTTCCTCATAAGACAACCAGCGCCTATAAAAGCCCTCTTCGCCCGTTGCGGATCCCACATATTGATTGCCTGTATCGACATGAACCAAAATATACACACCGCGTGTTGCCGAAAGCACACTCTTCCAGGTTTCCGGCAAAACACTAACTTTGGTACTTGACCACACAAATTTTGAAAAACCAGGAAATTCAGGCTCAGAGAACTTCCTCTTAATTTCTATAACAATCTTGGGTGTTTGCCCCGCAATCTGGCTCCATTTACGAAACGACTTTCCCCAATCAATGAACAATTTGCCC
>JAGYOK010000035.1 GCA_018399685.1 Alphaproteobacteria bacterium | reverse complement strand
GCGCGCGAAAAAACCTTTTGTGGCCATAAATTGCGGCGCTATCCCTTCGCAACTGGTGGAAAGCACACTTTTCGGGCATGAAAAAGGTTCTTTCACCGGAGCTACGGAACGCGTGCTTGGCAAATTTCGGGAAGCTGACGGAGGGACTGTATTCCTCGATGAGGTCGGCGATCTGCCTATGGAAGCACAGGCCAAGCTTTTGCGCGTATTACAGGAAGGCGAGGTAGAGCCGGTGGGCGCAGGCAAGCCGGTTCCTGTGGATGTGCGGATTATCTCGGCGACTAACCGCAAGCTCAAGGAGATGGTCGAGCAAGGCGGTTTTCGTGATGACCTTTATTATCGCCTGAATGTACTGTCCGTTAATATGCCGCCCTTGCGTGAGCGCGTAGAAGATATTGTGCCGCTGGCAAATTTCTTTACACAAAAATATGCTTATAACAATTCGAACATTCCAAAACCCATATCTCTGGCTTTAGAGGAATTTTTGGAAGCGCAGCAATGGCCGGGGAATATCCGCGAGCTGGAAAACGTCATGCACCGGGCTATGATTATCAGCGAAGACGGGGTCTTGTGCATAAAGAACGTTTTAAAAGAGCCGGGAAGAATATTGCCTGCATTCGCGCTGGAGGGAACTTTTGAGACACGATACGAGATTGAGCAAAAGGCAAAAGAGGAAAGGCCATGGGTGAGAGAGAAGGGAGAGCATCTGGTCAGCCAGCCTGATTATAGAATAGCTATCATCTCGCAAAGAGGTGAAGTCAAGACCATGCAGGAAATTGAGAGCCTTGCTATGGAGGCTGCGCTTGATTTTTATAATCAAAATGTTACCGATTCTGCCAAAGCGCTGGGTATGGCAAAAGCGACATTTTATCGGAAGATGAATCAATATTTCCCGGACTTCCTGACAAGTCGGAAACGGCGGAAAGATTAGGGGTAAAAAAGATTTTCTTTTTTTATCGCCAGCGAGGAGGCGCAGCCGACGCGGCAATCCATGTTTTCCGGCAAGCGGATAGGTGGATTGCACGCATGAAGCGTGCAATGACGAAGATGATGATGGCAAAATCCCTCGTCATCCCCGCCCAAATCACCCAAGGGAATAAAGAGGAGGGATTAAAAGGAACTAAGTTATCTTTAAACTGTTTGAGATATCAGGAGGCTGAAGATGAAATATTCCCGATTTTTTACAATGATCGCCACGTCGGCATTTGTTATGTTAGGCTTGATGTATCTGAATACATACAGTTTAGATCACACGCTCTGGAGCGAAACGCGTTTTTATATGGCGCTGATTATGGGCGCGGCTATGGCCATTGTCATGCTTAGTTTCATGCTTGGCATGTACAAGAATAAAAGCATGAATGTAGCCATATATACAGGCAGTGCAATCTTATTTGCTCTGGCATTGTTTTTAGTACGCAGCCAGATAACTGTAGGCGATAATTCTTATATGAGCGCGATGATCCCGCACCACTCCATAGCTATTATGACGAGCGAGCGTGCAGGAATAGAAGATGTTCGTGTGCGTGAGCTGGCTAACGAAATCATCGAAAGCCAGCGGCGCGAGATCAAAGTAATGGCGTGGCTAATAGACGATATCAAGCAAAACGGCAAAGCGAAAACCGAGGCCGAGGCGCAAGGCCGGGAAGTGCCCCAGTTTTAGGCAAGTGCAGGAAAGGCGCGTTTTGCGAAGGAAGCGGGGGCGATAAGAAAAAGGCCGCGAAATTCGCAGCCCTTTATTAGTAATTATATTTTCAGGTTTATTACTGTACGTAAAGACCGCCATTGATGTTCAATGTAGCGCCTGTGATGAACGCGCCTGTCTTTTCACCTGCAAGGTAAGCTACAGCTTCGCCGATCTCTTCCGGCTCTGCCAGACGGCCAACAGGAACGGAAGCAATGATTTTATCAAGAATTTCTTTTGGAATATCCTGCATCATGGCTGTGTTCACGTAACCGGGTGCAACAACGTTGACTGTGATGCCTTTGCGGGCAGTTTCTTTAGCCAAAGACTTTGAAAAGCCGATGATACCGGCTTTTGTAGCGGCGTAGTTTGTCTGACCCATCTGACCTTGCAAACCATTCACAGAACCAATGTTGATGATCCGGCCATAGCTTTTCTCTCTCATGTGGTCGATTACCGCTTTACACATGTTGTATGCGGAGTTCAGGTTCACGTCGATAACGGAAGTCCATTTGTCTGGATCCATTTTGTGGAGCATCGCATCGCGGATGATACCGGCGTTGTTTACAAGAACGTCAATGCCGCCTTGCTCTTCGATAACCTGTGCCACTCCTTTTTGGCATGCGTCAAAGTCTGTTACGTCCCAGATATATACAGGAATTCCTGTTTCTTCTTTGAATTTTGCTGTCGCTTCGTCGTCAAATACGTTGTTACAAACTACGTTATATCCCTTTTCCTTCAATACGCGAGCTGTTACGTCACCAATACCGGAGGTGCCGCCTGTGACTAGTGCTGTTTTCATAGTAATTCCTTTTTCTAATCGTTTACTTTTTATTCTGACTTCGTTACTTCACTCCTTGACGCAAAACAAGCTACGCCGCGCCGCTTGAGCCTTGTCAGAGGATAAAGCCAAACGACTGGAGGGTCGATAAATTTTCGAAGCAAATTATTTCACATTCAGTGATTCGTGTCCACCTGCTGTTAGGCAATTATTGCACTTCAGGTGGGAGTGGGGCGGAGATGGTGCTAAAGATCGCGGCTCTTTCATGCGCGTTTAGATACTTCGGATAGTAGATAATATCATCAAGTGTTTCGCTAATAAGCATTTTGTGAAAAAGCAATGCTGTTAGGAATGATCCTTTTTGTGAAGGGTGTGAGCCATCTGGATTGTATAGGTTTAGCTCTGGGTTGTTTTGCAGCGAAGACATCCAGTAAGACCCAATGGGAGCGAGTATCATGTCGTATTTTTTTGCGTATATTTTGCTGTCATTTTGTATTTGGCCATACATGATTTCAGGACTTTTGAGGAAGGAAAATTGTTGCGATTTATAATCATTTGAGTGCGGGGCTCTGGGCCATGTCATGAAGAATACGGGCAGCGCGCCGATTTTGTTGATTTTTCTGTTCCATTGTCCTAGAGCTAGATTTGTTGCGGCTGTTCTTGCTTTGGTGGTTGCCCAAAGGCTTTGTGGCTGAAAAACGACGTAGTGCCATTGTTTCATTGTCAGGAGTTTATTGGTTTCAGGGCGCGTTAGGAGGCTCGCCAGTGTTGCTCCCCCTTCAACAAACATGTGCGTTTCTACTCTAAAAGGAGCGTCAGGGTCGTGGTTGGCTAAGTCTTCTATAATTTTGGGCATATTATTAAAGAAGGTGTAGCTGTTTCCAATGAACAAAATATTGATAACCGGTCGGTTTAAAACATCTTGTTTGATTGATTTTGACTTGGAGAAGTGAGCAATATATATGATTGAAGCACCAACGATGAGTGCGAGTAGCAAGATGTTTGAGATTTGTTTCTTTATCATTATTTTTCTAAATTCCATATGGAGCTTTGAGGGTCGTGGTTTTCTAGGTCTTGAGTGTTTATGATATGTACACCAGCTTTTTTTAGTCGCTTATCCATTTGTATTGTGCTTTTGCCGTTATCCAAAGGCATGGCAATGGCGCGGGTGGCGTCCTTGACGATGATAGCTTTGAAACCTTCCGTGCGCGCGTCCAAAGCGTGCCAGCCAACGCAAAAATCATAAGCCAGACCGCACAATACAACATTCTTGATGCCTTTGTTTTGCAGCATTTCGGCAAGGGTCTTGCCGTTAAAGAAACGGGGGCGGGTCTTTTTGTCATTCTCGATAAAGCCTGAATACGAGTCTATGCAAGGGTTTGTGCCTTTTTGCAAAATAAGGTCTTTGGCGGAGATATCCAGATCTTTGTGGAATGCTGCGCCGGAAGTATTTTGCACACAGTGATCCGGCCAGAGCACCTGCTCGCCATAGGGCATTTCAATGGTGGAGAAGGGCTGCGCTCCCTCGTGCCTGCTGGCGAAGGATTTATGCTCTTGCGGGTGCCAGTCCTGAGTGAGAATGCAAAACTCGAATTTTGGCTTTATGGCGTTGATGATGGGAATGATCTTATCGCCGCCATCTACGGCCAGCGCTCCGCCGGGGCAAAAGTCATTTTGCACATCAACGATAATGAGCGCGGTATCGGCGGGAAAATGGTCGGGCATGGGGGAGGGCTCCTTGTTAAACTCGATTTGCTTTTTTTATAACGAACAAATTCTCGTTACACTCGATTTGCTTCGGTCGTATTTCCTGTCTGACGTAAACGTCTGCCCATGGCTTCCTGACGTTGGAGGAGGGATTCTTCTACGCCAACAATGTGTTCATGCGGGTTGAGCAATCTTTTATGTGCGGGGTCGAGCATTTCCAAACGCCCAAGCGCGCGGTTTCTTGCTTCGTGTACGGTTTCAATTTCGCAGACCAGCTTTCCTTGTTTAAAGGCAGTTTTGAGCGGGCGGTAGGCTTTTGTTCCGGCAGGAAAAGTCTTGGACAGGATGTGGTTGTTCCGGCGAACAGACATAATGTCTTTGGTTAGATGGCTGGAAAATTCATCGTCTTTATTATCGCTATTATCGCTTTTAGATAAGGGGTCGGCGCTCCATTCCGAGCAGATTGTGGAGCCGTTAAACAGCAATTTGCCGTCCCGCTCTTTCAGATATCGGATCAGGTCAAGCTCGCCCGGATAGGTCATTTTGCCTACGTGGCTGGAGAGTTTCATAATGTCGCGGACTTTATCCCTGATATCGGCGGGCTGCGTTGCGCCGGAGCGCACAGCCTGTTTTAGTGCGTCGATCTCTTTAAAGCTCATTCCGTTTTCGTAAATGTTGCCAACCTTATATACACCGCCTAACGCGGGTTGTTCGGCGCATGTTGCAAGCTTTGTCCCGATGGCATAGATATTTATGTGCTCACCGTTATCGGTTTCAAGTGCAGCAATAATCGAAGAATCCAGATCATTTGATACAGTGTTTTTGGTAAGATCATACCCTGCTTTTGCAGCAAGCTCGTGGCCTTTTGCGGCCAGAAAGCCAAGATCTCCGGAATCCTGACGGAAGCCATGGAGCTTAATTCCTGTTTTTTTGCAGGCCTCGATGACTTTTTTCATGCCCTCGATTGGCTCATACGTGTCGGGGAGGAAAACGCCAAGGTGCGGGTTGTACTTTGCCCAGTTCAGGTAAGCTTCCATTTCGGTTTCGTGTACCATGATATAGGCGTGAGCCATGGTGCCAAGGGTGGGTATGCCGTAATTGCTCTCTGCCCATAGGTTCGAGCTGGCATCTGCGCCGCCAACATAGCTCCCCCGCGTGGATTCCAGCCCGCCGATGCATTGTGCACGCCGGACGCCAAATTCTGCAATAGTTTTGCCGCATGCTGCGGTTTTGAGGATTGACGCATAGGTCGCGAAGTTTGATTGCGAGTTCATAGTATTGAGAATAGCAGCCTCTACGGCCAGACATTGCCATAAGGGGCCGGAGACTTTGTATATGGGTTCGGAGGCAAAGGCGAGTTCTCCTTCCGGCATCATATCCAGAGTGAGTTCCAATTTTGCATTCTTTAGCATGTTTAGAAATTCAGGCTTAAACAGGGGGATTTGTTTATTTATATCCCCATTTAAAACGGTTTTTGCAGCCAAACGGCGGAGGTCGCGCTCGGTAAATCTCCAGTTATTGTTTAACCATTCGCAAAGAATGTTCTGGCCAGCCGTGACGATGTATGAGGCATTAAACGGGGCTTCGCGGATGAAAGCGTGGAATGTGGCGTGCTGGTTGTGCTTGTTGTCGAAGAACAAAGCTTGTGCCATGGTCAGAGCATACAGATCCGCCCACATGGCAGAGGGAGAAGCTAATGGCTCCTGGTAGTCTTCAATCACTTTAATTTTGCCTTTTTTTTAATTTGCTTTTTTTATTAGGTCTTGACCTGATATAACCATAAGATGATAACCTGACCTTAAAGAGAGGGATTGTCCATGAAAAATATATATATCATTAATGCACATCAATATTATTCATTTTCCGAGGGAAAGCTGAACCAGTCTTTAGCGGACAAAGCCAAGGCCTTTTTTGAAGCCAAAGGCAAGGAAGTTCGCACACTTTCAATGAAAGATGAATATGACACTGAGCAAGAGATACAAAACCACATTTGGGCGGATGCTGTCATTTTACAATCTCCGGTGAACTGGATGAGTGTGCCGTGGAGCTTCAAAAAATATATGGATCATGTTTATAGCACCGGTATGGGCGGAACATTGAGTGACGGAGACGGGCGCCATAGCGACGCTCCCAAGGAAGGGTATGGCTCCGGTGGGCTGCTCAAGGGCAAGAAATATATGATGTCGCTTACCTTTAGCGCTCCCAAAGAGGCTTTTAACGATCCAAATGAATATTTATTTCAGGGCAAGAGCGTGGATGATGTCTTCTTTCATATGCACATGAATTTTCGGTTTTTTGCAATGGAGCCGCTGGAGACTTTCGCGTGTTATGACGTGCTCAAAAACCCGGAAATCGAGAACGATTTTAAGCGGTTCGATGCACATTTAGAAAAGGTTTTCGGGTAGGGAAGATCTCCTCAGGTGGCGGGAGGAAATCATCAATAAAAACAGTATTTTTACCAGGCCCGTCTTTGTGGGCATCGGCAGAATAAAAATCCTGAGTGTGGTTATCTATTCCTTTTTTCATATTCATTTTTCCACTTTGTCAATAGCGTGCAAGCGAAGTAATGAATTAGTCTACTTGATGAGCTGTTAAAAACATAGCTTTTTCAAGAGCTGCGAAGAACTGATTATAAGGCTCAGGATCTTCTACGGCGGTAACATTATACGTGGCATTTGCACGGACTAGTAATTGCTTTTCACCCCTTGGTCGGACTGTAACGGTTAAACGTAACTGATATCCATCTAACTTTGTGCCGCTTACCGTTCCGAGATCTTCATCAGCCTTATCGATCACAAATCCAAGATCCTGCAATGTTGCAATAATTGTTCTTAGAGTTTTTGTCTTATCTTTTGTGTCGAAGGCTCTTGTTTGGATGCTTCTTATAGCAACCTGAGACTGGGATGTTTCCATAACTTGATTCATGGATGTTGTTTGACAACCACCCACAATAAAGCTAGGTGTTAGCAATAATCCTGCCAATAATAATTTTTTCATTTGTTTTCCTTTATATTTCATTCGCATCCAAGAAGACAGCTTTAGACAGTTTTGTGAAAAAATCTTGATAAATTTCTGGATCCTCAATGCTTTGAGTTTTTGAAATTTGACCGGCTGTGTTCCATACAATTCTTTGAATTGTTATCCGTAAGTTTGTTGTTTTCCCTTTTCCGGGGAATGTTATCAAAGAAGCCCTGATTTTTTGATTTTTGTCTATGGGGACAGAGCCTCCGCCCAAAGCTGCAATCATGATTGCTCCGGCAACTTGTGCAGCTTCCACTGCATCGCGATCTTTGGAGCCAACTATTACCCCTAATTTAGTTTCAGATTCATCAATGTTATAGCCAAGGTCTTGTAGAATTCCCGCGCCAGCGACCAAGAGTTGCTTTTCGTCTTTGGTTTCAAATGAACGCGTTTGTAACTTTCGAAGCTCTAAAGACTCCGGTCTAAGTTGTAATGCTTCTTTGGGGATTGTTTGTACGCAGGCTACTACACAAAACATTGGTAAAATAAAAAGAAGAACTTTAATTTTTTTCACGATATATTCTCAATTCTGTTAGAAGCTTGATTTGTGGTAGGCAATATCTCTTACTTTGCTCTGAGCATCATATTTTATCACTATTGTAATAGTAGACTGAGATTTACGCGCCGCTCCTGCACCAATATTGCTAAGACCTAGTGTTATTCCGTTACTACCGGAAGCTACACCCTCTGTATGAAATTTGTCATAAATCCAGACTTCATTACCATTTTCATCCGTTGATACAATGTTTGGTGATCCTAAAACTTCAGCAACCTGGCCTCCTGTCATGCCTTTCTTGATATCTTTTTGCACAACGCCGATTGAAAAATTTTGTTTTTCCTGTTGCTCAATCTGTTGAGAGTGCCATGCTGCATTTTGGGCGCAGGATGAAACTAGCAAGCAGGATAGAGCAAGCAATAAGCCTTTATCTTTGTTCATAATAATAATCCCCTGTTATGATATAGCTTTGTATACCATAGCAACTATTAATTGGGTAGATACAATCTAAATTTTTTTAACGGGGTTTTTTAAGTATTAAAAATCCGATCGCCTGCGTCGCCAAGGCCGGGAAGGATGTAGGCGTTGTCGTTCAGGCGTTCATCAAGTGCGGCGAGGTGGATGTCTACATCAGGGAATTCAGCGTGGAGCGCCTTTACGCCTTCGGGCGCGCCAATTAATCCGGCAAACTTGATTTGCTTAACTCCCCATTCTTTCAGCGCATAGATAGCTGAGCGGGCGGAGCCTCCGGTTGCGAGCATAGGGTCTATGACATATGCGACATCCACCATTTGCGTATCTTCGAGTTTGTTGTAGTAGGGCACAGGTTTGTGGGTTTCCTCATCGCGGTACATGCCAATATAAAGCACGCGGGCTTCGGGCATAAAATCGAGGAACGGGTCTACCATGCCTATACCTGCGCGTAAAATGGGGACGATGCCGATGGACTGGCTTATGACTTTTTCGGTCGTTTGCTGCATTGGCGTTGTGCAGGATTCCTCTTTTGTTGCAAGGTCTTTGGTTACTTCAAGAGCCAGCATACGGCCAAGGCGCGTGGTCTGGGCACGGAAAGTTTCGGAAGCAGAGTCCTTGTCGCGTAAAGCTCTTAGGAAGGTTCCGGCAAGCGGGTGGTTAAGTACGAATATGTTATCTGGCATGGCTTATAGTGCTCCTTTTCCTTTCCAGTCTTCTATGTCGAGATCCGGTTTTTCTTTGCGGTATTTTGCGTATAAAGCGATGCCCATTTCATCTTCGAGGATGTCTACGATCACGCCTTTGGATTTTATTATGTCTTCATTGCCCGAGGCGCTTGTTATGTCGCCTACTACTACGCGGTTGAACTGGCGCATATATATAAGAGTTGCGCACACGTCGCATGGGCTAAGGCTGGTGAATATAGTGGTTTTGGAGAAATCTATGCGCCCCGCGTCGCGGATGGCCGAGGTCTCACCGTGGTTGTAAGGGTGGTTTTCCTGTACCAGCGTGTTATGGCCTTTGCCAACAATGCGGCGGGTTTGGTTGTCTATGATGACAGCGCCAATCGGGCAACCGCCCTCGTTATAGCTTTTTTGTGCAAGAAGAACAGCAATGCGTATAAAGTCCGCATCGTTCGGATTTTTCCAGAAAGACGGAGCAATTACGTATGGCAGGCTTTGCGTGGGGAGGTGAGCAATCGCGTTCAATACTGCGGGTGTTACCTCGGTTTTGTCATCAAATAATATTGTTTTCATGTGGGGTAGAATAGGTGAGAAATATCAAAAAATACAGAAGAATTTTTCCGCTTTTTTACAGGGCATGATCCGGGAGGTTTTTAAGATGTGGAGCAGGAAATACATGTGAGAATGGCGGGGTCGAACTCCAGCCTTTTTTCGGCAATTTCTTCGTCACATTTGATGCAATAGCCGTATTCTCCGGCTTCCATGCGTTTTAAGGCGTGCTCTATTTTCTGCAATTCCTGATGGCGCCTGCGCTCCGAAGCCAGAGCCATTTGCTGTTGCTGCAAGGCATCCATACGCGAAAGCCGCCCAACCATTGTCTGGTCAAGCTCAACCGGTTTGGTTGATTCCTGCGCAAGAGCAAGATCGGCTTTTACTTGCGCTTTTTTCGCTTCCAGCAGGGCTTTGAATTTTTCAGGGTTTATTGTCATGGGGAGAGCTTATCAGAAGTTGCCAGTTTTGCAATCTCGCCGATCACTTTGGTTTTTGCGGTGGTTTTGCGCCAGAAAAGCCCTATGGTGCGGGAGGGAACGGGAGGCTCGAACGCGGTGTAGTGGATGCCCGTATCATCATCGGAAATAGCTATTTTGGGCATGAAGGTAATGCCAGAGCCAGCCTTTACCATCTGACGCAGGGTTTCCAAAGAGGTCGCGCGGAAGTCCTGTTCTTCATAAATGCCGTTGCGGTTGCAAACCTCCAAAGCCTGATCGCGCAGGCAGTGGCCTTCCTCCAGTAACAAAAGCCTATGTTCTGAAAGGGCGCTTTGTTTAACTGTGGAGCGGGAAGCCAGCGGATGATCCAGCGAAGTGGCCAGCATGAACTGGTCGGTGAAAAGCTCTGTACTTTCCAGATGGGGAGCTTCAACGGGCATGGCTAATAAAGCGGCATCAATCTGCCCTGACCGGAGTTTTTCCAGAAGTATGGCGGTTTTTTCTTCGATAAGGACAAGGTGTAAATCAGGCATGGCGCTTTTGATGCGGCCAACCAGCGAAGGGAAGATATAGCTGGCCAGAGTGGGGAAGGCGCCAAGGCGAAGTTTCCCCTTGAAGGGATCGTGGGCGCTCTCGGCCAAATCTTCGATATGCTCAACTTCATGAAGGATGCGGCGCGCGTGGGTAATTATATCTTTGCCTGTATCGGTCGGTACAACCTGACGATTGGTGCGCTCGAATATCTTGACGCCCAGATGCTCCTCCAGTTTTTTAATCTGTCCACTTAAAGTTGGCTGCGAGACAAAGCACGCTTCCGCAGCTTTGCCAAAATGCCGCATATCCGCTATGGCGCAGATATATTTGAGATCCCTGAGATTCATTATAGACTATCTTTTATCATCGTTAAAACCTATTGATAGCATCAAAATAAACGATTGTACATAGGTTATATCAATAACTAAGCTTGGATTCGCAAGGAAGAAAAATAAACCCTATCAGGAGATAAGAATGACAATTGGTGTTGGCGAGAAATTCCCTAAATTTAATTTGAAAGCCGTAGACGGAGAGGCTTTTGACAATATTGATATTGAAAGTGCTTTCGTTGATATAAGCAACGATACTTATGCTGGTAAATGGGCTGTGTACTTCTTCTACCCTAAAGACTTCACCTTCGTTTGTCCGACCGAAATCGCCGCTTTTGCCGCGATGGATGAAGAATTTAAAGACCGCGGTGCACAGCTCATTACCGGCTCCACTGACAGCGAGTTTGTCCACTGGGCGTGGCGCAAGCATCAGCCACAACTGAGGGATTTGCCTATTCCAATGCTGGCAGATATCAAGCGTGAGCTAACCGGCGCTCTTGGTATTTTGGATAAAGATGAAGGCGTGGCGCAGCGAGCTACTTTTATCGTCGATCCCAAAGGTGTTGTCCGTTTTACTATGGTTACAGACCTTAATGTCGGGCGCAATCCAAACGAGGTTTTACGTGTTTTGGACGCTTTGCAAACAGATGAATTATGCCCTTGTAACTGGAATAAGGGCGATGCGGTTATCGATGTTAGAAAAAGTGTATAGGCAAGGCATGGGCAAAACAGAGATTAGTTTTAAAAACACCACACCCGATAGAGAAAAAATGGCAAGCAAAAAAGAAATCTAATGCTTGCCATTTTATTAAATAAACAGTAAGAATATGCTCGTCTTAATCAAAGGCCTGAAGGGGTATAGCTCAGTTGGTAGAGCATCGGATTCCAAATCCGGCGGTCGTGGGTTCAAGTCCTACTGCCCCTGCCATTTTCACGATGTATTATATGATATTCTCTCGTATGTAGTGTAATGGCTTTGTTTTGATATTCATCTCCGGTTGTGCTATAAGAAAAAAACTATCAGAAGTTATAATTTATAGATACGTCGTAATAATATCCGGCGAAGGGTTGGTTGGTCATGACAAAAAAGAAAAATGTGCTGCTGATTGCAGATAGCGATAAAACTAGCCAAAAAATGCTTTCTCTGTTTTTAGATGAGGCGGAATTCAAGCTCGTTGATTGCACAACGGGCAGACAGGCGATTCAGCTTTGTGTTTCTTTGCATCCCGATCTTGTGCTGCTCGATCCTGACCTTCCTGATATGAACGGACCCGATCTTATCAGAAATTTACGCGAATGGTCGGAAGTGCCGATTATCATTATTTCAGTCGATACGGATAATGAGTCTGTTATTTCTTGCCTGAATGAGGGCGCAAGTGACTATGTTTTCAAACCATTCAATGCCGATGTTTTAAAGGCGCGGATTAACGCGGCTCTGCGCTCGGCAGCGGTGCAGGAAACGGGGGAGCCGGAGCTGGTGAACGGCCCTTTGCGGATGGATCTGGTACGCCATGAGGTGTTTTTGAATGATAGTCTTTTACCCTTTACGCCCAAGGAATATAATTTGCTGCGCTATTTTATCGTTAACCGCGGTAAAATGCTGCCCCTCCGTGAAATACTAAAAGAGGTCTGGGGTGATGCCCACGCCGAGGATACGCAATATTTGCGGGTTTTTGTCGGGCAGATACGGGAAAAGATTGAAACAGACTCTTCGATCCCTGCTTTGATTATCACCGAACCGGGTATTGGCTACCGGATGGAAATTGCCGAGATCGCCTCGCTCCACGAACAAGGTGTGCTCAGGCTTTCAGCTTGAGGTAAATTCCTTCTCCCATCGTCATTGAAACACCGGGCTTAATCCGGGTGAAACAATTCATCTATCCATCTGCCTTAAAACACAGATTGCCGCCGCCGCACTCCTTATACAATCCTTATACATTTGACACTCCTTTCACATCGCTTCCTGATGGAGGAGGCTGCATACTCTGGTTATCGAATTTATAAAAAGGAAATTACCATGAAAACGAGAACCCTATTATTGTGCTCGGTAGCTGTGATCTTGGGTGCTTGTAGCTCTCAGAGCGGCCCGCGCTATACTCCCAGAGCAGAAATAACGCAGCAAAATTACACAAGCGCCAACCGTGCTCAGGATCGTATGGATAAAAAATCATACAATAAATATGAACAAAGAGAGCTTTGCCAGAATTACCGCAAGCTGCCGCGCGACATGATTGACCAATGCGTGAAGGTCGAAGAAGAGATAGAGGTTGCAGTAGTACAAATATCGGAACCCGTGAAACAAAAAAAGGAACCAAAAGCTCTGCCGATCGTAAGATCATATACAGTTTTGTTCGATCATGACAAATCGGACATACGGGACAATGAAAAAGCAACTCTGGACCGTGCTATGAAGGAAATTGACAAATACGCTCCCACCCAAGTGACGGTCACTGGCTATGCGGACAGTTCAGGAAAGGCTAATTACAACCAAGAACTCTCCCGTAAGCGTGAGCAAGCTGTATCGATGGCATTGCTTTCCCGCGGGATAGAAAATGAGACACTTGAACGTGAAGCGCGAGGCGAATATGAGCAGGCCGTACAGACTAAAGACGGCGTAAGAAATCAGGAAAATCGACGTGTGGTTATCGATTTCCGCCGTTAGGCCTTAAAAATTAAATAAGGAAAAGGAGTACGTTATGAAACACTCAATATACAACCCCGATCGAGCCATTAGCAGGCACAATCGTAAAAATTCTCCGGTAAGCAGACAACCTTTGTTTATGGCCGCAACAATCTTTTTCCTTGCTTTGAGCCTGACGGCTTGCGGCAGCACAAAGGGAGAGCGAGCGCTTAGTGGTGGTGGTATCGGTGCCGGAGTTGGCGCCGTAGGTAGCACAGTTACAGGGGGAAGCCCCTGGACAGGAGCCATCATTGGCGGCGCGGTCGGTGCTGCTACAGGAGCCATGACCGACAAAGACCAGATTGATCTGGGAGATTAAAAACACTTTGTTTAGGCGGCTCTAGTAAGAAATTTTAATAGAGCAACACTTAAACAAAAACCATGAAGGACAAGAAAATGAACATCAAAGATATTATGAGTAAAAACGTAGAGATCGTCTTCCCGGACACTCTTTTACATGAGGTCGCCAAGAAAATGCAGGCAAGTGATTGCGGCAGTGTTCTGGTCGGCGATAATGACAGGCTGGTTGGTGTTATTACCGACCGCGATCTGGCGCTTCGCTGTGTGGCACAGTCTCATGATCCGACGGAAACAACAGCGGATCAGGTCATGACAAAACAAATTTTGTATTGTCAAGAGACGGACACGCTTGAAGATGTAGCGCTGGACATGTCAGAAAACAAAGTACGGCGCCTACCGGTTCTGGACGATAACAAAAGACTGGTCGGGATTGTCTCTTTGGGCGATTTGGCCGTGCACTCCACCGATGAACATCACCGTATTTGCGGCAAGGCTCTAGGGACTATTTGCTCCGCCCGTGATGCATTGACACAGGGAGAAAGCGGGCAGGTGCATCATGCTTAGATATGCAATCATATTTCTGGTAGTAGCCTTGATCGCAGGTGTATTGGGCTTTGGCGGTATCGCCTCCGGCGCAGTTGAGATTGCGCGCATTTTATTCGTCGTGTTTATCGTGCTGTTCGTACTGGCAGCTATCGTACACGCTTTAAAAGGCAGGGCGCCGCCCTCTTAGGAAAAATTTAACAAAACTATGAAGGATATTTAATCATGTTTACCAATATACGATTTTTAACGCTTCTATCTCTGACAGTTGTAGGCCTTGGACTTTCTGCCTGTGAGACTATGGAAGGCGCCGGTCGCGATATTCAAAGTGCCGGAGAATCCTTAGAACAAGAAGCCGCTGAATAAAAGGCAAATAACTCTAACCATCTAACCAAATAAGGAACTATCACCATGAAAAACAAAACTTTAGCAACCGTGTCGGCTATAGCGCTTATAAGCACCGCTCCGGTCTTAACGCAAGCAGTCAGGGCACAAACGGAAAACAAGACTGAAACCAGCACCTCTGGTAGCATCACCGAAGATGCAAAGGAAGCCTGGGAGAACATAAAAAGCGATACCTCGGACGCATATGAAGAAGTTAAGGCAACGCTGATTGGTGATGAAAAATCCGATAATAACATGTCTGTTACTATCCAATCCCGCAAAACCGCAAACGGTATTATCGGCAATCCTGTTTATAACGAAAAACAGGAAAGAGTTGCGAAAGTCACCGATATTATTCTTGATGAAAATGGTAAAGCGATGATGGTCGTTGTAGCAGATGGATCTTTTATCGGCATGGGCAAAAAGGCTGCCTTTGATTACAGCGCAATTACACGCGTTGAAAAAGATGGTGATGTAATTATGCCGTTGAGCGAAACGATTATCGATAACGCCACAACCTTTTCTTACGACAAGAAAGATAGATCCGATGACGTTCGTATTATTCCTGATAATGGCTATAGCGTCGCCAAATTATTGGATGGAAAACTTGTTAACCAAAAGCAGGAGACTGTGGCAGATATTGAGAATATTTCTTTTAAAAACGGGTCTGCCAACCAACTGATTGTAGGTTTTAACAAGGTGCTTGGAATGGGCGGAGAAAGCGTTGCTCTATCTTACAGCGATGCTGAGATCATTCGAGATGGTGAAAACCTGAACTTCCAGTTAAGTGCTAAAAAATCTGCGCAGCTCGAAGCTTATAAAAAAACTGCGACAAATTAAATTTATCCAATCAAAGAAGGACACATCATCATGAAAAATGACACCATCGAAGGCAACTGGAAAGAACTTATGGGCGATATCCAGAAACAATGGGGCAAGCTTACAGAAGATAGTCTGACCCAGATTGAGGGCAGCCGCAAAAAACTTGCGGGAGCCATTCAGAAAAACTATGGAATTCTTCAGGAAGAGGCCGAAAGACAAATCTCGGAATGGGAAAAATTGCGTAAAAATATGACAAGCAAAACGTCACAGAAGGACTCGAAATGATTAGCTCAAATAATAAGACATTGCTGATTGTGATAGCCGTCGTACTTGTCGGGGTTTTCGCGGTAATGCTTCTTAGGGATAATCAAAGAACTCAAGGAGACAGGATTGGCGAAAGTATCGGCGACGTTATTGATAGCGCCGGTGACGGAGCTCAAGAGTTTGGAGAAGAAGTAGCCGATGAAATTGACGATAACACGGACTCACAGTGAGCCTACTAATATTTCTTCAAAAAAGCCGTCCCTTTGAGGCGGCTTTTTTATGTGGGCAATGATCATCTCCTTTATGACTTTCTTATAGGATAGCGCCCGATCCATATCGCATTGTTATATCTGTTCTGCGATAACGGTGTGAGCCTGTTTGTTTACAAGGCCAAAACCAATTAAAGATAGAGGAGATCATCATGGACGACAAGAATCGAAATACGCAGCAAAATATGAATCAAACTTCAAATTCAAAAGAAAACATGGAAAAACTGCAAAAGAAGATCAAGGAAAAATGGAGTGGTTTAAGTGACAGTGATGTCAAGCTTTACGATGGAAAACGCGAAGAATTCTTTGCTAAACTAAAAGAAAAATCCAGTATTTCCAAAGAAGAAGCGCAAAAGGAAATTAAACAAATTGAAAAAGATTGCGGTTGCGTTGGCACATCAAAAGCCGCTTAAATTTTCCAAAACTATCACCCAACCCAACTATAGCCGTCCGGTTCCCCCTTCCGGACGGTTTTTTTCACATAATGAACAGGCCCTGATCCTAATTTGTGCATTCTCGCGTATTGTAACAAACAAGAAGGGTTACTGTGTTTCCAATGGGCTGAACATAGGCGTTCATGCCAAAATCCGAGCGTTTTATTTTGCCGGTAACTTTAAAGCCGCTGGAAAGATTTTGGTCTGCTCCTGCTGTCTTTACAAGATCCAGAATTATGGGCTTGGTTATTCCCAGTAATGTCAGATTACCTTTGATCCGCCCCGTATTATTATCCCTCATTTCTATAATATTGCTGTGGAAAGTCATCGTAGGGTGAATGGCGGCATTGAATAATCCCGGGCCGCGTATATCCTCGTCTCTCGTTTTGATGCCTGTACGCACGCTTGCGGTTTGTACAGTAATATCTACACGGTTGTTGTCGGGTTGCTCAGGGTCAATCACGAAAGTTCCTTTAAAGTCTTTGAACTGGCCTTTGACCTTAGCAAAAATAAGATAGCGCACACTAAACCCGACAGTTGTGTGCTCTTTATCAAGGGTGAACTTTTCGGTAGAGCCGGACGCATGAGCACCGCTTGTGATAAGAGTAAGGGCTATTAATGTTGCACAAAAATGTTTCATAAATATTCTCTGCTTATAAAGCATAAATGGTACGCCTTTGCAGCATAAAAGCCAATATAGTCCGGGCACTGGTGTTTAATTTTTATGATAAATTTATACTATAGCTGCTTTTCAACATCGTTTCCTGATGTATGAGTGAATAAGATCTAACCATACCAAGAACTTTAATCCTATACATAAGGAAAACGCCAATGTTTAATAGAGATACAAACCCAAACCCAAACCCAAATAAACTTCATGTGGTCAGCCAATCATCAATGGAAAAATTGAAAGTGCATAAAAACGCTAATACACAATCTATCAATGGAAAAAGAAATAAGCTGGATAAACATGTGTTGCGCTCTGTAGGCGGAAAAAACTAATTCTAAGCGCTAAGGAGGCTGGCAGGTTTCCACAGGTCTATACACATTTGTATATAATGCGAATAATGCGAAATTTTTTAATTCGGGGGTCGTGGTTTCAAGTTCTACGCCCCCGCCATTTTTCTTTTTATTTCAAAGTATTGTTTATCATTGTTAAGAAAACTCTCTGATAATCACATAAGTGTATATGAATACAATCATTATTAAGCACCGCGGTTGTTCCTGTGGTGTTTTTTTTGATATAGGATGTGAAAGCAGTTGATTTTTGTTTCAAAACTCGATAGGTCATATCGGTGTTGCCCGTGTATGCGAGTGTAGTTCAATGGTAGAACGTCAGCCTTCCAAGCTGAATATGCCGGTTCGATCCCGGTCACTCGCTCCAAATTTTCGTATCTACTCCTATGAAAGTCGCTTGAAATAGGTTGACTATGTTTGGCGCTCCTTTCATAGGGGTATCTACTGAAAATTATGTAGTTTTTTATGGCATTGCGAGTGTAGTTCAATGGTAGAACGTCAGCTTCCCAAGCTGAATACGCCAGTTCAATTCTGGTCACTCGCTCCATAATGTTTAAAGTCAGTACTTAAGAAACGTAAAAATCCATTGACATTGGTCGGTGGTTTTCCTACACCAGAGCAAAGGTTTTTATGCTTGGGCTTGCTTTGGGGCAATTAAAATCCGGGCGGCAAAGTAAAAATTTAAGAGGCAAAAGTTTAGAAATTAAGGAGCTTATAAAAAATGTCTAAAGAGAAGTTTGAGCGGAA
>JAGYOK010000034.1 GCA_018399685.1 Alphaproteobacteria bacterium | reverse complement strand
AAATTTGACAGGCGCAGAATGGATATAATTAATAGGTCCTGACCCTAGGTTACCCGCCGAGCTAAACTTCAAAACTGTTCAAATCACCATTATAGTCAGTGACAAACCTGATAAACTCCTCCTGCGGCACAGGGCGGGAGTAACGGAAGCCTTGCACTTCGTCACAACCTTGTGCAACCAGAAAGTCTTCGTGCGCCTTTGTTTCCACCCCTTCAGCGATCACCTTCAGATTGAGAGAGTGTCCCAGACTGATGATCGTGCGCGCAATAGAGGCATTGTCCTTGTCGTTAATAGCGTTTCGTATAAATGACTGATCAATCTTCAAACGATCGATCGGGAACTGGCTTAAATAAGATAAAGAGGAATACCCTGTGCCAAAATCATCAATAGCCAGCTCCACGCCTTGGGAATGCAGGTCGTTCAAAATACTGACCGTGTGCTCTATATCGTCCATAAAGACGCTCTCGGTAACCTCAAGCTCGATACGGTGAGGCGCTATACCCGTCTCTTGCAGCGCTTTGGAAAGGTCACCACAAATATCCCCATGAACAAACTGACTGCCCGAAACGTTCACAGCAAAACGAATATTCAATCCGTACTCTTCAAGGCATTTTTTAGCGAACGTACAGGTTTCGTGCAAAACCCACTGCCCGATAGGTACAATCAATCCTGATTGCTCTGCCACCGGCACGAAGATCACTGGAGATACAAACGATCCGCCTTCCTTGCTATTATCCGGGCGCCACCAGCGGAGCAATGCTTCGGCGCCAATAACCTTACCTGTTTTAAGGCACAACTGGGGCTGGAAATATATCTGGAGCTTGTTATTCTCCAGAGCGTCACGCAAGTCACGCAACATCTGGAAACGTTCCTGCACTATGCGGTCAAAGTCTTCAGAATATTCCTTGATCGTGTCGCGCCCCTCTTCCTTCGCGCCGTTAAGTGCAATATCTGCATTCTTAAGAACTTGCTCCGGATCAGGAGTATCATCAGGGAATATCGATACACCCATAGATGCGCGCACCTGAAATGATTCATTAAACACGCGGAACGGCTCGGCACGAATAACCCCCAAGATACGCTCGGCAACATCTCTGGCCGTAATAGTATCAGACGTAAGCTGCATCATAACGGCATATTCATCCTCACCCGTTCTGGATATCATTGCCGAATCCGGCAATGATACCTGCAATCTGCGCCCTACGGAACGCAAAATCGCATCGCCGACATTGTGCCCCATGGAATCATTTATATCTTTGAAATGATCGAGATCGAGTGTAATAACGGCAAAACGTTTGACATTACCCTGTTCATCCGGGTGCCCTTTCTCCGAGAGCTTTTGCAAGAACAAGGCACGATTTGGCAGACCGGTGAGAGTGTCATAATAAGCCAGTTTATGGATTTTATCTTCTGCCGTGCTCTTGATATGAATAATATTTTCTGCATTCTGCCGGATCAGCTTTTGAACCAGATCGATCGCCGCTCCGACTTCATCTGTGACATCATACGGAGAGGGTTGGATATTTGGCGCCTCAGGGCTTTTAAATGCATTAATCAGGTTGGAGCGCATAAACAGCATCGGCTCCAAAAGCCAGCGCCCCAATGCAATCATCAAAACTGTGGTCACCAGCATGGAAAGAATGACCATAACCCTAATTGTGTCAATAACATAGTTATAGACATCCCGTTCAACATTACTCGAATCAACCTGTACAACTACGGTGAAAACGCTTTTTATATCCCTGCCGCGCAAAATAAATTCAAAATTTGCGCCGTCAGGACTGCGATAGCTTTTACCAAGCTCATTGGGCGCCGCCGTTATCGATGGCTCCCGCCCGTAAGTTTTGAGAGGTTCGAAATTATACGAATAGACAGTAAAACCGGTGATTCTTGTCGAGCCCATAATGCGCTCAACCTGACCATCTTCATAAGGGGAAACATTTGCTCCGCGCCTGTTTGTATCAATCGTTGCAGCAATCGCCGCACGCGCCTCATCCCGAAGCATATCAAGGTGAAACAGGCGTTTTTGCTCAATGCCGCCAAGATTAAGCACCAGCGTCTGAACAAGCAAAATAGTCATAAACGCGGTCAGCGCTATGCGCCAGCTAATCTTGCTTCGCCATATTTTCTGTGGGGAAGATACAAATATACTCTTCAAGGCAAGCGTCTTGCTTTCAGCGCTCTTAACGATGCGCTCTTCTCCTGCCTTGCCGATATTGGACACAGATGGAATACCCATAAACCACTTAAATAAAAACTGTCTAAAAATTAAATCTAATTTTAGTAATTACACCCTCATTAGATATTATAGATACGAAAACTTAATAAGGTCTTTAAGTTTTAGGAAATAAATGCAAGTTATCCAGCCATACTAATATAAAAATCAGCCTTTTTCGCAGAGTATAAGGCAATACCTGTCATCATGAGTTGTCGTCGCATACACCCTGTGCATACCACCGTCACGCAGCTTTAACCGCTTTCTTAAAGCTTCTGCGGATTGGGGAAAATTCCGCACAGCCACATCCGCCTGGCCTACAGGTAAAACCTTGGATTTCAAAGGAAAAGTACCCATTATTTTATATTTTTTCCCAGGAAAGTCCCTTTTTATTCCGCTACTTACATACAGATGTGTATGAGCATGTAATTTATCGATACAAAAGTGCTGACAAATGTATTTAAAGGCGCCCGCTTTTTGAAACGCTGGATCCGGCTCATGAATATATTTCCCGACCTCAGGCATCGCGTAACTCACCTTTGCATTACGCTCATCTCTTTTGCGGAAGGACAGGCTGTTTTTCACCGCCCCGTCATCTCCCAGATCAACCGCCGTTATAAGCGCGCCGTCCTCGTGCCGTGATGCTGAAAAGTCGATGTAATACAGCACTTCCTTGCACTCCCCGCGCCACTGCGAGACATGTACGTCAATACGCGGGGCATCAGGCAAACAACCGGCAAGCTGCCCCAGCGCCTTATCAATATCCAAAAACGGCGCTGTTTTTATCAAGACAGCTCCCACAACCTTTGCCAAATCGGGCAATATTTCCAGAATGTCCGGCGAGCACCTCTCCAGATCAAATAACCCCTTTCGCCCCCCTGCATCCTCCCGACGCTGTGGGTCGATATAGGCAAGGCTAACTTTGTCTCCTTTGGCTAATAATTTACTGACAAAGTCCTCCGCTGACTCATTTTTCACTTCCAGCTTATGCCCCGTAATCTGAACATTATGAGAAAGAATTTCAGCATTCCCGCTATTTTTTTCCACCAGCACACCCGATGAAAAATTCTCAGACAAAAAGAAAGAATCCACGCCCGCGCCTGCCGTCAAATCTACAAAACGCCCTTCCATATCCCTTGTAATCTGTGCCTTATAAGAAGCACAAGCTTCAGAGGAAACCTGCTCGTACAGAAAATGGGGTGGGAAAACAAAACTTTTCGTATCGCGTAATTTCGGGGTCTTTTGGCGCGCCTTTTGCCTGACTTTGATCTGATCTAGAATTATCGGGTACGGCCAGCTTTTATCGGGTGACTTCTTCAAAGCCAAAGCCGCAACATCATCTCCTTCATGCTCGCTTATGAAGTCCTGTACGTCTTTATCGAGAAGTTTTTTCCAATCCATTATTACAGCTTTATCGACCAGCCAAGCTCCGGCTCATTAACTCCCAAAGGCAGAGGAACGACGCTCCCCTGCGGCGTATTAACCGGATCGACACGGCTTGGCTCTTTTACCAGCACAAAAGTTTCAGATGATGGCTCCAGCCCATAAAAACGCGCGCCATTATCGCATAAGAACGCCTGAAATACCGCTTGTCCGGCCACACTTCCCATGTCCACGCCTGCCATCTCGAAGCCATGAGCATAGAGCTGCGGCGCCACCCCGCCGGTAAAGCATCCGGCTGCGCACCCGCATTCAGTTGCCTTCATCGTATGGGGAGCGCTATCCGTTCCGGCAAAAAACTTCCTGTTGCCAGAGGCCGTTACAGCCCCGCGCAAAGCCTCCCGATCTTCCTCAAACTTGACCACAGGAAGGCAAAACAAGTGATATTTAAGTCCTTGAATTAAATCACCAATAGTATAAATCAGGTGCTGCGGAGTTACAGTAGCCGCCACCATTTCCCCGCTTTCCTTGACAAAATCCACCGCTACCTTGGTTGTCACGTGCTCACACACGATTTTCAAATCGGGGTAAGCATCACGTACGCGCCCCATACGCTCTTTATAAAACACCTCTTCCGCATTGCTGTGGCGATCAAAATAGGCCGTGGGAGACAGGCCATGCTCCTCGCCATGGACGCACAGCACCACTCCGGCCTCTTCCATAGCTTTGAGTACGCCATTATCGATATGCGTCATTAGAGGAGCGCCGAACTCCGCCCCTGTCGTTCCATGTGGAGGATAGGCCTTACAGGCTTTAAGAACCCCGCTTCCTGCGCCCTTTAATATCATATCAGGCGTGGTTTCCTTTGTCAGATAGAGCGGTACAATCAAGACTTCGAACTCCCTCGCTCCCGCTACGTTTAAATCCCGCATATAGCGCTCGATACTCCAATAGCCGCTTGCGCCCTCATCTTTTTCGAACACCACAGCGACCGGAGGCTGGGTGTTGGGCATAGCCAGCGCCCCCGCACATCCCATCGCTTTGTGCGCAGCAATATAGGCCTGCATCTGATTTTCCTGACGAAAATGCGTGTGCAAATCATACCATTTTGGAAGTGTGAATTCTCTAGACATAGCCGCGCCCCTGCGTTTTAAGAAACCATCTCAAAAAACAAGCTACAACTAATTCTTTATCATATCAAGGAAGCGGCGCTGAACATTCGTATCTTCTTTAAAGATACCGCTGAACATCGTCGTAATGGTTGATGAACAGCCCTTGTTCACCCCGCGCGTGGACATGCACTGATGGTTTGCATCGATATAGACCGCTACACCTTTTGGCGCCAAAGTCTCATCGATACATTGCAAAATATTGCGGGTCATGTTTTCCTGCGAGACAAGCCGTCTGGCAAAAATATCAACCACCCGCGCCAGCTTTGAAATTCCTACAACCTTGGCATCCGGCCAATAAGCCACATGAGCCTTACCCAAAATAGGCACAATATGGTGCTCACAGTGGGATACGAACTCAATATCGCGCACAACGACCATATCGTCAAACCCTTTAATATCCTCGAATGTCTTGCTAAGTACGCAAGCAGGATCTTTATTATAGCCGGAGAAAAACTCCTCATAAGCAGCTACCACACGCTTTGGAGTCTCTAGCAATCCCTCGCGCGCCGGATTTTCTCCAGCCCACAATATCAGGGTTTTCACGGCTTTCATTGCCTCTTCACGGCTGGGGCGCTTGCCCTGAATAATATCTATGGCCGTGCTTTCCTCTTTTTTAGCTGTATTAGTCATGCTTTCGCTTTTCATTCTTATTATTGTGGTCTGTTTTGCTTAAAACCCATAAAAAGTAAAATAATGGTTGGTCTTAGCCTGTATTTGCCGTATTTTCCAGTAAAAAGAAACATTAATCGTTTTTTAAAGGATAGCAAAGATAAGATGACAACGCTCAAGCTGCATAATTCCCTGACCCGCAAAAAGGAGGATTTCGTCCCCATAGACCCTGAGCATGTAAGAATTTACGCTTGCGGACCAACGGTATATAGTTTTGCACATATCGGCAACGCCCGTATGGCCGTGATATTTGATGTGCTCGCCAATGTACTTCGCGCACAATACCCAAAAGTAACGTACGTCTCTAACATTACCGATATTGATGACAAGATCATCGCCGCCTCTCGGCAGACCAGCGAACCTTTGAAACAAATTACCCGCAAATTCACAGAAATTTACAATTCGGATATGCGCTCTTTAGGCGTCAGCCGCCCGGATATTCAGCCTCGCGCAACCGATCACATCGACCAGATGATCGCAATGATAAAGGAGCTGATCGAGTCCGGTCATGCATATGAAGCCGATAAACATGTTCTTTTCCATGTCCCTTCATTCGAGAAATACGGCGGGCTTTCAGGCCGCAACCGCGATGAGCAAATCGCCGGAGCGCGGGTAGAAATCGCTTCTTACAAAAAAGATCCGGCAGATTTCGTACTCTGGAAACCCAGCGATGAAGACGACGAGGATGAGCCGGGCTGGCACTCACCCTGGGGTTATGGCCGTCCGGGCTGGCACATTGAATGCTCTGCCATGGCGCAGGAGCACCTTGGCCTGCCCTTTGATATTCACGGCGGCGGCGCAGATTTAAAATTCCCCCACCATGAAAACGAAATCGCGCAAAGCTGTTGCACCGCCCACGGCGATGAAAACGATCTCGCGTCTTTTGCAAAATACTGGGTTCATAACGGCTTTGTCACTGTAGAAGGCGAGAAAATGTCAAAATCTTTGGGCAATGTCACCCTTGCCCATGATCTGATTAGCCACCACAAAGGCGAAACCTTGCGCCTGAATTTGCTATCCGCGCATTATCGCCAGCCTTTGGACTGGACAGCGGAATCAATAGAGCACGCCAAAAATACAATGGAAGGCATTTACCAGAATTTACGGGAGATCGAGGATATCGAAATCAGCGAAGACCTCCCTCCTGTTCCTGAAAAATTCATGAAAGCCTTGT
Organism: Alphaproteobacteria bacterium; assembly: GCA_018399685.1. GTDB lineage: Bacteria > Pseudomonadota > Alphaproteobacteria > Micavibrionales > Micavibrionaceae > UBA1672. Next base: position 11,855 of record JAGYOK010000034.1, on the reverse strand, counting down.
GCGATGATTTGAACACGCCCAAAGCAATATCCGAGCTGGTTGCTCTTGCCAAAAAGGCGGCCAATGACAAAACGCCGGAAAGTAAGGGCGCTTTCATGGCCGCAGCAAAATTGCTGAATGTCGCACAGGAAGAGCCTTCCAGATGGCTGGGCTATGGCAAGGGCAATTTAAGGGAGAGAGAACTAATCAACGCACTTGTAGAAGAGCGAAGCATTGCGCGCCTGCGGAAGAACTTCAAACGCTCGGATCAAATCCGCGATGAGCTTCTTGAAATGGGCATAGTGATCGAAGACACCCCTGAAGGTACAATCTGGAAGAAGGTTTAAAAGTCTAATTCAGAGTATTCGGCTTTTGTAATTTTCCCTTCTGATCCAGCCTCGGAATACACCTTACCCCTGAACGCACAGCCCGCCGCTCCGGCAATCGGCCCATCCGGTGCATTAAGAGAACGCGTGGCAAATGACTGATCCGGATCTAAACACGCAACAAAAGCATGCGGCACTTTTTGCGCCGGAACAATTACCCCCTTATAACCGGGGCGCACATCATATCCTTGCATATCTTTTGTGATTTGCTCAAAGCTTTCAGCACCATAAATACCAACATCCTTAAAGTCATCAAGATCGTAATCCAGCGGTACATCAACACGCATCGTACCATCTTCATTAAAATCAACCCGCGCACCCGGAATATCCATAAATTCCCTTACGCGATCACCTTTTTTGATATGCTCAAGTAATTCCGCCCCGTCTATGATATCGCTGCGTATATAGGCATCTATAACCGCCCGTGCGCGCTCATAATCTGCCGGGTGAATGGTGTATTCAAAATAGCAGGTACCGGACATCCTATCGACGCCGATCTTCCCTCCGTCTTCAATCTCAACGCCAACTTTCTCAAGCATACTTTTAAAACTATCATTAATATTGAAAACCGATAGCCCCTGCGCCCTGAAATACTGTTCGCTCTCCCACCGATCTTTCTCAACAGGCGTAAAATCCGGAATAGAGATAGATGCAAATACGCGCCCGGAGATTCCTTCATTACCATTGTTAAATCTGTAATCATAAGAAGCATCCAGAACCGCAGGGCGGGTTTTATCCCCGACACACGGCGCATCCGAATGCGGAAATTGCAAATATTCTAAACCTTCAGGAACATTCATCTGTGAAATAAATTCACGAACATCAATTAAATACTGCAAATGTTCGTGCAACTTAGCCTCCTTACCCGGCCACTTGATGTGGCTCGGCGGCTCAAGCGGTAAAGATTTAAGCTGAGTTGCCTCGGTTTCAGCCATAAAGGCGGCATCTTCGGCATCTGAAAAATCACAAGCAAGCTGAAAAGCGCCTTCGCCGGAAATGAACAGCCTGATCGCGCCTTTATCCTTCATTTCGCTTTGTGCCTGAAGTCCTCTGATCTCGGCAATTTCAAGCAACCTGACTATGGCCGGATCTGCAAGATCTCCATTTTTGCATGTAAAAGTGGCCGACTGAGGATCGTATTCATTGCCCTTACTCCAACCAACATTTTTTAATGCTGTGCCAACAATAAAATCTGGCTCTACAGGCTCAAGAGCAGCTTCAGGCAGCTTTTTCGCAAAACGAGCAAATACTCCAAGAAGATTTTTTGAAAGAAAGTTCACTATTTTATTCCCCAACCACCCATTATCCGCAACCTGTATTATTATAGAAAATAACCTGTCTTTTTGCAAATAAACGCGAAAAAATCTAAGGACTGAATTAATAGAATGACAAAAATTTATTTTTGTTCTTTTAAATCCAGGCAAATTCAGCGTTGAGCGCAAAAAATACCCAGCCCGCGTAAAGACCGGCCAGCACAAAGGCATGCCATAGCTTAATGCGCTTGGGAATTAGAAAAATTGCAAAAACTGTCAATGTGATAAGAACAAGTCCTATACGCAAAGTCTGAATACCTTCATGACTAGGCATTTCAACCGGGCCATTAATCAGACTGTACGCCAGCAAAGGCAAACCTAGAGCTATACATATATCAAACGTGTTGGAGCCAACAGCATTCGAAATGGCATCGTCCTCTTTTCCCTTGCGCGCGTCCTTGATGGAAAGGATTGTATCAGGGACAGAGGACGCGGCAGCGCCCAGAAAAATTGCCGTAACAAAATCGTTTACATCAAATAATTGCGCTGTGCCGATAACACTCTCCGCCAAAGCATAACATGCGACCACCAGCACAGCGACAGAAACGGCAAGAACGCCCCAGGCGGAGGATGTCGTATGTCTCTGGTTTTCTTCATCTACATTTTCATTTCGATGACCTCTGGACTGCCACCACATATAAGCAACATAAGGTATATAAATAGCGACTAGAATAGCCCCGTCAACCCAGGTCAAAACCTTCTGACTCAGCAAAGTAATAAGTACGATTTCGGCTGATATAAGTGCAATTCCATCCCGTATTAATGAAGTTTTGCTTATCTCAATTTCGCTTTTTCGCGCTGCCCAGCCAATGGCTCCCAAACGAAAAGTCCCCATTATGGCGATAACTACGCACAAAGGAATAAAAACGGTATTAAAAACTGCACTGCCAGCCGTTAACGCAATTCCCGCCCCTAAAGAATCATAAGATTGCACAAAGAACAAAAGTGCCACAGCAGAAAGCAATTCCGGCATGGAAGAACCTGCCGCATTTACTGTTGCTCCTTTTACACCGGGCGGCAAATGACGCCCAAGGAAATCAGCGGCTCCCTCGAAGTAATCACAGGCTTTAGCTATTATAATAGAAACAACAACAAGAATAGCAAACCAGACCGCCAGTTGAGGCCAAAATGTGAGGTTTTCAAGAACTCCGGAGAAATGCATATTTTCCCTTCGCTGATTGTTTGAAAGCCCCACTGCAAGCGGCTATCAGGGGGCATGTATGTAGACAATATCACTAATTATAATGGATGGCGAGGCTATAATACATTGAAATTGGCAGGCCATAAAAAGCCGGAGCGACTTCATCAAAACCTTCTATCAATCCGATAAAAACAATAATCTTTATCCACGAAACGCGCATGAATTATCCTGCTATCGGGCGATAAGAACCTTAAAAAAGTGATAGCTTCCTTCCGCCGGAACCGCGCCCATACCAGAGCTTTTGGTACACCCTGCCCCATGAGAAACAAACAGCTCACCTTGGCCGCTTGTATTGCTTCCGGCCACGTAAAAGTCATTAACATCGTTGTACGTGCCGCCAAATTTTGCGCTGGTTTCAAATGGTCCTGCTTTTTCTGACGGGGTTTCATCTGTCTCCAGATGGACGCCCAGCGCCGCGTTAATCGCTATACAAATTGATTTCTTCAGGTACGGCACAAACATAATCAGATCATCTTTATCCGCGCTCCCTTTGCCCAAAGCCATAGCGCTGGCATTAAAGTAAAGCTCGCCAAAACGTGGCTCATCGCTGAATTTGCTATCCAGCCACTCTTCCATCGGCGCGTTATAGCTCACCCCACCACCGTCAATATCGAAAATCTTGCAGCTATCATCAAGGCAATTCGGATTTTCATAACCCGTGACGGCATCATTTTCAAAGCTTATCTCTGTGTCACTAACCCCGCGCAGCCGCAGTTGGGAAACCGCAGTACCGACGATTTGCGCATATTCGATAATCTCAGAAGCAACAATAGCCGCCCTTTCCTTGCCGATGCTTTGCCCACCGCCGCGGTTGGTTTGCGCCACCGTGTATGACAGCGCCGACAAAAGCGCTACGCCTATGAGGATATAAAACAGAACATTGCCGGATTGATCTCGTATCATAAAATCCAGTGTATCGTATTTGTTATGCAATAAAAAGCGCTCTTGCCAACTTGGGTTCAGAACCTATTAATTCTCTTGAAATCGGATGCAAAGACAGGCTATTGTCTGCTTAGTAATACACAAGCAAGCGGTGCTGCTAAAGCAGGCTGCCTGACAAGAAAATCTCGCTCATAAACTTTAAGAGGAGTTTTAACAAATGACACGCTTATCACTATTCGACAGTCCGCTTTTTTTAGGATTTGATGATTTTGAAAAAACCATAGACCGCCTGCGCAAAAGCGGCGCCGAGGGATATCCACCATACAACATCGAACAGATCGGCGAGTATGGCCTGCGCATCACACTGGCCGTTGCCGGATTTTCCATGGATGATCTGGATGTTGAAATCGACCAGAACCAGCTCACTATCCGCGGCAAACAAGCCGAAGATAAAGAGCGCATATATCTCCACCGCGGTATCGCCTCAAGGCAGTTCCAACGCTCTTTCGTGCTTGCAGACGGCATAGAAGTTGCCGGTGCGGATCTGGATAATGGCCTGCTCCATATTAATCTGGAGCGCATCATACCCGAATCAAACGCAGTTAAGATCAAAATCTCTCAGAAAAAATCCAACAAAAACAGGCTCGAAGCCATAGATGTGGATAGTTCTGATTAAATATGGAAAAAGAATTTTGACAAACACCCCCTTTTTGGTGTCTTATAGTAATCACTTGTATAAAGGAGCCGCGAAAGAACAATGCCCGACAAGATACTAGCACAACAACCCGCAGTACGCGATGTACTCAAAGCCCTGTCAACCAGTGACTTTAGAAACTTTGGTCTACGTCAGATTGCGTATATAAGGCCTGTCAAGACGGAAGAAAACACCTATTATCAGATTTGTGGCGCTGACGGTGAGGAGCTTATAAGCGTGGAATCGCTGGCTCTGGCAAAGGTACTGGCTCGTCAGGAAGATCTCGAACCCGTCGTGGTTCAGTAAATATAGGCCTAAAGACAAAAACTATAATCGTCAAAATACAATAGACTATGCCGCAATTATCCAGTCTTGCGTCGGCATGAACAAAACCTTCATCTCATCAACACTGCGCGAATTTCTCAAGGCTTTACACAAATCATCGGAGCGAAATAAACGCACGATAGCCGAAAGATGTTGCAGATGAGCCGAGACTTTATTTGAAGGCGATATAACCGCAACAAACAGATCTACCTGCCTGTTATCCGGCGCTTGAAAATCTATTCCCCACTCGATAGTAGCAATAACTGATACGGAATTCTTAACAAAGCGCGACGTCATATCGAAAATTGCGATACCGTTTTCCACGCATATCCCGCCACTGGCAGCACGATTAATAAAAACATCCTCTAACATATTCGCACTGACCGAGCAGCTTGGCGCCACTTCTTTGGCTAGAATATGTAAAAGATGATCGCTTTCCTTTATCTTTACGCGATTTAGATAAATATCAAAATCTACGAATTTCACGATTCCCACAATAAGGACTCCCCTGTTCAAAAAGTCGTCGAGACGGGATTTACATGATTTTGACTAAGATTGCCAGTAAAATCTATGATGCACTGCACATAAAAAATTATCTTTAATATCAAGGCTTTATGAAAAAGAGCAAAACTTGCCTTCATGTCAGTCTATAAAAATAGGACTATTCTGTATTTATTTGTTACAATTACGACTTATTAACATCAAAAAAAGTGACTAGCAGAAAGACATTCCAAATCTTATACACACCTTTATATGCTATTTTTCCTTCCCGTTTGCCTTTCTTTTTTATCCTTCTCTCTATAAACAAAGGACAGAAAATCCTGAGTTATGTTTGAGCTTGTTTGCAAAGCTTTTTGAGTTGGCAAAAACATTTTGATTAGAAAAACATTATTTCCAATATCCGTAGATTTCAGAAAAAACTGTGGCTCGGGATCAGCAAAATCAACAGCCATTTTCCTTTCAATCTTTCTATTAAACTTAATAGCCGCTTCCCTGAATGGAGCATAATAAACTTCTGTAATCTCCCTAAGCTTTTCCATTAAAATGGCGGGATCCAGGTCTGCGGATGGAACCGTAATCGATACATCGTAATAGATATAGCTTTTAATAAAATTGGCGTTTTCAACATTGACTGTTAAAAACCGGCTATTGGGTATGTGTATACTTTTTCCGGTGAACTGATAGCTCTGCTCTTTAACGTCTATTTCCTCGATTCTGGTAGTCATCGCGTTAACGCGCATAACCTCGCCGGTAACGCCTCCATCAATAACAATCCAGTCACCAATATCAAATGGCTTTGTCGAAGCGCGGAAAAACCCTCCGGTCAGGCACATAAGAAGCTCTTTGGTAATCAACACAACAGCAACAGCAACAGCAGTCAGGGACAGGGCGAAAGTCTGGAGCTGCGGCGCCCATATCATTGTCAGGACAAAAATAATAGAAATCGTCGTTATATTATTTATGCGGTTGATCCAGCGGCGTTGCTCCGTATCCAGAATTTCCCTTTTGCCTCTTGTGATACGGACAAGCACAAAGCGCAAAGCGATAAGCGTAGCTATTACAACCAGACTCGTTATACCGCCTTGTATAAAAAGATGTTTATTAACTACCTCGAAAATCGCCTGACCAACAACTTCACTAATATCTTCATCTTGCATGGGAAATCTCCTTAAATATTCGAGATGCGCGAATCACATTTATACACGCCAATGGCACGAAACAAAACAATCCCTCATCGCAATAACAAAGAAAAAGAGCGCCGCTAGCTGGTAACGACGCCCCCTGAAATAAATATCCGGAAGCTTTATGCTTCGTCAGGCTCAATCCAACCCACATTCCCGTCACGGCGCACATACACCATGCTTAGGCGGTTATTGCTGGCGTTACGGAACATCAGGGCATTACGGCCTGAAAGCTCCATACGCATCACAGCATCCGATACACTGAGCTTGAGGATGTTCGTCTGGATTTCAGCAACGATCGCAGGATCTTTGACGTCAGCTTCTTCTTTCGTACCTTCGAGAGCTTCTTGAACAAGAGTATAAGCTTTCGCTTTCATTCTTTCTTCTTCAATGCTTTTCTCGGTGCGGCTTTTATGGTTGCGGATACGCTCTTTATAGCGACGCAAACGCTTGGCTGCACGCTCGGACGCGCTATCAAAAGCAGCATAAGGATCTGCTTCAACCGCTTCTGTTACAACATCAAGATTCTTTGTAATATTGAATGTAATTGTTGACCTGAACATTCCTGTGCCGTGTCCTTCTTTAGAGAAAGTCACAACCGCATCTGTCGCAGTAGCAAAATACTTCTGATCGAGTTCGGTCAGCTTTGCCTTTACATGCCCCGTAAGAGCATCGCCAACATCCATTTGTTTTCCTTGAACGGTTATATCCATCGTTATAGATCCTTCTTCGTTAATTAACTCGATTATAGGCCTTAGTTAGCTCATCTGCATTCTTAAAAAATAATATCGTGCAAATTTCTTATACTATGCCAAATTCTTTTTCTGCTTGCGCCTTTGCACAGAAGAGCCAATATGCATGGCCTCGCGGTATTTGGCAACAGTTCTTCGCGCAATATCTATACCTTCGCCGCGTAAAATCTCAACTATTTTATCATCCGAGATAACTTTTTTAGGATTTTCCTCGTCTATCAAGGTTTTTATGCGCGCCTTGATCGACTCTGCCGAGTGAGACACGCCGCTTTTGGAAACCAATCCCGTGGTAAAAAAGAATTTCAGTTCGAACAACCCGCGCGGCGTACCAATGTATTTATTGGTTGTCACACGGCTGACTGTACTTTCATGCATTTCTATCTCATCGGCCACGTCTTTAAGGGTCAGGGGCTTTAAAAATTCGATCCCGTAATTAAAGAATGCGTCTTGTTGCTCCACTATCTCGCTGGCCACTTTAAGTATTGTCTGGGCGCGCTGATCCAAAGCCCTTACAAGCCAGTTAGCCGAAGCCATCTTGGACGTTACATATTCGCGGTCTTTCTTGTTTTTGCTGCGCGCAGCATCTTCCGAGATCTGGCAAAAATACTCCTGATTTATCAAAACTTTAGGCAAGGTATCGCTATTCAGCTCCACCCGCCATCCACCGCCCATATTCTTTGGCATTTTCTTCATCAAAACATCAGGAACCGCCGTTTGCACAACAAAATGATCGAACAAAGAAGCCGGTTTTGGATTAAGCGCCTTAACCTCTTCGATCATATCCCTGAGATAGGTTTCATTCACACCGCATAAATTCAACAGTTTCTCGAAATCGTGATCGGCCAGCATTTGCAGATTATCAACCAAAATGCGCATAGGATCATCAAATTGCCCACGCTCCTCAAGCTGCAACTGGAGACATTCGGACAAATCACGTGCAAACACACCCGTTGGATCAAACTGCTTCATACGCGATAAAAGCTCTTCCATCTTTCCTAAAGAGCACCCAAAGCGCTCGGCCAGATCTGGCGCATCGTCGCGCAAATATCCGCTCTCATCCAGACGGTCGATCAAAAAAGCGCCAATCATGCGATCCCGATCATCGGCAAAAGCCACGTTGAGCTGGGCTGTCAGATGCTCTCGCAAGGTATCTTCGGAAACCATACGGCTTTCAAAAGATTCCTCCATAGAATCAAATTTAACATCCCCGCCGGATCCCATATCGGCGCTGGACGACCCTGCATCAAAATCCTTGCTTTCATAAGCTGATTCAAAAGCATTATCCAAATCATCCTTTTGTTCGTCTGAAGAAGTATTAACGCCCCCCTCTTCCCCTTGCTGCACGGAATCCTGAGAATCAACTTTTTCCAAAAGCGGGTTTTTTTCCAGCTCCTCTTCAATATACTCTTCCAGCTCCACATTATTGAGCTGTAACAGCTTAATCGCCTGCTGAAGCTGGGGCGTCATGACAAGCTGCTGAGACTGGCGGAGATCAAGCTTTTGAGAAAATTCGTTCATGGCGCATATTTTACCACGGGATAGCGCAAAGATCACCTCTTAATCACCTGATAATGACAACAAGAAATACCCCCTATTACTTTTTCATTATGCCAATATTTTTAATACCCATATTTTTAATGTGTTTTAAAGGAATATGCTTTATAATTTTCCGTAATTTCGGGATTTAATATGACTAAAGAGCCACCTATCATAAGCATTATCACCGCTCATCACTGGATGAGTGCGCAGGATTTTGGCCACTTTGTTTCCAATCTCCCCGATTATATGTTTGACAATATTTCCAGACAGGACTCCACATCCCTCCAGCGCCTTGAACGACAACGTATAGCAGAAGAAGACGGTTACCCCATACGTTCGATTGAGCGCCCATTGACCTGGCCAGTTAACGATCTAATCCCTGACGAGCTGGACTATCTTCAAGAAGATCTGCAAGAACTGGGAATCGACAACGTCAAGATCGGTACAGAAATTGAATTTATCTCTTCAGCCTCCCCCATAGCTGGCAATACAGCATGGCTGGAGAAAAAAGAACAAATTCTGGAGCAGCTATCGCAGGAAATTGAAAAAGCCGCCCCCGAAAAACGGACACTGCTTGAAGAAAAAAAATACGCTATCTCGGAATTTACCGCCAGAGAGATCATGATGTATGATCTGGTCGAACAAGATAAAAGAACCCGCAATATTTTAGAGCCGATTTTTGGCAAGAATCAGGACGGCACTGGCTATTATGATGGTGATAATGTCCTTGAATTAAAATTAAAACCCGTATCCCCAAAGCAACAAATCAAAAACCGTAAAACTACTCTTGGCGCTTTGTATGAAAAAACTGTCAAGTACGGACTGATACTGGAAAACAACCCCTCATACCACCTTAGCTTCAGCTTCTGGAAAGACGGGAAAAATGTTTTTGACCCACAAAATCCTGAGTTCACAACAAGGGGAAAAGCAATCGCAGAGGGAATGACCAGCGCTGCTTATGACGTAATTCCTACATTAATTTCCGGGGAAAACTTAAACAAAAGCTTACAAACCCCTGTTTCTCTCAGCATTAACCGAACCTCTTTTCTACGCTTTGCCAACGAAAGAATTGAATTAAGACCAAGAGCATCAAGAGACGTTCAGGATACTGAAGCCTATCTGGTATTTATGCTGGCCGGAGCCGTTCACGGCCTTAAAAACAATCCGGATATTCTTCCGGCAAAACAAATCACCAAAGCCCAGATATGGCACACACCAGATCATTATCAAGACGTGGCACAAGTCATTGGCAACTCTGTTATCGGGGACGATGGGTATCTGGTTCCTCCAGAAAAATACGTTTTATTCAATGCTAAAAAGCTGGCTTTAGAGCTGGGAATGATAGACAAACATAGCGCACGACACACAAAGCCCGAACCTTTTATTCCCGAAAGCTTTGCTGCCCCGACAGAAACACAAAAATACGCGCCGCATATTCTGGAGTTTTTCAAGAAAACCAGAATAGATTCTAAAGCCGGAAAAATAATTTTCCCCACTACTGATGGAAATACAAAAGCTTTTGCCTCAGCCTCTGGCAATCCCGAAAGTTGCGCCAAATCGTTTACAATATCCACGCCCAAAGATTATGGGCATCTCTTGCCAGAGAAAATGATAAGCAGTGTTAAAAAACACGCCGATAAAAAAGGGTTATCGCCTCAAGACACCGTAAACGCCTTTGCCTATAAATACATGATTGAGCAAAACCTTCTGGCAAAATCCATAGGAAACGATCCATCAAATATAGACCAAACGTACACAATCAATGTTTCAGCGCTTGAAAATAGTCTACAGCTTGCAGACGTAAAACAGGCTCTCACAATAACACCGGGCTATGATATAAATGATACCTCGGATTTTAACTGTCACGTAGCTCCTCTATCCTCCGCGCGCCTGATCCGCATGATGGAAAGTAAAGCACTGAAAGAAACCAGCCCCGAGTTTCAGACCGCCCTCAAGCAAACAATGATGCTAAAATATCCCGATATACTTGCCGGGCAGGCGCACCTTGATACAGATTACCGGGACAGCTTCGATCATTTTTAGGGTCAAAAACCTAAGAGCTATAAAGAAAAACCTTCGCCAAGATAGACGCGGCGGACATCCTCATTATAGACGATATCTTCGGGCAAGCCTTCCATAAGGACTTTCCCATCATGAAGAATATAAGCGCGATCGACTATTCCTAGGCAATCACGGACATTGTGATCGGTAATCAAAACACCGATACCACGGGTTTTAAGATGGGAAATCAAATTACGGATATCGTTAACCGCAATCGGGTCAACGCCAGCCAAAGGCTCATCCAATAATATAAAATCTGGGCGTGCAGCCAGAGCGCGGGCAATTTCAACGCGTCGGCGCTCTCCCCCTGATAGTGCAAGCGAAGGCGTACGGCGTAAGTGCCCTATACCAAACTCAGCCAGCAAATCCTCAAGCATCAGATCCTGATCGTCTTTTTCCAGATCCTGCAATTCGATAACCGCGCGGATATTTTCTTCAACGTTAAGACCACGGAAAATCGATGCCTCCTGAGGCAGATAGCCAACCCCCAAACGCGCGCGGCGATACATCGGCAAGCCCATGATATCCTGCCCATCGAGCATAATCGCGCCGCCATCAGCCTTAATCAGGCCGGTTATAATATGAAAGCAGGTAGTCTTCCCCGCCCCGTTAGGGCCAAGCAGCGCAACGGCCTCGCCACGTTTCACATCCAGACTGACGTCACGAAGAACCGGGCGTTTTTTATAGGATTTTGAAAGATGGAAAACCGCCAGACCTTTTGGAACACTATGCAATCGGGGCTTGCGGGTTTTCTTATAGCTGCTGATCATTAATAGCCGTCTTTATTGTTGCTTTTCTAATGTTAAATTCTACGCGAAGTTTTAAAGCCTGCAAAGCCTTATATTGTAAAAAGTTATGCAAAGCAACATGTAGCAATTATTAGGGTCAGGACCTATTAATTATATCCATTCTGCGCCTGTCAAATTTTTAGTAAATGGAGGCCAAAACCGCGCAGGACATAGCCAAAGCTACGTTCAAGCGGTTTTGGCGATCAGATACAAAAATTTGCGGCGCCCTGACGGGTTCCATTATATGAGGCAAA
>JAGYOK010000033.1 GCA_018399685.1 Alphaproteobacteria bacterium | reverse complement strand
GGCATGGGTTCTGTCATAAAGATTGTGTAAGTAGCGTAACTTGAACATTCTCTATGACAGAGCCTTTTTTACGGGTGACTATGTATGGAAGTAAGACTGCTATTGGTAATTTTAATGAAAGCGGGTCTTATTATTGGTCGTCTCATGAGGGCAGTCAGACTCGTGCAATAAGAATACGTTTCAGTGATGGTTATTTAGATAATACTACCACGAAGAATGGCGGCGGTTTGGTGCGTTGTGCGCGGAGAGATTAATCATTTAGTTGTGATTTTTGTTAGCGTTGTTTACATCTTTTTGAAAGGATGTAAACATGGATATGCACAAAAGAATCCGTTTAACACCGCTTGATCGTCAAGAAATCTGGCGGCTGCATGGAACGGGAAACTGGACAATCGTGGCGCTTGCGCGGGGCGGTTCGAAGGATCACTGAACGCGTATTTGAAAGAATTGCAAAAACTGAAAAGAAAACAGGTGCGATACAAAAAGGGATATAAGAAAGCGTCATGAAGCTATTGATTTACAGCGATCTCCATCTTGAATTTGGCGCATACTTTGTGCCGCCGGAGAATGCGGGCGCAGATGTTTTGATCCTGGCGGGTGATGTTATAACTTTTCAGGATTATGACCCGCTGGACGTTTTGCTCAAAAGCTGGAACAAGCCCGTTATTTTCATTACGGGCAATCACGAATATTACACGCAAACGCCCATGATGGACGAAGAGGAAGCCTTTGCCACATGGCTTGGTATCAACCATCCGCATGTGCATTTTTTACGCAACGAAAGTGTTAGCATCGACGGTATTCATTTTTTCGGTGGCACGATGTGGACTCATTTCAAAGGGGGCGATCTTCAAGCCATTGAAACCGCGCATTATCAGATGAGCGATTTTAAGCTGATCAAAAAAGAGCAGGGATTGCCGCTATTGCCCAGTGATACGATTAAATTGCATGAATCCTATGTCGTAAAGTTGAAAAAGTGGTTTGAACAAGACTTAGATGGGTCGCGCATTGTGATTTCGCATCACGCGCCCGTGGTCAACCCAAGAACCCAATATCTGAACAGTCCGCTCATGCCCGCTTTCAACTCCCTAGACATGCAGGATGTTATCGAACGGTACCAGCCGGATCTCTGGATATACGGCCACACGCATGAGTGTGATGATCAAACCATCGGCAAAACACGGATTGTTTCAAACCAGCTTGGCTATCCAAATCGCAGAGGTGGTTTTGAATGTCCAGCGTTTGATCCGAAAGGGTTAAAGATCGTGGTTAAAAGCGAAAATGCTTAAAATATATGTGAAAACATATTTTAAGCATTTTATATATGTGTTATTATATATTTATGGACAATATTACTCATATTCTGCAATCGGCGCGTAAGGCCAAAAACATGACCCAAGGCGAGTTGGGAGCTAAGGCAGGCTTGCCGCAAAGCCATATATCTCAAATAGAATCTGGCAATATCGACTTACGTCTGTCAAGCCTCCAAGAGATTGCGCGATTACTGGATCTGGACGTTATGCTCATTCCGGTAAACTTGAAACCGGCCATACGATCAATTATCTCCGGCAAAGAGGGCGAGGCACAAAAGCCAGCCTGGCGCGTTGATGAAGGTGAGTTATAAATGTTATTGAGGACTTTTTAAATGATAAATCCCGAAGAGTGCATTACAGCTATTGAGAAACGCAATCAAAAAGTTGAGGCGGATAAAGCTTGGGAAACCAGATGGGCACGCCGAACATTAATAGCAATGATAACATATTTTTTAGCTGTAATGTTTATGTGGAGCATAGATGTTACTTATCCATATTTGAGTGCTTTAGTGCCCACAGGTGGTTTTGTTCTCCTAACTTTAACTCTTAGTTTGTTAAAGAAAATACGGGTGAAGAGATATGAGGAGATTAAAAACGCATGACCCAGTCGTTGGATATTTTCCTGAACGAGACCCTGGTCGGCATTTTGACAAAGCTGACGGACGGACGATGCGTATTTGCGTTTGATGAAACATATATCGCAGATTCTAAGCATCCGGTTTTAAGTCAGAGTTATTATTCTGCTGATAAAAGGCTGATTACAGAAACAAGAGCTTATAGCACAAAGCTGCCACCGTTTTTTTCTAATCTGCTGCCCGAAGGCCCTTTGCGGGATTACATTGCGAAGGCAGGAGATATCAAACCGACGAATGAATTCGATTTATTGCGATTACTCGGCGAAGATTTACCTGGATCAATTATCGCACGGGCAAGCCAAGCGTCTATAGAATCTTTGCTAGAAACAAGCTACCAGACTGAAACACACTTCGATACTAACGCGGCTCTGCGCTTTTCCTTGGCAGGGGTACAACTGAAATTATCTGCTCTGATGAAAAGGCGCGGTGGCCTGACTATTCCAGTAGGCGGGGTAGGCGGGGATTGGATCGTCAAACTGCCATCCCCTGCCTATGATAATGTTCCAGAAAATGAATATGCCATCATGCATATGGCCGGGGAAATCGGTATTCCTATTCCCGAAATCAAGCTGGTTGCGCTCTCCGATATTGAAGGCTTGCCGAACTTTGGGAAGCTGCGTGGTAATCAGGCTCTGGCCGTCAAGCGTTTTGACCGGACCGAAGGGGTACAGCGTATTCATATTGAAGATTTTGCACAAGTTTACGGCGTTTTTCCTAATAATAAATATCAGGGCGTCAGCTTTAACAATATCACAGGTATGATCTGGACACTCACAGGCGAAGCGGGCTTAACGGATTTTATCCGCCGCCTTACATATACAATCCTGACCGGAAACGGTGATATGCATTTGAAAAACTGGTCGTTCATATATGAGGACGGGCGAATACCACAATTATCACCTGCGTATGATCTTCTTTCAACTGTCCCTTATATTCCAGGAGATGATCTGGCGCTAAAGCTGTTTAAGACAAAAAATATGGCAATGTGCTCTCTTCAAACGTTTGAAAAGCTGGCCGAGAAGGCCGAGACGCCGAAAAAGTTGGTTCTGGATGCTGTGCGTGAAACAGCGCAAAAAACACTGGAGGTTTGGAATGAAAACAAATCGCATTATACCCTTCCAGTAGATATTGAAAAGGCTATTGATGAGCATATAAGAAACAGCCCTTTGACGGATCAATAGCGCTATGCGTAAAACCCTGAAAACTTTCTTATCCGAAGATAGATTATTGGAACGCGCAGGAGAAAAAGTGTAAGCCTCATGTGGTGTGCGTCCGTCAAGAGAAGAGTGAGGACGGGTGTAGCTATAAAAATCCAGCCATTGCTCAATCACACGCCGCGCGGTGAAACCATCGGTCATTTCCGTGAGATAGATTGCCTCGTATTTGAGGCTGCGCCACAGGCGTTCAATAAAGATATTATCCATACATCGTCCACGACCATCCATTGAAATTTGAACGCCAGCCTCACGCAAGACCCCTGTGAAGGCAAGGCTTGTGAATTGTGCGCCTTGATCGGTGTTGAAAATTTTGGGCGCGCCATAGGTCTGCAAAGCCTCTTCTAATGCCTCTACGCAAAAGCTGGCATCGAGCGTATTTGAAAGCCGCCAACTCAGCACATGACGCATTGCCCAATCCATCACCGCCACCAGGTATAAAAAGCCATTTTGCATAGGAATGTAGGTAATGTCCGTGCACCAGACGTGATTAGCGCCCGTGATTTTTATGTCACGCAAGAGATAGGGGTAAATTTTATGCGCCGGATTAGGCGTGGAAGTGCGCGGTTTTTGGTAAATTGCTTGCAAACCTATAAGCTGCATCAAGCGTCGCACGCGCCTTCGCCCCACATGCAATCAAATGGAATAGCCCATAGGTTCTTCCCAAAAGGCAGAATGTCATCCCCTGCATACAGAACAACACCGATTACAGGCTCTTTTGCCAGGTTATCTCTGAACCACTCTATATGCTTAAAATCTGACTTCTTAACGGTAATACCTGATTTAATTTCAATAGCGAGTCTATGTTGATCGTAACGTTCAATCAGGAAATCAATTTCTTTTTTATCGTGATCTCGATATTGGTAAAGATGATAAGAATTGTCTGCAGCATCAATTTGTGCAGCAAGTTCATTGTATGAAAAAGTTTCAAAAGCTTTTCCTATTTTATCTGCATCATCGGCAAAAGCTGGCGCTTTCCAATTAAGAAGAGCAGCCATCATTCCTGTATCAGCCATGAAGAGCTTACTTTGTTTTCCTATACGATCATAATCCGTTTTATGCCACGCAGGTACGGATTCAACGATATAAAAGGCTTGAAGCGCACTAATGTAGTTGGCAAGCGTCCTGCGGTCAGCAGATAAACTGGCGCCAATGGCTGAAACATCCATAAATTTTGAAGACCATGCCGCTAATACTCTTACCAAGTCTTTCATAACATCGAGCTGCCGGATGCTGGTGACATCATTTAAATCGTGCTCGATCAATGCTTCAACATAATCTATATGCCAATTTCTACGGGCTTTCCCATCTAGTCTTATAGCCTCGGGGAAGCCGCCTCTGAAAATGATGTCTATTAGCTCGTTTCTGCTATACTGCTTTTTCCCTCGTTTAAAATCCTGTTTAAATGCACGTTCTAAAAAAAGTGGTTTTGCGCCGATAATTTCGCCTTGCGATAATGGGCGCAGGCGAACCTTTCCAATTCTGCCCGCTAGAGATTCTTGCACAGTTGGCAAGCTTAAGATATTAGCTGAACCCGTAATAAGAAATTGTCCTGACCTGTTATTTTGATCAACGACCTTTTTTATGGCGGGGAGCAGGTCAGGCACTTTTTGCACTTCATCAATAATGAGCGTGTCATTATCCGAGGCATAATTTACAAAAAGGTGAGGGTCGCTTTCTGCGGCCTGTCTCATAGCTTGATCGTCCAACGTACGATATGATGTGCTGTCTGAAACCAGAGTTCTCGCTAGCGTAGTTTTTCCACATTGACGCGCCCCCGTCAGCATAACTACACGGCGTGAAGCTAGCGCTTCTTTCAAACTTGATTTTTGCCAACGCAGATAGTCGGTCATAAGTCGTACTCCCTTTTTAGAAGGTTATCAAATAACCGAGTATTTGTACACTACATATTTGAGTAAATGTACATTATATTTTTGAGAATTTTTGCATTAGCTTTTGAAAAGATATTCCCGCACGGGGATAGATAGCTCTTTTTGTGCGATTAATAGAAAAAGTTCCCGATGGGGAATGTTTGATTGTTTTTTACGGAGTTTTTAATAAATGTTCCCGTAAGGGAATATATTTCAGTATGCGCTTATTCATTAAACTCTATTTTTTCGGGTATTCTTGTAAATGAGATTTTTGTTCCGACATATCCTGCTAATGTTTTAGGGCAAGAGCCAACGCTGATTGCTCCAGAGCCGTAACGCCTGTTTATAGCATCCATCGATTTTGTAAGGGCTTGGGCTTTCGGCTTTTCCGGTTGATGAGTTTCAAATAAATCTAGTGTTATTTGTTCTCGTTCGTATAAGTCAGATATAGATATGGATACTTTAAATAATTTAGCGCCCTTTAAATCCCAAAGCATGTGCTGCCACATTGCGTCTAAAGATTTTATAAAGGTAAAATTATCCTGAGTAGGGGAGAAGACAAGTTCTTTTGCCCATTGTCTTTTATCTATGCTACGCACCTGAAGGGATAAGCGCCGAGCGTAGAGATTATAACGGCGCAAACGACTAGCGGCCTTTAAAGTAAGCTGACGCGCAATACCTTGAGCATTGTGAGGATGGCGCAATGCGGGGTCTAGAACTCGACTATGGCCAATTACGCTTTTTTGCGTTTCCTTATCAGGTACATCATAACCATGAAGTTTATACCAGAGGATCTCGCCGCCTACGCCGCCCCATATACTACGTGCGTGTTTAGGGGGTAGGTCCCAGAATTGTTCTATGGAGCTAATACCTGCTTGTTTAAGGCGATATTCCATCCGTACGTTAATGCCTGTTAAATCTGTTAGCTTCAAAGCAAAGAGCTTTTCTTTGTAATTGTTAGGTTCAAGGATAATCAGCCCGTCAGGTTTTTGCATCTCGGTGCCCATTTTTGCCAGGTATGCATTTGGTGCAATTCCTATAGAGCTTGTAATAGATGCGCCAACGTTTTTTCTCATTCCTTCTTTAATTTGCAGCGCAAGGTTTCGAGCATTTTGGGGCTCTCTTTCATGTCCCAGCAAAAGACAAGCGGCTTCATCCACTGAGCAGATTTTAGTAACATGAAGATGGTTTTCCAGCTCATTAAAAATACGATGATGATAGTCGACATAGACATCATGCCGCGCCAGAACACATTTCAAGTCCGGACATTTTTGTTTTGCTTCATAAATCTTTGTCCCTGTTTTTATACCAAGAGCTTTGGCTTCATAACTCGCGGCAATAGCGCATGTGCTATCTGTCATCATGGGAACAACAGCAACGGGCTTGCCTCTTAATTCAGGGCGTTCTTGTTGCTCAACGCTGGCAAAATAACTGTTTAAATCAAAAAACAGCCATTTAAGCTCTGATATTGGGGTGAAACTGTTTGTATTATCTTGTGTATTCATAAGTAGATTCATGTATCAGTACAGTCAAAGAGTCAAGAACAAAAGAAGAACAATCTATTGTGTTTTATCTACAAAATATGAACAATGTTGTTAATAAAATGAGAATCTCTTTTGTTATTCCGAATGTTCAGTTGTATTGGCCGGAATTGGGAAATGAAGCCTTAGAGGCTAAATTGTGATTAGAGGGCTAGAAAAATTAAAGAGCTGGAGGATCAATATGTTTTGATCGGTGGGACAGCCACTTATATCAGATTAATTGATGCCGGATTAGAACCTAGAGCGACAAAAGATTTAGATATGTGATTGTCACTACTGTCAGCTTTGACAATAGTGACACTTATGATACATTTTTATAAGTACATGCAGTTAAAAGGAGTATGAAAGTATGACACGGCTCACTATTGATATTTCCGGCGAAGAAAAGAAGCAAATAAAAGCGTTAGCAGCTCTTCACGGTAAAACGCTTAAAGACTATGTTCTCGATAAAGTCTTGCCTACTGAAGAAACGGCGGAAGTAGGGGCCTTATTGCTCCAGTCTATTAGAGAGAATAGTTATAGCGATTGGACACCACAAGATACGCAAAACTTGCGGCAGAGTTTAAGAGAAGAATAAACCATATGATGCGCATCAAAAAAAATGCTGCCTATGAACGGCAATTGGAAGAATTTGCCAAAGAATTAAAGGCCGGTTGCAGAGTTAGGTTGGCGCGGTCTCGCGCCTATTTATTAAACTCTATTTTTTCGGGTATTCTTGCAAATGAGATTTTTGTTCCGACATATCCTGCTAATGTTTTAGGGCAAGAGCCTAATTCAAATCATCATCTAATTGTTTTGGAAAACCATCTTCCCGATCATCCTTATCTGGTTTATCATCCAGATCATCGCCCAATTCTTTAGCTGTTTTTTTAAACAAATTACCCTGATCTGGATCGTCTTTTCTTTTGGGGTTTTGTTGTTTTTCCCCCACATTAAATTTGGGCAATTCATGGGGTATGAATTCTAGTTCCGGAATTTCAGGAGGGGGCATTACCCGGTTTTTGAACGCCGGGTCTTTGTAATAGACGATTTTGTTGCAAAGCACAGGATAATCAGCATCACAAAACAGAATTTCCTTACTTTTATTAAGCCGCATGATCTTGTCTGCAGACATTAGCGGCTTTTCCTGTAAAGAGGTTGTTTTGGTAGCAGGTTCATATTTAAAGCTGTTTTTCTGAGAGCGGGAAACCATTTTTACCATTCTCTTTCCCAGCATTTCACTAATCTCTTTTGCCTGACTCAAATTACCGGCTCTATAAAAAACCTTGTTGGTGCAGTTTCCAACAACGCCTTCGCGTATGTTTTTGTTGTAGACTTCATCAAGCCATGAATATTGCTGTACAACAGCCATAACCCGGCATTTGAAGCCAGCAGAAAGCGTAAAAGCTCTCGTCATAATGTCCATTTTACCAAGAGTGTGTATTTCATCTAAAAGTATCAAGAGCTCGTGCGGTTCTTTTTTGGGGTCTGGTTCTTCGGTTGTCATTTTATTGACCAGAAACTCAAAGAATATGCGGATGACAGCACTCATACCTTTTAACTGTCCCGGTTTGACTCCGATATATACGGAGATTTGTTTTTTTCTAAGATCATCAATCTGAAAAGAGCTCTCAGATGTTGCAGCATCTATTTTTGGTTCGCTCCAGGGCTGCATTGCGGCATCAAGTGTTGATTTCACTCCGCTTCTTTCTTTAGCCGCTTTGTTGGCAAAACGATGCAAAAAGCTGAGGATTTCCAGCGATAAATGCGGATGCGTTTTTATTATATACCGGCAAATATCACCAAGTTCTGCCTCACATGATAAAAGGCGATAAATAGAACCTAATGTTGAGGGGACGTCTTTCCGGTCTATTACATAAAGAGCAAGGCCGATAAATAGTGACCTTGCTTCTGTGACCCAGAATATATCATGTGGCGGGTCTGGAAGCATAATCCCGGCTATTCGTCGGATATCTTGTATACATTGCCTTGGATCTTTGCTGATTTGATCAAAAGGATTGAAGCCGTGGGATTTGTTCTTACTATCACCGGGAGCCCACATAAAAACTTCATGACCATATTTTTCTCTTATGCCGGCAGTAAGTTTAAAATTCTCATGCTTGATGTCTAGACAAACAACAGAACCTCGCCATGTCAGGAGATTGGGAATAATGATACCTACCCCCTTACCTGAGCGGGTTGGAGCAACAACAATAGAATGAGTATCCTTGTCACAGCGAATAAATTCGTTTTTGTATTTTCCCAAAAACAGACCCTTGTTTTTTATTAGACCGGCCTTTGAGAGGTCAAAATTGTTAGCCCAGCAAGCATCTGCATATTGGTTGTCATTAACTCCTAAGAATAATTCATAAGATTTGAATAATACAAAACTCATAGCTAGACCTGGTAGGCCAAAAGCAACCCATAGTCTGGATGTCATAAGAGGATCATTCGAATAATACATTACCTCAAAGATAGACCAGGGTTTTAAAAGATAAAGATCAATACCCGCCATCACAAAATAAAGCGCAGAGCATAGAAAAAGGAATGTAATGATAATCAAAAACGTTCCGATTGCGATAAAAAAAGGCCGATAATCTTGTATTATATGTTTCATCTATATTTACTCTCTTATTTTTTTGGATACCAGATTTCAGAAATATATCGCCGTCCTCCGGTTCTTTTGAGCTGGATGACGATATCAATAATGGATTTTGTGTAAGTCATGATCTGGTCATGGGTTAAGGCGTTACTACCTTGCATAACCATCAGACATATTTGCTCAAAAGCACTTCGCGGCGTATCGGAATGAATTGTTGTAATCGTTCCAGGATGCCCTGTATTAATTGCTCTTAAGAAAGAATAGGCCTCTTTCCCTCTTAATTCGCCGAGTAAAATACGATCCGGTCTGAATCGTAAAGCTGCTTCCAGCAATTCCTGAATAGTGATTTTACAATCACTTTGTTCGCCTTTCGAGGCCAGTAAGGATAAATGGTTTTTATGATAAGGGCAGACCTCAGGCGTATCTTCAATAGTAATGATACGCTCTAAAGGGTCTATTTCCTTAAGCATGGCATTAAGCAGTGTTGTTTTTCCGGTAGAGGTTCCCCCGGAAATCAGAATGTTCTTTTTCATCTTGACGGCTAAACTTATAAAATCCTGTAATTTGTTTTGCTGGAGGAGGGCTTGGAGCGTGGTTCTTGAAATGCTTTTTTCTTTTGGATTTATTACAGAAGTATTTTCAAAAGCTCCGGCCTTCGCATAATCATCAAGGCTCATGTCCTGGATAACCTGTTTTCTGATAGAAATGGCTACGCCGTATCGGGCAACCGGTGGCATGGCAAACTGAATGCGCTCGCCTGAAGGTAAGGCGGCTGACAAAAGAGGGGCGTCTGTCGCTATTTCCTGACTTGTGTGATTGGCAACCAGTCTGCCCAAACGCCATAGAATATCGTCCGTAATTTTTTCATTAACATAGCGTCGCATATTAGGATCACCCATGCGTTCAATCCATGCTTCACCAGGTTTGTTAACGCAAATTTCTGAAACATCCGGATCGGAGAGGAATTCTTCAAAAATTCTCAAATACTGCCGTAAGAATACTTGCCCTTCTAAAGGGATAAGGGATTCTAACGCAGTACTATTATTTGGGTTGATCAATTTCAATGTTTTTTACTCAAGTTACTAATGTTAGTATCAAGTATTTTCAAGGGTTATTCCTTTCGCAGATTCCCCGTTACATTCGAAAAATCCAGATCCTTACCAACAAAGACCTTAATCCCAACACCTTGATTGACATTTATAGTGGGTTTAATACCAATCGAGTTTTCAAGAGCAATTTCAGCAGCCCTTGAGAAGTCATTTCCTGCGTTTATAGCAACACTGGTCGTATTCTCGTCATTTACCGAGTTCACACCAATTTGAATACTGGCATCTATAAGGGATAAAAGTATTGAGGAGCCAAACCGCTCAAAAAAATGCGTATCCAAATCACCTTCAAGGCCGCTTCTCCCCAGATCGTCCGTACCATATGATCCGATATTTATGCTCACGCCATCATTCCTAAGAAGTCTGTTCCAGATTACAAAAACCCGGCTTTGTCCTCGAACCAGAGCAGAATTGTAGCGCCCAACTAGCCGCGAGCCCTTTGGAATGAGTAGATTTGAGTGATCAAAAGAGTAAACGTCTTCACTGACAATAGCCCTGATCATTCCGGGCAGATCACTTTGAATGGCTGTTTCTAATATCCCGTCAATCATTGTACCTTGAGGGATCAGTGTATTCAGATTTTGTAATTTTTGGGCTTTTGCACTTTGAACATCTGTTCCCGCAGATTGATTGGCAAATTTTATATTATTATCACCATCATCAAAAAAAGTACCGGTAGGAGAAGCGCTCGAGGAATAAGGCTCAGTATTTGAAGTAAAGGATGTTGATGCACCATCATAGATTAGCTGATCTGAATAAAGGCGTTTTTCAAGCAGCCTTTGTTGTTCTTTCGCCAAACGCAATGCTTCTTGTTGTATTTGACGTTCATACTGAGCTAAGACCGCGTCATAATTCGCTTTTGTGGGCAGTTTTTCAGGATTTGTTGCTTGTTTATCTATGGATTCAATATACGGCTCGTTTGCAAAAAGGGGGGCTTTAAACTCGATTTCCTCGGCTTGTGTCATTGGCAGGGGCTGGCTTTTGTTCATGGCATCCATGACAACAAGGACAATACCTATAGTTCCGACGACCAGAAAACCAATCATTCCTAATCTGGAATAATCTGTATTTTGCGCTACAAGAGGGATATCGCGATCATCATCGATTTGTGAGGTGCCGTCTTGGCTAGCCGTTTTGTTTATATTTTCTGTCATTGGTAATCCTAATTATTCAAAGTGAAAGAATTGGCGGGTTTGTAATTAGAATTTGTATCGGAATTAGTAAACAAACTGGCCAGGCTTGATAATAAAGAATTACTGTGCGGCTTGATTCCGGGCATGGGAACGGCATCAAGAAGTTCGTCTTCGTTTTTTTCGATCGGGCCAACTAATTGGGGTTTTGTAACTATGTCATCGTTTTTAGGATAAGCCTCATTAAAAATACGGGTTATCGTATCGCCATCTCTAAATATAAAGCGTGCGTTTATGCCGGAAACAACGAGGTACTGTCCTTGCATATTAAAATTAACAAGGCGTTCATTCTTATTGTCATCAACAGAAAAAACAGCTGGCAGTGTCTCAAATTCATTAAACTGAAAGTAGGTGAGTTTACCATCATCAAAGGCACGGATTGGTCTTAAGCGCTTCGATCCGGAATAACTGTAATCAAAATTTAAATCCGCAGCACTGACCTTTTCTAAAGGATTATAACCCGAGGCGGATATGTCCCCTATAAAAACAAGCTGCTCTGCGGCGTCTTCCGGGTAGTTGAACTTAAGACGAAAAGTCAAATCTTCCGATCTTTCATTTGCTGCTTTTTTTGCTGAAAGCGCGAAGGTATAAATCCTTTTTGTGGTTATAACGCTCATATTGGTCTTTGCGTCTTTTTCTAAAGGCTTTATGAACAAGATGTTGGGGAGATTTGGTTTTACAACCTGCCAGGCTATTGAATCTCCGATTGAAATGCTCTCAATACGTTCCTTGGAGGAAAATTCTATGACCGTCGAAAACCCGTAATGGCCACGCAAGGCATAAACCTCGTTTTCTGAAAAGTTAAAAGTTTTCACCCTGGCATCAGTTGCGCTGCCCTTCGGATCCTTGCCGGCATAAGCAGGAATAGTGATAAATACCATTAATAATAAGGCGCCTAATTGTAATAGCTGTTTATTGAATAAATATTTTAGTTTCATTTTATAGTCTCCAAACTTTCTGGATTTACGCGGTAATTAATCACCTGAAACCCCAGGGGATTAGAAAATCGATCAGCCATTCGCATGGGTTTTTGCGAATAATGGAAATGCAAAATAGCGTTCCAGTGGCTAATCTTAATGCTGGTTTTTTCGTTAGTTTCTTTAAGGAAACGAACAGAGGCCGTTTTATCGTTCAAAAAAGAAACGGACTTGATTTTAACGTCTATGCTCTTTTCTTTTCCTAGTATTTTACTCGGATTATCCGGGTTTTGTGCCGACCAGTGTTGCTGCCATTGCTTTAGTGCAGAGTCTCCAGACATTAGAGCGATTATGTCGTAGTTTTCTTTCAATATAGCCGGGTTGTATTGCTCGCGAAGAGAAACATATCTAACCAGATTGCTCTCCGTTATGGCCTGATCCTCACTGAGGGTTCCACTACTCAGCCCCTTTGCAACCTCCAGATAACCAGTGTTTTTATCAACACTCACAACATATGGCTCAAATGTTTTTAAGGGGAGAATGAAAAGCAAGGTTAAAAGAGACAAAACAGAAATCATCATGCTCGCACCGGTAACAAGCCATGCCCGGTTTCTTGAATGTAAGGCACCGGCAATGATCTCCTGATCCCATGTTGAGGCTTTATTGTAATACTCGGTTCTGTCTTGTTTTGTGCTCATCTATTCTTAAAAACCCCTGATTTTTTGAACATATTTCACAACACGTTGTTTTGTGGCGTCATATGTTTTTGTTGGATGTTTCATGCCACTGGCTCCCCAGATTCCGGTTTTCAGAGTTGCACTGGGTAATTTCTTTGCGGTACGCGCGAACCACATGCCCGCACCAAAAGTAGAAAGGGATAATCCACCGGTAATCGAAGCAGAAATATTCATGATTTGCGCCAGCAACATGACAGAAACCCAGGAAATAAACAGGAAGGGGGCGATATAAGTAATAACCGGCCCATCTGCACCAATATTATCTTCCATCGCCTTAAGCGGGCTTTCAGTCAATGTCAGCAAGAGCGAGAGCAATGCATAAACAAAGATTGGTATAATCGCATAATTGAGCAAAGTTCTTAACCAACCTTCAAAAAGTCCTCTGGTATTAGTAAAAATAAGCAAAAGAATAAAAATTGGGCCAGCAGCCAGTAAAAGGGCTACAGCAATCTTGGCCAGTATAATTAGCATGGC
The DNA here is from genome assembly GCA_018399685.1 of Alphaproteobacteria bacterium. GTDB lineage: Bacteria > Pseudomonadota > Alphaproteobacteria > Micavibrionales > Micavibrionaceae > UBA1672. The sequence continues at coordinate 5,660 of JAGYOK010000033.1, read as the reverse complement.
GGCATAGCCGGTGAAGGCGATTGAGCCAAGCCATATTATGGAGGCATAGAAATAAAGACCAAAATTACCCCATCCGGCGCCTTGTAACAGCTTTGCTGAAACTCCCATGGAACGGTCGTAAAACAAAGAAAGCGCGGCATTGGCAGAAAAAGTATCTGTCGGCGCAGAAGATGGAAGAGAACTTGCTACACCTTGCATAATCTGTCCGGAGATATCGGAAGGAAGATCTGTAACCATCGCATAAATTAATAAATAGAAAGTATCCCACTGGGTTGCCACGCAAAGCAGAACAATAATCTTGATACAATTTACAATCAGATCCGGGGCCTTAAACCGTCCGCTAATAATTATCTTATAACCAAAGACCGCAATAAAAACGATAAACATCATGCGCCAAAGAACCTGCACAATAGGCATAAGATTGCCAAAGGCGTTTTGGACAAAAACCAAAACCAAAGCATCAACCTGATTTATTAGAACTTCAATCATCTTAATATTATTCCATTTCCATGGCTTTTTTAGCTTTTGCTGCATCATAACGATTTGCGATGCTTGAGCGCCGGTAATTCATAATCTGCTCATTGTCATTGGAAGCTGTTTGCTGCATCTGTATAGTTTGCAGACGCATAATCTCGCTTAAAATAAAGCCGTTTTCAGCAGAAATCCTTGCTTGCAGGTCAATAGAGGATTTTAGATCCTGCGTATCATTTAGCTCTTGCAGCAGGGTTTCATAGGTTTGCATTCTGCTTGCAATATTGTCGTAAGCTCGCTGGCTTGCAGCCATTGCTGCATAAGTGGTGCCGGATTTTTTATCAAGAGCTTTTGCCATGTAGCCATCCGGCTCGTCTGACATAATTTCAGCGCCTGAGATGGGTTCGTATTCGTTATTCAGTTCACTATAAAGGCTCTGTGTTCCATAAGCTCCGGAAGGCAAAGAACTGGCGTTCATTATGTTCAGGGTTTCTTCCCAGCTATTGGGTAGATATTCGCGAAGCTGTTTTTCTAAAGCACTATTTGCAAAATCTCCCATGTTTCTGGGACCGGTTATTGCGTTTGATTGTTTTATGGCTTCGTCAAGGTGCTCTAGTTGTTTTTGATAGTCTTTGCTCATCTGGTTGAGCTGCGTGACAAGCTGGGCATAACCAGCAGCATCATAAACAGGAATGCCTTGTGCAAAACCATTATTTCCCAAGGATTGCGCGAGAAACACAAAAACAATAATTGTTGTTTTTTTCATGCGGCAACCTTCCTTTCAAAAGCCTTGAGCCAGTCATTAGGCTTTGTACCGTGTTTTTTTATTATATCTTCAAGAAGGGTGACGGTTTCAGTCCGTCCGGAAAGTACGGAAATAAAGGAATCCATGCCTGATAAATCCAGACGGGCGATAACTGAATCTGTTGCATGCCGGATAAGAAAGCAGCGGGATTCCGGAACCAGTTCACGAATTATTTTCAACTCGCGTTTTGTAAGACCAAATCCTTTGCAATAATCTTCTTCGCTGGCCTTGGCATTGGGAAGAAAGATTTGGGTGGGGGATTGCTCAATAATGGTATCGCCAACGCAGGAGTTAAGCGCGTCACGCGCAGATTGCGTGGCAAAACCTAAAATACCGTTTTGTTTGCGTATGGTTTTCATCCAGTCTTTGATACGAGCCGAAAACACCAGATCATCAAGCATTTTCCAGCCTTCATCGAGCATCAAGATAGTTTTTTGACCATCTAAAAGGCCGTTTACACGATGGAAGATGTACATAAGCCAGGGTGCACGGCATTTAGGATCATCCAGAATTGATGTCAAATCAAAACCAATCACGCGGTTATTTAAGGCTAACGTGTCATTTGCATTATCAAATAGCCATGACAGTTCTCCATCGCTATGCCAACGTGCTATGCGATGCGATAAACCCACACCGTTACGGGTTCTATAGCCCGACAACAATTCTGCCATATGAGCAAGGCGCCGATGCGCAATGTCAGCTTCAAAATTTGCATTAATAGCATCGGTTATGATTTCGGTTTCATACGGGCTAAGGGAATTTCCTTCATCGCTTGTTATTAAAAGCTTTAGCCAGTCACGTAAAAAACTCCTGTTTTCCGGCGTATCAGGAAGGAGGAGGGGATTAAGGCCGGTGGGATGGCCAGCGCGGACAATTGTATAATCTCCACCTATAGCCCGAATAAAAATCTCAGCGCCGCGATCCTTATCAAAATACACGGATTTTGGATTTAATCTCTGCGCTTGCGCTAAAAGAAAAGTCAGCAAAACAGTCTTTCCGGTTCCGGTAGGGCCAATAAGCGTGAAATTGCCAACATCTCTTTCATGAAAATTAAACCAATAAGGAGTTCCCGAGGTTGTTTCTAACTTTGTTATGGCTTTACCCCAATGGTTATCGCATTTACTACCCGCAGGGAAAGTGTGCAAACTGGCAAATCCCGCAAAATTCTTATCGGAAATAATCGAGCGACGGGCTATATAACTAAAATTTCCAGGGAGATTGGCCCAAAATGCAGGTTCGAGATTAATATCTTCCCGGACGCTTACAATTCCAAGGTTTATAAAAGCTCCAGTGCAATCACTTATGGCTTGATCGAGCACTTTTCTTGAAGCGCTAAAAAGCGTTACGCTAAGATGATGTTCACCAAAAGAAGAACGACCGGAAGTTAGATCATCCCTGGCTTCTTGAATATCAGCAATAAGGCTCTCCGAACCTTGCTGCGCAGCAATCATTTTGCGCTCGGCTTCATTCATGGCATTTAAGGAGGTTTGCCGATCAACAAAACCAAAGCTTTGTGTAACGATAAACTCATGAGGCAAACGTAATAAGCCATCAAGCATACCCGAAGCCGTGGTGTTGGCGTATTCTTTTACCGATAAAACTGCACCTAGCTTAATATCATGTGATACGGCGCCCCTTACCTCAAAACTCTCCGGGCCAAAAGAAATCCGTTTTTGCGGCAAATACTTAGCCAAAGACATCTCAGGTAAACGAATATCTGATTTTTGTAGATTTATAAGATAAGACAGGAAACTTAATATTTGTGAATATACGCCACTTTCAGTTTCTTTTATTCCCAAAAGTCGCGGCTTATATGCACTAAGTGTTGTTAAGATGTTTGAAACAGCATCATTTAAGGCTTTAAGATTTTCTGACTGGCGCGCAGATGCAATATTTTTATCAACCTTTGAAAAAAGACCCTGGGTAATTTCTGCGATTAAACCAACATGGCTTTGTGCAGGGCGGCGCACAATCGTAAGATATTGCTCATTGGCAAACATCTTTTTCTTTGCCAGTTTGGCTTGATAGGCCTCATCTAGATCTTTGCACCAACTGTTTTCAAAGCTGTCTTGTAAAAAATCATCAACGCGCCTTCTTATAATGTGATGATACACAGCAAAGCGGGAGTTTGATAAGCCGTGTAACAAGGTAGAGCGGATGTTCTTCCGGGCATCTAAATCTACTAGATCAGCCGTCTCAAAAGGAATGCCTTCAAGTTTGATCACTTTTAATAAATGGCCGGATTTTGTTTTAATCGTTGTATCATCAACATGGTTGCTATAAGGCACAAAATTGCTTACGCAAAGCTCTCTGCTAGCAATCTTGCCAAATTTCATTTCCGATTTTTTTGCAGCAACAAGCACTGATTAACTTTCTTATCACGTCTAAGGTTGGTAACTGTTAGCTTTCCAATACCCTTTATTTTGTATGAACCCGCATCTGGTTATTCTGGTTAGATAAATATTCATCCAGTGCGGCTCTTTTTCTGTGGCGATGTAGCCCAGCACATGAAAGGGAAGACAAACACATAAAAAGAATAAGACTTTGCCCAAGAGCGAAAGAAAAGCGATCATACCAATCCCAAATACAATGAAGTTAATACCGAAAAACTCCATCGGAACGCCCATAACAATCGGTGGGCGCGTCATTCCAATAAAAAGTGGATCTACATCGATCTGCTCTTCAGGCTCCATAATTCTTTGATCCTTTAAATAGAGGAGGCCACACTATCGACTATTGCCGGAGCGCCGAAAACAAGGATTATGCCCGTTATGACAGAACCCGCCGTATACCACGGCATACGGCCTGTCATCCAGAGTATTCCAAGACAAACAACGGCAATGATCGCGATGATACGCGCCCATGTATTTGTTAAGAGATCCTGTAATGCCTGAAGAAAATTTGTGCCGGAATCAAACAATGCGCTTTGCGCAAAGGCGGATTCACTAAAAAACAATAATGCAATAAACGCAGAAAAAACAATAATATTACGCAGCATTTTTTTACTTAAGCTCCATGTTCATCCAGCTTTTTTAAAGCCGGTATTTAATAGTAAACAATAGTTGCTTAATACGCATATATAGGTTTATAAACAGAGTCAAGTTATTAAAAACTAATATATGAATATTTTTTAGGAGTTAAGCGTGGTTATTTTTAGTGTTTTACTGATTTCACTTATTTTTGTAACTGATCCTGTAAGGGCTGAATCTCAGGATGCCTGCGCAATCTGGCTATGTTTGCCAGCAGGATTTCCTCAAGGATGCGCAGGAGCTTATGGGGAATTTAAGTACCGCCTCAAAAAAAGGAGGCCGCCATTGCCGGATTTATCATCTTGCACAACAGGGCCAAACGGAGAAAAATCTAAAGGGCATTATCAGCTTGGATATGAAAAGTATTATCCTTGTGAAGATGGGTTTAAACTAAAGGTTAAAATTGACCCGGAAGCAGGGGGTTGGGCACGTTGTATAAGCGATAACCACAATAAGCTTCCTTGCTCATATAAGAAAGGGTTGAATATTAGCCATAACGGAGATCGATGCCATTACTACTACCCGGCAAAGCGTCGCCAGAAGCCAAGCTACATCAAAATGTGGGTTAATGGCGAATATCTGGGGCAGTATTTTTGGTGAAAAAGATTAACCCTTCCGCTTTGCTAAATGGGGAGCGCGGAAGGGGTTTTTAGGTTGTGCACAAAATGTGGGGGAGGTTTTTGTGCGCTGTTATATTAGTGTTTTATTGCAGTAAAAGAATTTCCTGATCAAAAACTTTGCGGTTCTGTCATAGAGATTGTGTAAATAGCGTAATTTGAGCACGCGAATTGGTGATTTTATTATTAGCTGTAGTACTTTGCATAAAAAGACTGTCTGCAATAGTGTCGCCACATCACATGTGGAACATAATACGTGGATGTCTATATATTCATAAGTAACACATCTTTTGGAAGATGATAAAAATTATTAACAAACTTTCCTTACCTCTTTCTTTTTTTGTTTCTTTGTAGCATAAGAGATAGTAATCGTAATTTGAGAATACAAAAAGCAGGAGGACGCTGTGGAGCATAAAACACATAATAATATTCTCCATAATTATGGGGGGGGGGTACTTTTAAGCCCTTGTAAAGTATCTATCTTTGACAGTATTTCCCCGTTTTTGCGCAGGCTGGTTTCTGGTCTGTTTTTTTGTGGGTTGCCGTTGCGCGTAATGTCCATTATTTCCTCCCCCCTTAGGTGGAGATTTTTGGTGGGGATGGTTATGCTTACTCTCGCGATGACGATAACACCAACAACCGCCCACGCTCAAAGTGCGGGGGAGGCGTGTTCACCGGATAAGCTTACGTCTCCGGTATGGGTGTCATCGGGCACAGGGGGACAAGGAATTTACCTTA